>CAYRCS010000018.1:0-19129 GCA_964422855.1 uncultured Candidatus Peribacteria bacterium
ATTAATTTATAAAAAAGTTCTGGTTTAAAATATACAAAAGGAGATTTCATCTAACTCGTTTCTGTACGAAAATATGTCTTGTTATATACATATTTTTGTATAGAAAACAACATGATGACGCTATACAATTTTTTTTAGCTATTTTCATAAGATATGCAACAGTATATCCAGCAGCTACAAGATTCTCTTAAGTATCAAAATTATAGCCCCAGAACTATAGATATCTATAGTACATGTGTTGAGGTTTTTCTCAAGCGACATGGGAAAGATCCTCAGTTGATTATTCATGAAGATATTATACAATTTACTATCCATCTCCAATCCAAAAACAAAGCACCCAAAACCATCAATCTTTACAAAGATGCTATCAAAAACTTTGTCAAACATATACTCAAAAAATATGATTTTCCACAGATCAGACTATCCAAAGAACCCAGAAAATTGCCTGTCATACTCAGTATACAGGAAGTACAGCAAATGCTCAACTTAACCAAAAACCTTAAGCACAAACTACTCCTTTCTCTAACCTATGGTGCATGACTCAGGTTGAGTGAAATTATTTCTCTCAAGATCAAAGATGTTGATCTAGATAGGAATACTATTCACCTCAAATGAGCAAAAGGACAAAAAGATCGTACTACTATTTTACCACAGAATATCAGGCAGTTATTTTTGCAGGTTATTGCAGGACATGACTCAGATGATCTGGTGATTATCTCCGAGAGATGAGGACCGGTAGTAGATAGAACAGCGCAAAATGTATTTTATCAAGCTATCAAGAGAGTTGGTATCAAAAAGGATGTAACCTTTCATAGCCTGCGTCATAGTTTTGCAACACATTTACTTGAACAGGGAACTGATATTCGTTATGTGCAAGCATTATTGGGACATGCCAATATCCGTACGACACAGATCTATACACATGTAATGCAACCTGCTCTAGATAAGATACAAAGTCCTTTAGATGCTATGATTCCCTAATGAATCTTTCGGATATATATAATTATTTTCTTGCTCTTCTTCAGTCGCCACCTACTCAATTTGGTGCATTTGGTCTAGAGAGAGTAAAGTTTTTGTCGTTGCAGGTCGGCAATCCACAAGATGCATATCCTGTCATTCATATTGCTGGGACATCAGGTAAAGGCTCTACTGCGTATATGACGTCTCGTATCTTGCAAGCACATGGACTCAAAGTCTGACTGCATGTGTCACCGCATTTGTTGGATTGGCGTGAGAGAACCCAGGTTAATAATATGTTTGTATCAGACGGCATTATTTTTGCCGCTGCAGAAAAAATTGTAGATGCTGTCGAACAATGTCGCGCCTCGCAGTATGGCGATCCTTCGTATTATGAGGTGATGATCGTCTTTGCATATCTGTGTTTTGCATTGGCTAAAGTAGATGTCGCTGTGGTAGAGGTTGGTATGGGATGAACCTACGATGGTAGTAATATTGTAAGTAGACAAAATAAGATTTCTGTGATCACGAGGCAATGATATGATCATCAAGATGTCTTGGGTAACACTTTGGAAGAGATTGCGAGTAATGATGTCGGTATTATATTGCCTGGATCGAGAGTGGTGGCTTTGCATCAAAGTGAGGATGTGTGCAATCAAGTCATTATGCAAGGGGCAGAAGAAAGATGAGCTGAACTATGTTGGATCACAGAGCATGATTATACACATGTCCGCATAGAAGATGGGGAGACTGTGTTTGATTATGTCGATGAAAACGATGAGATGCAAAAAAATATCCGCCTTGCATTGGTCTGACTTTTCCAAGCAGAAAATGCTGCGTTGGCAATCAGTGCAAGTCAATTGTTTATAGATAATTTTGATCGAACGAAAGCGAGAGCTGGATTGTTACAATCATGATTTGTAGGGAGATGTGATGTGCGTACTATTGGATGAAAGACAGTTGTCTTGGATGGAGCGCACAATCCACAGAAAATGCAAGCATTGGTCGATACTTTGCGTGTTTTGTATCCTGGGAAAAATGTTGTACGGTACTCTGCATTTAAACAATGAAAAGACCGAGAAGAAATGTTGGGTATTATGTCTGATTTGTCTCAAAAATTCGTATTATGATCATTTGCAGGAGCACAGGATATGTCGTTTCATAATGTCGATATAGAGCAGGTCACAAATTATTTATCTACTGCCTCTGTAGAGGAGTGTCTGGATCCTACCGAGTTTTTTCGTGCTATGGAAAAATATGTGGGAGAGGATGAAGTGGTAGTGATTACTGGGTCGTTATATTGGTTGAGTAGGGTATACAAACATCTGTAATTCTATAACAAAAAAATCTCACTCGATAGTGAGACTGTTTTTGATGGTACCCAGGGGGGGACTCGAACCCCCACATCCGTAAGGACACCAGATTTTGAGTCTAGCATGTCTACCAATTCCATCACCTGGGCGTGTTGTGATAGGTGCTTTGATGCGAAGCACGTGCTGCATGTGTATATATATCCTTTATAAAATCAATTGATTTTGTGTCTTTGTTGTGTACATACAGTGTATCCTAGAGATATTTTATCCTCCTAATCTCATGTGATCATGGATTTGAATAAGGTAATGATTATTGGAAGAGCCACAAGCAACCTCCAAATCAAGACTATTGAATCAAGTGGCACTGCTGTTGCGAATTTCACTGTTGCAACCAACAGAAAATTCAAAAACAAAGAAGGGAATATGATGGAAGATGCAGAATACCATAGATGTGTATGTTATGGTAAAGGTGCTGAAGTATTGACCAAGTATCTGCACAAGGGGAAGAGGATTTATATCGAAGGAAGACTCAGAACAAGAAAGTGGCAAGATACCAGTGGTGTAGAAAAGTTTGCCACGGAAATTATTGTCGACAACTTTATCTTCTTGGATCCAAGAGGTGAAGAAGGGGAAGAAAATGCTCATCTAGTCGGTGAAGATAAATTGGAAAAAATACCTGATCATGTAGATGATGAAGTGCCGTTCTAGAAGTGTTGTTTGTATTTTATATTATTGATTGCCTGTATTTGTATGTTGATATCGAGAGATAAGATTGTAGAGTTTGCATTGGATGTGTTTGATATATTTGCTTTTTTGATATTTGTGGGTGGTATAGTATTGTGTATCAGATTTTTTGTTGCAAATCCATATACTGTAGTGGGAGCTAGCATGTCTCCTACCTTTGAAGAAAATGATTTCATTATTGTTGATAAGATATCTCCAAGAATAAGTCCATGGGAGAGATGAGATGTAGTGGTGTTTGTACCTCCTGGGAAAAATATACCCTATATCAAAAGAATTGTAGGCCTTCCTGGTGAAACAGTGAAGATCGAAAAGGGTAATGTCTATGTATGTTCTGATAAACTTAATTGTCAGGAACTTGATGAAACATATTTGCCAGCAGATCTAGAAACAAAGGCTAGATGTTGATTGACAGAGTTCTCTGTAGATACTGGTAGTTTGTTTGTCTTGGGAGACAACAGAGGATTTAGTACTGATTCATCTTGTTGTTTCGGATTGTGATGCTATAAATGAGCTACGTACAATGTGCCCTATGGGAATATTATATGAAAAGTATATGTCAGATTGTTGCCTACGTTCGGTTTTTTCTAAAGATGTAATTAGCATATTTTCAGAGTGTGTTGGTTCTTGTAATCACACACTTTTTTTGTATACTTTTGGTACTTTGATGTATTGAAGATTTGATAGGCGCATGGTTTTGGTTTGTTTGCCTCTATATCTATGAAAATATTTTCTAACTTTGATACAAACTACAAAAGTGATGTTGTGACCAAGTTTGTTATGGAGCATGGTCGTGATAATGTCTTGGTTATAAATAGAAGCTCATTATTCCTTTGGATCGAAGTTAATCTTCCTTTTTTGTTGTATACCATTGTGTTTGTTTTTCTTTTGTATGGTATTTCTTTCTTTAGAGACCATAAGGATCTTGTTATTAGCAATGTTTTGATCGCATTTATAACACTTATATATCTTTTGCTTTTGGCACCTATTATCAAAAGACTTATAGACTATTATTGTGATTTTACTATTGTTACTCCAACTGGAGTCTTCTTATATAATCAGAGAGGGATATTGTATAGAACAACCTCAGCTATGAATATAGAAAATATTAGGACGGTAAATGTAAAAAAATCTACATTACTCTATGCTTTGTTTAACAATGGGGATATTATCTTCTTATCTGAATGAGTTGACTCGGATTTATGAGAGGCTATGGTTTATTATGTTGTCAATCCTGAGGAAAAGAGAGACAAGATAGAAGAATTGTTTGAAAAGGGTAGAAAATCACATTAAACTTTACTTATTATCTATATTATTTATATGGCAAAACAAGTTAGTCCCCATATTCCTTATGATATTTATGAATCTCCACAAGAAATTGTTATTATTATGCCATTGAGTGGTGTCAAAAAAGATAGTCTTAAACTTCGTATCAAAAACTATAGATTGGAAATTAGTTGAGAAAGAAAGTGATTTGTTCTCAAGAATAATCTTATTCCACTCAAACAACAATGTTATCGATGACCTATTGTGCAGATTATTGATCTCCCCGCACAAGTCTATTTCGATAAAATTCATAGCAAGCTGACAGCAGAAAATGTGCTTGAAGTAGTGGTTCCCAAAAATATTGTTCCCGATCAGATAGCTTTGGAAGTAGAATATGATTCGTAGTTTATTGACTGTATATGTATGCTCAAACAATGATATAGATATGTTTTCTTGGATGTAGAGACTACAGGATTGCATCATGATAATGATGACATTATTCAGATTTGATTGTATGAAATTTCTTGTGATGGGAAGATGCTGTCCTCATTTCAGTCTTTGGTAAAACCAGAACGCGATGTTGCATCTATGAAAGAAATAGTCACCTATATCACCGGGTTTACTTTGGAATCTTTTGCTACAGCTCCATCTCTGCAATCATTGGCCGATCAAGTATTGCCATATTTTGGTGATGATGTTATCCTTATAGGACACAATATATCATTTGATATCCAATTCGTTGAAAAATATTTTGGCAAACTAGCATATTATGCAAGTATAGATACCTTTCCATTAACTCAGTGTTTGGTGCATTTTGCTCCTAGTTATGCACTCGATGTTTTGTCTGAATATTTGCAAAAATTTCAACGTTTTGGAGATTACTGGAAGATGCATCACATGAGTGATGAAAAAAAATTTCATGATGCATTGTATGATTGTATCTGTGCCGCCGTTGTTTTCTTGTATTGTGTTGATTATGTCCAAGAATTGGCACGCTACTTTTCTGTACTGCAGCATGTATCTACACAGGTGGATGATATCTTTGTGTCTATTAGTATTGTAGCTTGATCGGCATATACAGGATCATTATCTTTGCCCGCCTTGCAAAAAATGTCTCGTGCCCCCAAACAATTTGCCCAAGAGGCTCCCTTTTTTGCAAATAGGCAAGTGTGAGGTATTGTGCACGAGCAGGTAGGATGATTGGATCATAATGATTTGTGGTCATCTCTTCTGTGAGGGACTAAGATGATATGGTCATTTTCTCATAAAAATAAGTTGGATATAGCTAAGCGTTTTTTACAAAATCAATGATATGGTGGTATCTGATTTTTGCAGTCGTCACAACTTATCGATCCCAAAAGATTTGCTGCATTTCTTGGTAAGCAGTATTTTAGTAGATCAGAAGTGTATTTTATTATAAAATACTGTTCACATCTGTTCCAAAAATTTGGTATTTTGGATTTGCGTGTACGTGATGAGTATTGGATATATTACTTTCTCTCTGACCCTGGAGTACGTGAACAACATCCCTTGATATTGTGTACTCATGGAGGATTGTATAATGTTTTGGATACAAATATTGCAGAGTATAAGGACTACACTTTGTGTTTTTTTGATGCGGATCGGTGGCACAAGACCTACAATGATTATAAGGCAGAAGCTTACAATCCTTTGTACTATCTTGATTTTGTAGAAAAGTTGGATTATGTGTTTGACTTGTGTGTACAGATATGATCTGAAGATTATCAGGAAAAGAAAAATGCTTTGCAGGGATTCTATGGATTTATGCAAGTGATGCTCTGAGTATTGAGCATAGAAGTAAAGAGACTCTTTACTTGAACTCCGCGTACTGTCATGCAATTGGATCCTATACTGGATCATAGTGCTTTCCGTTATAGTTCTGTTTTGTATGCAAAATATTTGACTCTCTATGAATCGTTAACCCCTTATTTTAGTGCTCGTGTCCTTGAAGATATCGCCTATCATCATCAACAATTTCAAAAGATATTTACCGTGTCGCAGCGTGTTGAAAAGATGATGCAGGGATCGTATGTACAGTTTGTTTTCCATGATAGTACACAATTTACCGCTCGACCAGAGTTTGTGGATTATATAGATCACTTTGCTACTAGTTATATGTTCCATAGTGTCGAAGGAGTAAAACAAACATTGGGGCGCGTGTCTACTGTGTCGCAATTGGCAAATATGCTCCAACATGACCACGATAAAGGTATGCGTCGCTTCTTTGTAGTGAGTGCACAGAAGGATCTGTCGACACAGGTATTTTCTACATTATTTGGGCACAAAACGTTTGGTTCTGATTATTATCTGGGAGTTGAAAATGTGACCTGATGATCAGGCAAGCATATATACAAAGTCCAGTCTGAAGATTCGTTTGTTTTGGTATGAGGATATGCCTTCTATCTCCAATTGTTGTCGAAGGGCATTATTGTTGATAAAACGATTGTTTTGTTTATAAAATGATCAAGCGAATCCTTGATTTTAGCAGATTTGTCGTGGTATGGATCTCAGTAGCAAATCTCGTCTGTTGTTTGTTTATAAGATTGTAGTTGTTGCTATTGTCGTGTTTTTGGGTTTGACTCGAAAGACAGAAGAAGTTGGCTATCGTTTGGCTGATGTGCCTCAAGAAAATTTTTTATCACAAAGTGGAGTAATATATAACTCTGTATTATTGAGTTCTGGTGATGCTTTGGTACAAGATGTTGTACAAACACTGTATCCTGAAGTCCACAATCTATGAGCTGATACAGAAGACATGGTTTTTGCGGAAAAATTTCAATATATCTGTGATGAAAATTCAGATCTGTGTTCTAAGATAACTTTTATTTGAGAAATCTCACATAAGGATAAGTATGTCTACTTTTCTCTTATCGTCTATGTCGTGGATGCTATTAATAATTTGCTTGCGAGTCAATTTGATTCTTTGGACGATGTGTTGGAATCTATTGATATAAATACTGTTGGATGACTCAGAAGAGGCGGTGCTGATTGGCATAATATTACTATCAATACACAAATTATTTGATCATACGAAGAGTTTTTGGAGGTTTTAACTCATGAGATATGACATGTTATCGATCTATGAGTGATACAGTGAGTAAGTCGTTCCAAAAATTTTGATTATACTGAGTTTGGAGCAGTTCAGTTTGCTGCTGATGATTGGTCTATAGATTTCTATGCTTTGTCATGGAAAGATGAATATAAGAGACATGCATTATCGTATTCTTCAGATTTTTGTAGTGGCTATGGCATGAGTAATCCATTTGAAGATTTTGCAGAGTGTCTCAATTTGTATCTCAATCATAATGCGCTTTTCCGCTTCTGGGCAGCTAACAATGCTGCCTTAGAGAAAAAATATAATCTCTTTGCGGCGCTCTTTGATAATTCATATCTTTTTGCCGGATCCAAAGATCTTGCTCTAATCAAAAATTATGATAGTGACTGGAGGCCTTGGGACACAACAAGAATTAAGTACTAAAAACAAAAAGTCAACAAAAAATACTGCCTATGGGTGGTATTTTTTTGTTGAAAGCATACAAGATATCTTGTTTATACAAGACCTATCTTATGCGTCGTTTGTTGCTCATACTCTTTGTCTTGTCTCTTGGATTTACTGGCAGCACTTTTGCACAAAATCAATGTGTAACTTGTGGTTCTCCTGCTAAGTTATTTTCTGATTATACTGAGTTTGTAACTAAGGTGCTGTGATCTATACAAACTGTCGGTGATGATGGCTGATGATTGGGCCGTAATACTGTGCCATGATTGTTTCAATCACAAATATTGGATTATCCTACACAAGAACAAAATGCCATAGAAAGATGATTACAAAGAACAACAAGAGCTATGAATCAGGCAGCTCAGGCTTCGCTTGCCACATCGTATGTGTTGTTGTCTGATGCTGTGGATATGGTGTGATTTGATGGTTTTCTTGGTTTGGCCATTCTTTTCCAGGGAGAAGCTATTGTGAGGGATCGATCTACTCTACAGAAGCTTGATAATAAGATACAAGATAAAAATTTTGCTCTCTGAGCAGCTGCTTGATGGTTGCAAGAGATTGCGGCCAGTGATAGAGTGCAGATAGAAAAACATTTTGCTGATGCTAAGACTGATAAGATTTTATCTGGTTTTGTTATTGCTCCAGAAGCTACTTATGCCGATCTGCTTAATGCTCTCAAGGCAGCAAATAATATGATGAAGTGATTTCTTTCGCTCAATTCTATAACAGCTCTGTCTCGTGAAATACCTGCTCCTGTTGATGGAGAGCATGCGCTTGTTCGAATTAAGTTTAATGTTGATTCTCTCAATACGATGAAACAACAGTATATCTGTTCGAGAGCATGAGATAAGTGTGCGGGCAATCTCAAATGATTTGCGGATAGTATTAAAAATCTGAGCAAAGAAAATATTGCTGGTGCAAAAAATGCTATCAATACCATGGAAAGATCTGTCTTTGACTTGATGAATGCATTTGGTGCAAAGTGAGGTAAGGTGTACAACAAACTTAAGGTCAAATATGATACAAAGGAAAGTCTTTCGAAAGAAGACCAGTTGCTCAGAGCATTGTATGGCTCTGACTACAAAAGAATTCAAGATGGACAAGGTTTGGGAGTACAGGATATCTGACAATTACTCAAATGAGAGCCAGTCAGAGTAGATAACCAATGAAGCATCTCAAATCCCTTTGCTGATCTTTCAAAAAAAGATTATGGAGCTAGTCAAAAAGAAACTATGGAATATCAAACTATATCAGAAGCGACCAATACTTCTATCACTGATCTTGCTCTGCAGAGTGAGGCTATCGATAAAGCAATAATTGCAAAGAAAGCTAATGCAGCATATAAAGAGGCCCTTAGAGACCGTTTCCTTGCCGTAAATATTGACGTGGGAGAGATGATAGCTGCAAATGATGGTCTTGTCCAAGAAAACTATGATGTTACTCTCTATATACCAAAACTTGCTTTACAGCTGCAAGGGATTAGGGATGTTATAGGCACCAAAGATACACAGGGTATGCTGTTATATAATCTTGGTAAGTCATGTGAGTTGCAATGTCAAAATAAAGGAGGAACTTGTTGGTATTAGTGTTTATTTGTGTGATATAGATGCGTTATATTGTTGGTATTTGTCTATCTATTGTCTTGTCTCTAACGGCTGCATCTGCTGCTTCACTTTCTGGTTCTACAGATTTTGCTAAAGAATTATCAAATCAGTTGTCTACAAAAGTAAATTTCTCTAATGGGATCAAAACAATGGTGCAACATTTTTGTCGTACAATTATGGCTATGCCTCCAGCTTCATCTAATGGAACTCTTAATAGTACATATCTCTTTGATCCCAAGCAATCTATGTTTTTATATGTGTTGTGTAGCGACCTAAAGGAGTGATCACTTAGTTTGCTAGCTGATGAGACCAAATATGATTTTATCAAGCGTCGTACTTGGGAACAGTATGGTATTACTATCCAAGAAAAACATGAAACCGAATGAATATGCAATCCACTTGGAGGTTTGCAATTTTGTAATATTCCGCAGCAATTCTTCCGTGTTTATAACGATATTATGTCGACATATATAGATATGTTTCAAGCCCAGATCTATGGCGCGAATTTAGATGGAGATAGTGCAAAAGCGAGAACAGAAGAATTTACTAAAAAATATCTTGTATGACTTGATATTTGTCCTGATGGTAATTGTACCTATCCTACAACACAGAAGCGCCTAGAAAAATATGTCAAAAATGGTCAAAACTTATGGTCATCGGTAGCTGTTATTGATGCTAAAAAAATGCAGGAGAGTATTAAATCTACTTTTGATTTGCCAAAAGTTTGTGTGTCTGCTGCTTCATGATCATTGTATCCTGTCTTACCATGTGCTTTTGCTCCCAAACAAGCTACTCCATATAAAAGCTTCCTTAATTTAGTTATGCAGGAGCATTTCTTCTATCGTCTTTTTCTTACATATTATGATTATGTGATCCAAACAGATCGTACTATATTCCCAGATCAATATAGAGAAGCATCTGCTCTTAGCGCTAAGAGACTTATGGTTAGTCAGTCTATAGGGAACTATGTATCATGGTCTAAGCAAGCATTGGGGATGTCATTGGGTATGCTGCATGAATTGCGTATCACATTCCCACTTCACATAGGCTTACTTGCGTACTATGAGGATTTGTTTAAGTTGAGAAAAGAATTGATCAAGGCAGTAACGCCACTATATACTTTGCATGATAAACTAAAAAATGTTCAAAAACCTGAGTAGTAAATTGATGATTATATGTGTTATTCTAGGTTCTGTGACCATGGGACATACTTTTGCTATTAGTATAGGAGCTGCCTTGGATGAGATGATGACCAAGCTTGATGCTGATGGGACGCTTAGTAATGTGCCTGGGAAATCTAGCGTTAGTTCCTTGTATGACAAAGCTATGAAGACAGTAAAAAAACAAACTTTCCAGCCGTCTGCTGAAGCATTGGCTCAGACGGTGAAGTATTTTCGTAGCTATAAAATAGGAGGTTCGACCAATGTTCTTCCAGCTTGTAATGGTATAAATCAAGAGGATATATCCATAGTGTTGTATTCTATCAATACTACCTTTAGAAATTCTCTCAAGGATCTTTTTGAGCAGGAAGGTAAGGAACTGATTATACCTATCACTAAAGACTATAACAAAGCAACTGTCTGTAAAGAAATAAATACGTGTATTGGGACGTGATTTAGTACTGCAAGTAATGCTCTGTATATTGAAGATATCCAAGATTGTGAAGAAGTGGTGTCACAAATTTTTCAAAGAGCAAGCAATGCTTCATCGTTCTTTAACGCATTGTCTAACGATACTTATGGTACTGAATTTTTCCAAAATGGAACACTAGACGACAGTGATTTTGATCTTCTAGTCGATATAGCTGAGATAGGAAGGATTATGTTTGAATGATACAAGCCACCTCTTACTACCGTGTTCTATGGTATGCCAAGTCTGGGCTCTCTGTTTGGAGGATTGTGAGGTTTGGGCGGAGGATGACTTGCTGATTTCCCGACAGATAATAGTCAAAATTATACTACTAGTACAGGTTTGTTTACTATCAATATGTGAGTGACATCTCCTAGTAATAATCCTACTACATCTGTGGATACTATATCTCCTCTAGGGATTAGTTTTCAGGATGTTTACGATAGCTATTTTACGCCAAGTGATGGTAATCCTACTGTGGGATCTCCTAGTGATGATCAAAATATAGATATCGTTATTGATCAGATAAATGGTACGGTCGACACATCTTCTGCTGATGTTTTGTGATCTTCGAGTGTGAGTTTAGATTTCTTATGAAGTAATGCCTGTATAGCTCCTTATGCATTAAGTGGCGTGGTTGGTTCATCATGAATTGTATTGGCGTCATCATGATTGTTGGTTCCGGATGCTGTTGATGATATATTTGCTACTCCCGTCCCATCAGATGTCTATGATGCTATTAGCAAAGATTATTATACTGCGATTAGTCCAAACCTTTTGGTAGATGCGGTATGAGCTTTGATACCATTAGCTATTTCAGGTGTTGATAATCCTACACAGCAACAAGTAGAAATGGCTATTAATACCGCAGTCGACAAAGCATTTGATCTCTCATCTGGTCCAGATGATGCAGATGTCCAATCGTGTTTGTCTGAGTGTAGTTCCTTGCCGTTTTTGGATATGCTTGTCTGTCAGTCAGCTTGTCTATGTAGCAAATTTGAAAGCCCAGCACTTGGTAATGACGCTACAGATAAGGCTGGGGTGAGTATACCAAAATGAGCTTTTGCTGTTAGATTTTGTCGTGTAGCTCCAGCCGCAACGCAGATGAAAAAAAATAAGAGAGTCTATAGTATAGAAGAAATATTTACTGAAATCAGAAACATATTTACTACGATGAGACAGAGTGGGCAGCTCTTTAAAACTGTCAAAACCAAAGAGTTTTTGGACTCATCTATGAAAAAAAACAAATTTGGAGATCTGTTTGCATTTAGTATTAGAGTTGGGACTAAGCCGTCGTATGACAATACTCCAGCATCGGTTGCAAAAGATGTTTTGGGTTCTAGTAATGCTGCAAAAGAAAAGCAATTGTTGCGTAGATGAAGTGATCCTACTTCTCCACACGAGAGAAATAAATATGTCGTTACTGCAGATATAGCTTATCAAAAAGCTCTGGCACAATGAATTACCAATACTACTAGTTTGCAAAAACTTATAGATAAGGAGCGTAAGGCTTTAGATTTATCGTTAACTGGAGTTGCTTCTACTCAGGCTTTTGATCAAATGCGCCAAAAGCTTACTAATGCTAGTACTATCAATACCGAAGTAGCCTCCTTCTTAGACAACAATCTACAGTTCTGGATATTTGCTTATGAAAAATTACTCGATATCAATAGTTTGGCTGGAGGCTTGAAAAAGAAGATAGAAAAAGGAAACTAATTTCTATAAGAAAGCGTTTGTTAGAATTCTCATAAATCAATAGGATACAGCTATGATCGCCACTCCTGTAATCGCGCTTCTTATATTGTCGTTGGCTCCTTGGGCGTCTGCTCAATTGAATACTGCGACGGCGTATTTGTATCCTGCTATGATAATTTGTACAGCACCTATTAATATACCTATCTGTGATATAAATCTGATCAAATATACGAGATAATCTAGTAATGTATCCCGAGACATAATACCTGAAGCTAGTTGGTCGCCTACACTGCGTCCAGTCATCTCTGCTATCTCACGGTATCTGTTAGTAACATTACCAGCTTTGCTGCCTACATCATCCACATCTGTTGTTACTTGTCCACCACTTGTTGCTTCTGGGATAATGAAAAAATTGTTTGCAGGATTGCCTTGTGCATATGTGTGTGTTATGCTTATGGTGCCGGCTAGACAGAGGAGTAAGCATATTTTTTTTGGTGTCATAGGACGATAGGGTAAATAAATTATTATCCACTACATTCTTTGGTTCACTCTTGGACAAATCTGTTGACTACTGCAAATGCATCATAGGTTTCTCCAATTTTGTTTTGCAGGTTGATCAGTCTATCACGTGCAAAATAATTGGTGAGATATTCGTTGATGTTTTTTTGTAATTTGCGATTTGCTGCTTCGTTTATGACGCTGTTCATATATGTAAATTCACTATATATTTTATTACTTATCATGGTTTGACAATTTTTGTATCCTATTGCTGTTGCTAACCCTGAATCTTTTTTGTCTATATCTTTGACCATTGCGTCATATGCACATCTGGATATAGTACATATATTCGCTAATTTTTCATAGAGTGTTTTGTTTTTTAAATCACTTCGGTTTTCTGTATCACATACCTTTTTACTATAGCTTTTTATACTAGGAGTGTTTTGTGGAATCCAGAGTTCTTTTATTTTTTTTATGATACCGTCCGGTGCTCATCATGCTGGTAGCGTTGCTATCTCATCCATATATTTTCTATAGTCTACTGTTTTCTGATCTACAGCAAGGTTGTAAGCGTTTTTTTCTCGACCATCTCGTTTTCTGACTGCTACGTCTACTATATGATCATAGAGATATGGGCTTTCTGGGAAATTGTTTGCACTTGCTGCATTTTGTCATAATTCTTCAGTTGTAAGATCTGCAGAATCACAATACGCTCTCAGGTTTTGCAGTGCCATAGTCAAACTTTTTTCATCTAATAGATAGCTAAATTTGTCTTTTAATTGTTTTGGTGCTGCTGCTCATTCGCCTATGAGAGAGTCTATTTTGCAATCATATCTTTCTACAGCAAAACTATATGCACTTGATGCAAGTATAGTTGCCAATATACCTATAAGTCGTTTGTACTGACGCATTATTGTTGGACGATAGGTTGTGCGATAAAGCGAATTTTTGCAAATGGATTTGTCTGGTTATTGTAGAACAATGTATAGATATTTGTTTGGTCTGTATTGTCAAATGTATAGGTTCCACTTACTTGGTTGTTGTATGGGCTTGGGATATAGATAGTACCTGTTGGACTTACATAAGCTATACAACTACTATTGGTTTGGATACAGATGCCGTTTGAGAATGATCCAAATTCACTGTCCAATGTAACTGCTTGATAATTCTGGTCTAGTATTTGGATAGCATTGTTGTTTGCTAAGGATTGTGGATTGAGATATACCATAAATATATTGCTTTGTTCGTTGAATCATCGTACATGTATGATCGGTACATGAGGTGTTGTATATACGCGCAATTCATAGTTTGGATCAAGTGTTTGTACGTGTGCGGTTTCACTATCTATTTGTACGATCTGTTGCTGCGTATTGTTGTATAATCCTATATCGTTGCCGATGCTATATGCTCATCCTGTGACTATCGTGTCTCCTACGCCGATAGGATAGAATGTTGTTGCTATGCCGTTGGTATTGCCTGTGAGTAATGATCGATCTCATCTTCTTTGCTTTTCAAAGCTTACATTACCTTGATCTATATCATGACTAATCTCTGCAGTTATATTGCTCAATGAGTCATTGATCTCATCGATACTTACTATGTCTATAGTTGGGATGTTGATCTTGAGTGTGATTTGTGATGTAGTGATGTTATCATCAAAGTCTTTGGCTCATACTTGGTAGTTGAGAACTTGTGATCATGTGAAATAGAGGTTGGTCATCGTACGTGATGCTCAGGATAGTACATCGGCAATATTTCCACCTGATACTATCCAGTTTTCTTGGACTGCAACATTGTCTGTTCGATTGATATCGAGTTTGTATGTGGTACCTACAAATCATGATAGTATGTCTCCACTTCCTATGACTTCATTGGTTGAAATTCTTGTCAGCACTCCTTCTACTATAGGACCTTCTTCGTCTGCCAATATTTGTGGTCATGCAACTATTTGATTTGACCATGGAGCATCTTTGTAGAATATGTTGTTGGCCTGATGCAATGATGTGATCTGTGCGTATTTCCAGTGTCTAGATAGATTGGTCAGCGTTATATCAATATCTTGCTCAGTAGGATCATAGTATTTAACATCAAATATAACTCCTGTCATTAAACTTTGAATCAGTCTTGCATTGTTGTATTCATCTATTTTTATCTTTCCAGATAGGCTGGTATCTTCTGGAAGAACAAGAATATATCATTTGTCTATTTTTGCCTCAGCTACTTCTCCTATGATTTGTTCTTTATCATTAAATGTATCAAATCTATGATTGATCTGGATGAGATATCCACTTGTTTGCATACCATACGTATCGCTGTTGGTTCGTCACAATGTGATGTTATCAAATGATTGGCCTTTGATTCTAAAGTTTCTAACTGATCGGTTAGTATCTGCAACTTTGAGTTTGAATGACTGTCCGATACTTTCTTGTATAGAGATATATCACTGTCCATCAATCGCATCATACAGCTCTTGTGGATTGTCAAAGGCGTTTGTATGGTAGAACTTGGTATAGTGGTTTGCTCCATCATCGCTATCTTGGTCGCCGTATTTGATATATATATTGTTGTTGTCTCGTAGGAGAATGTCGTCCGTATTGTCATCGTTGAAATCTTGTACTATTTGATCGTACATTTGTTCTGCGTTATATTGTGAATTGAGGACATTGATCATTTTTTGTCCATTTGTTCATTCTATATAGACGCCATTGATGTATTGTGATAGATCGCTGGATTGTTGTGCTGCAGAATTACAGTTGGTACATGTTCCATTACCTCCATTGTTTTGTTGTGCTAATTGTACGGATGGAGCAGTTGTCAAAGCAAGTTGTGTTCTCATATCAGCTCTGCTAGATGATGTATCTTGTGTTGGCATAAGAGTTACCGTTGATGTGGTTTCACTTGTCTCTGCATGGTGCAATACATCCAAAGCACTATCAGCAGTCTTCTGTACTTCGTCGATATATGATTTGGTTTTGCTATAATCTCCTGCGTTCATATTGAGTGTACTTGGATGGTTGCTTGCCAATGCTTGTTCGTATCTATCAGCCATCTGTTTGTTTTGGTCCAATATGGTTATAGCAGGATGTTCTTGTGTCGCCAATAATTTCTTTGTATTGCTATCTAATGAGAGTAATGGAGTACTTCGTGATCTTTCGGCAACATTATCTGCTACAAGTTTGATATTTTGTTTTTTGATATCATCTAGGAATTTTGGATAGTTGTTTTGTATGGTAGATTGGAGTTTTTGAATCTCTGTCTGTTTGTCTTGTATGACTTTATTTGCTTCTTTCCCTATAGACTCTATCTGTTCTATCATTGGAGTTACTTGTGTATCATATGCGATAGTGTTTTGTGTTTCTTGAATACTATGACTGATGCTTGTGTCATCTGGAGCAAGAGCTGCTAAGTATGCTAGAGCATTGCTTATATCATTCTTGACTATGTTTGCATCTACTTCGTTTGTAGACGCCACCTCTTTGCCTGCAGATGGAACATAACTATTGAGATCTACGTTTACGTTGACGCCATTTTGTATGTTTTGTATACCTGATGTACTGTTTTGTATGCTTTGTGATGCCTTTTCGATACCTTCTTGCATTGGTTGTGTGATGTATGATTTGGTCGCTTTGTTGATCTCCGTTGCTATGCTATCAAATATACCAAACACTTGATCGAAGTTAAATTGTAGATTTATGAATGTGTCTATCTGGATGTCAAATCCTTGCAATGGCGGTTGTTGCATTTTACTTGTCAGATCTAGGAAATCGAATATAGGCACATTCCAAGATCTCTGGGTCATCTGTTCTACTTTGGACTTGAGTGATGCTTCTGCTACAAGTCAGATACCTTGTCCTTTGATCAAACAGAATATCTTAGCGACAAATTCTGCAGCAGTCAATGCTCACTGGATAGCAGATGATATAGCTGGTAGTTTTGGGGCTGGCGGTAACACAGGAAGCTCTAGGTTCACTTGTGGTATAAATCCTGGAAGTGCAGGCAACTGCGGAGGAGCTGGTAGTTGTGGTATTTTTGGTATGGTAAACATATCTAAGTTGATGCTTACTGTTGGAGGCGCTGGTAGGTTTGGAATTTGTGGAAGAGGAATACTTGTTGGTACAAATATGAAGTTTGGTAGAGTTATATTCATACCAATATTGATACGCGATAGATCTAAGAAAATATTTGGTATCTTGAATGGAGGGATTGGTATAACAGGAATCTGTGGACATATAAATGATAGTGTACATGAATAGTAGTCGTAGTTATCATTGGAACATGATCCACAGCTCTCACTTCGATTGACGGTGAAATCTATAAGTACTTGTCGTGTCTTAAGTATACCTATGAGTGTAATAATGACGTCGACGTATTGTGAGAATCTCTTGGCGTTGACGTTGAGCCACATGGTGAGTGTACCAACAAAATTACCCAAGAGAGATGCTATGTCACCTAAGTATTTATCACTGACATGTATCCATTCGTAGAGTTGTAATGGGAATTGTTGGTAGAGTTCTAGTGTCTTGAGATTTTGTCTCACTGATCATATAAGTGCTTGGCTTTCTTCTTTGAATTGTAAGAATTGTGCTAATTTTTCTCTATCAGTAAATGTCTGACAGGCATCCATACTGACATTATTATTCTCATCTGTACAGAGTAATCATTTGAGTGCGTTGTCCCATTCTTCCAACATATCTGCATTTACTTTGACCCAGGTCTGGAGATACGAACTGTATCTGGTAATGTCTTCTGCATATATCATTGGTATGGTAATTGGTATGTCTTTTTGTGAGATAGTGATGATCTTTACATCAGCAAATACCTTACTAATAACTTGGAATGGATTTGCTAACGCTGTGCTTGCGTATGTCATTTGTCCTTGGTTGAGCCATTTGTTTTTGACCCAGCCGTCTAACTTCTTTACGCCTTTGAGTTTTTTGATATCTGTTTTGTTTTTGGATGGTAGGCCTGTACTTGTTTTGAACATTTCTGTAATCGTTGCTAGATCTACCTTTTCAAAACCTTCTACCAATGATGATGGTTCTGGGAAGTAGACTCAGACACTCATCTGGCTAAGATTGTTGATGATATATTTGATCTGATTGTCCAGCCAGTCTTGTATCAAACATTTGACCAATCATTTCATACTACCACCTTGGAGTTTGAGTTTGATCTTGGGTCCTGCTTTGAGTTTGAGGCCATCAATAGTTTCAAATGTATCTTGGATAGATATAGGTTCTTTGTCTAAGTTTATAGTTCCAAATCCATAAGTGTTTGCTGGTAATGCTGGTGCAGGGTAGCTACTATTTGGTGACTGAGTCATCAACTGCAATGGAGATATGGCGATCGGACTATTGATATCTTGTTTGACTCCATATGTAGATGGCGGATTGTTACAGGTACCAACATTTGCTGCATCTAGCCATCGTGGATCTACCTCTTCTTTCTTGACGGTATCGTCTGTCGTATCATTACTACTTCCACATCATGGCATTGGTATCTTGAATACTATACAGTTACCTCCTATATGACTAAATGGAGATGGAATAGCATTTGACGCTCCCATAGGTCAGAGACAGATTGCCATACCTAATTGTGCTGTGAGTGTTGGAGATAAGTATATTCTGATCATGGATGGATTTGTACCAGCTGGTGCTCGGTAGAATGTATCTGTACCTGGATTGGTAAGACCGTATGGCATTGGGATAGGAGCTCCCATAACGTATACTGTACCAGGGAAGAAGAAGAGTGGCAATCCCTTGTCTTGGAATAATGTACATCAGAATATATTGAATGTCCCTGGTGTGAGGAATGACATATTGAATGGAATAGGAGGCTGGATACATGGCTGTCCACCACCGATGGTGAATCCATTACACAATCCTGCCAATCACTGATCTATGAAGTTA
>CAYRCS010000018.1:19229-21187 GCA_964422855.1 uncultured Candidatus Peribacteria bacterium
GCCATCTCTTCCCACAAGTCGGTGAATACTTCTGTATAGCTTCTATCAATACCTTGATTGGTATTGAAGTATGTTCGCATAAATTTGCTACATGCATCTTGTGGTTGTACAGTGATATCCAATAGATCATCCACATGGTCTGGATGTTTGACTTGCTTCACATCGATCTGCATTGGTGTACCTCCTTGGTAGTAGAGGATATATGAGAACTCTACTATCTTACCATTAGTAAGAGGGATGTCGTCTACGATATAATTGTAATCTTCATTGTCTGGTTTTCGATTGATATCTGCTTGTGATGGTAATTGGCTTGTCCCTGTCCCTGTGTCAAATGTCAGTATCTCTCACTTGGTATTTGTATTGATAATCCATGGTCAGCGTATCTGGTCGACAAAGGTAGCTGTCGTCGTTGCCTTACCTTCTATGACAACTCTGACTTTGACTTCATCGCCAGCTTTGAGGATATCGCCATTGAGATCTTCATAGTATTTGTAGACATTGACTTTGTCTGCTCCTGTAAAGAATCATACTCCTATGTATGCTATCTCATCTTTATTAAGTGTTTCGTTCTTAGGAATAAACTTATTGAATGGATTGCTTGTGAAGCGGAGGAGATCAAACGCACCAGCTGCTACGATACTGTCTATATCAAATGTATTGAGCGCAGAGAGAGCTCACTGCGATTGTAAGAGTGAGTTCATACCTGCAGTAAACTGATCTGTATCTATCTGTTCGTTTTGATATTGGTTTTGGAGGATTTGTAATGCTGCGTCTGTTGTGCCTGTACCTCCTGCTAGATTATCTAGACTATTACCAAGTGGATTGTTGGGATTATCTTCTGCAGGAAGCGCCAATCATTTTCGACGCATCAATGACTTGTCTTGGATCTTGAGCGTTGGATTGACTTTGATACCAAAGCGTTTGACGATCGTCATGTTGGTATCTTGTCTCTGCGCAAACATATTTTGATCACAGGTATATCCAGCTTCTTCTCCCACTGATACATAGTTGGGTTTGCCGGCTGTCTTGCCTCCGTAGAATACTTTGATATATCCATCCATATCGTTGGTCACGATATCTATGTCATCATCGTTGTCCATGTCCTTGATAAATGTCTGATGTACTTCAGTGAAATCCGAAGTGACTTGATCAGTCTCAGATCATGCAACATTCAAACATATGAGTTTGCCATCGACATCAAAAATACCTTGGTCATTGAGATAGGTTCTAAGTTGCGCTTCTGCTGTTTGTACGATGATATCTGGGTAACCATTACCATCTACATCGCCGACAAATATATCATCTATTGTGTCTCCGATCAATAAGAGATTACCAACATCATCATATGGTTTGCTGTCACCATAATTTTTGAGTACTTTGATACTACCATCTGTATGTGCTACGATGATATCAGATAGTCAGTCATTGTTTATATCCTCAGACATAGTCTTGAGAATAGTTTTGTTTGGGTCACTATATATGGTCTGTCCGATACCTGCGTCGACATTGGTTTGTTCGACGGTACGGTTTTTGCTGATTCTCTGGAGGAGTGGATCTCCGTAGTTGATCAAGAATGCAGATGCATATGCTTTGTTGGATTCGCCTACTGTTTGTCCTTGTGCAAAATTGCTTAAGTTTTTGAAGTCGCCTCTAAATCCTAAGAAGTTATTTTCGTCGTCACTGTTTTGGATGGATTTGTAGGCGAATGTTTCTGGGTCGAGTGGTGTGTCTTTGATACTGAGTCAGATGCCGATACTACCATTGGTAGATCATTCGGTAAAGGTGATACGTGGTTGTATGTTAGTATCACTTACTTGTATTGTAGGGAGTGTGTTATTGATATCGAGTGATGACTTGATGTAGATACTTCCGATAATAGTGCCTTGTCGTTTGACGGTCCAGGAGTTTCGTGTGTTGTCTGATTGTTCTTCTTGAATGAGTATCTGGAGATCTGGATG
>CAYRCS010000019.1:0-20115 GCA_964422855.1 uncultured Candidatus Peribacteria bacterium
GCATTGCTGCTAAATCCATTTGGTCCAGCCCAACTGTAGTTAATACCACCAGATGCTTGCAGTTGAATGGGTCCATTGCTTTGACAGTATGGCCCACCATTGCTTGCTGTGGCAATTGGATTGGAGTTCACAAATATGGTAGCAAATGCTATTGTTCCAATTGGTTGTGTACCGCTTCCTACTGAATCCGTTACCTGCACAGTTACTGTATTGCTTCCTACAGTAGAAGGAGTGATGTTTATGGTGTCGTTGATGCTACCTTGAAGGGTAGTGCCAAGATACCAGTTGAAGTTTAGAGTGTCTGCATCATACCCCATCACGGAGGCTACGAGAGTTACACTTTGTCCGAAGCAAGTATTCGAATTACTTGGATTAACTGTTGTTTGAGCACCAACACTAAGTGTTGCGAAAAAGCTCAAAATTGTGAAAAGTTTCTTCATGTTATTTAGAAGTTTTGTTGTTGTTTACGTTGTTGTCTCATTTGTTTAAGAGGTTTCGACTAGCCCCTGTATTAACGGTCTGCAAACTGTTAATGATCTACTTGTGACTGATTCACATCAGGCACAACATTGTTATACTCTTTTTTTGGGAAAAGTCAATCTATTTTGTGTGTATGAAAAGTGTGATAATGCTTGTTGGGCACTTGTGTTATTGGGCTATTTTGCTGTGGGGAGAATTCGATTGTTGGATTGGCAGGTGTTTGCATCGATATCTTGGAAGACGCAGGCGAGGAGTGTGGTAGCATAAGCTCAGGTCGGGAGAGAGAAATCTATGATAAGATCGTTGTTGGTCCCAAAGGAATACTGTAGTTCCTGTGGTACGACTCGTAAGGCTCTTCTGATACCGAATATCTTGTATTGTTGGCAGACTTTCTGTGTTTTTTCTTCCAAAAATTGTGCTTGGTCGAGGAATTGTGTTTCATATTCTCCGGCAGGAGTGTCTGTGGATGGAGTGAGAAAATTGTATCAGAGGATTGGTCAGGTAGGGATTCGCACAGTGGGGTCGAAGTCGATAACTTCTCCGAGATTATCTGGACTAAAATGCGTTTGCGTATTGTGTTCTGTTCTACTTTTTTGATAATCAAAAAGTTGAATTTTATCTCACTGCAAAACACCTGTTTGGATGTCGTAAGCGTGATATTTGTTGATACAGATATCGCCGTCGAGATAGTACAATCCTTTTGATACTCTATCGAGAACGTAGGTATTGAATCGAGCACTACCGTAGGCTTGGAGTTTGAATTTGAGTTCAAAATCATTGGTGATGTCACTGGTATTTTGGAAAATATCTTTGGCGCGATGGAAGTTGCGCATACCTCTCCCAAATCTTTGTGTCCCAAAACAGTTGGGGAAACCTGTTTGCCCTATCGCTGCGAGATTTTCTTTGATGTGTTTTTTGATCTTGCCGTCTACTTTTTTGTGTGCCCTGAGGGTGATAGAAAAATGATTGCCGCTATTTTTCCCTATCGTTAATGGATATGTGTGTCGATGTGTTTCGAGAATTTTTACTTTGTTGCTTAGTGTATCCAGTAATTTTTGTTCATCAGGTATATCATTACGATGGATGCTGAGTCGTTGTCTGGTGACTGCATTTTTGTCTTTGAGCCCTGCGATGCCAAATGATTTTCTGGTTAACTTAAGTTCTGCTCAGAGATAGGATATTATGTCCATTGTGTTCTGATCTGTTTTTTCGAAGAGGATATAGAAAAAATCTCCTTGTTCGGCAAATGTGAAGTCCAGGAGTTCGGTGACTATGAAGTCTTGGGGTGATTTTTTGAAGGAGTAGAGCATATTAGGAAGATGTGGTTTGTTGCTCTTTTTGCAAGAATAAATCTATGATTTGTTGTGTTTGTGGAGTAATAGTATTTTGAAAATTGAGTTTTTCTTGATTTCGAGGATGTTCGAAATTTCTTATCATATCGTATACACCAAATTCTGGTCATCAAACGTCAGTAATCAGCAAATATAGTGTGTCGTTATGTATTTTGTACTTAGTGTTTGATGGACTAATATTGGGATAGAAATTTGGATGTGGAAGTTCTAATCTCTCCCCAACATTATTTTTTATATCTATAAATATCCATCTAAATACTCATGTTAGATTGGTGTGCTTTTCTAGCAAATCCATCACGGTTGGACCTGGAATGTACTTAGGAGTAGCTATTGTTCATCAAAAATTGCTTGTATATATCTCGTCTATACCTAGTGGTAAAAATTGTACCATTACTTCATTTATTTTTTTTTCTCCAATTAGAATTGGATCTTTTTTGGTATTATATGTAATAGCTTCGCGTGAGGCAAGATTTGTCTGAATAGTATGATAGATCACTAGTTCTCTAGGTTGGTATGGATATTTTTTATATAATCTATTATTTTTTTCGTCTACATATACTTCACTATCTGTGCGACCGTGAAAAAGTCCTCTTTCATTTGGTCATCGAATACATTTTGCATCTTGAGGAATTTCTAGTTTGGGATATTCTTTTTGCATCAAAAACATTACAAATAATTATTTGTATTATAGTCTAAAATTAAAATAAGTCAATATCTATCTTTTTGGCTGTGTATAAACGAAAAATATATACATTGTCAGTAGTATAGTTCATAGTAAGCCTGCTAGCCACATATGCGCAAATATAGCAATGAAGTTGAAAAATGAGAGCGTTAGTCCAGTACTATATGTTCGTTGTATAGTAGTTTTTTGTTTATTTAATATGCTATGCGCTAGTAGCATTCATACAGATCAACTTATCATCCAACCAGCAAAATTGCTTCGTGGTACATTGTAGTACCACCCGCCTGCATCAAACGCCCAAAATCCTAGTAAGACAGCTCAAGGATCCAGTACCATGTCAATCAACGTAAGTACGAAAGCTCATAGAGGTATAAGAATTCGTTTCTTATGTATGTATTGTCTGAGTATCGTGTAGACTCAGATAATGAGTGGCGTCCATCCTACAAATACTGTCCATGGGACAGTCTCTAGTATTTTACTACCAAGTACATTTCCATACTCAAAACATCCATAGGGGATACAATATTGTACTCAGATATATTCAAATACTAGGGCTATAATCCCGCTGAGTATCAGGAACATTATCCCATATCGTTTTGCGTTTTTTATGACGGCTCGGTATGATATTGCGGCTATACCCAACATCATTATTATAGATACTCGTTCTAATCCAGGCATTATACCAAAGCGTTCTACGAAAAATCAGCCTACGAGTCCAAACGATACTATCGATATTGCCGTGACTATACTGCTATAGGTGCTTTGATGCTTGGGTGCGGATCATATCATGTGAGCGTGAAGTCTTCATATGTGAAATCAAATAGGTTTTTTATCGCAGGATTGAGTGTCATCGTAGGTAGATCTTTTGCATCTCTACTTAGTTGTTCGTTGACTTGATCGATGTGATTATTGTAAATATGAGCATCCCCCAAGACATGGATAAATTCATGTGCTTCTAATCATGTCACTTGCGCTATCATCATAGTTAATAGTGCGTATGATGCTATATTGAAAGGTACTCCTAAGAATACATCGGCGGAGCGTTGATACATCTGACAACTTAGTTTCCCATCAGCTACGTAAAATTGGAACATCATATGGCATGGTGGTAGTAGCATACTGTCTGCTTGTACTGGATTGTATGTAACAACTAGAATCCTGCGTGAATTTGGGTTTGTTTTGATAGTATCTATGACTTTCTGAATCTGATCGATGTTTTGACTATTGAAATTTCTCCATTGGTATCCATATACAGGTCCTAGATCTGCATATTTTTTTGCAAAATCAGCATCTTCTTTGATCTTTGCAATAAAGGACTTTTCATCCATATCACCAGCAGGCATTCATTGTTTTTTGTATGCATCATAGGGTCGAGCATCTCGAATATGCACATCATTGTCTACTAGATATTTGATATTGGTTTCGCCTGCGAGGAACCAGAGAAGTTCATGTATGATCCCTTTGAGAAACACTTTTTTGGTTGTCAAAAGAGGAAAGCCTTTGCTTATATCAAAACGCATCTGATGACCAAAAATAGATTTGGTTCCAGTGCCTGTTCTATCTCATTTTTCGACTCATTCATTGAGAATTTTGCGTAATAAGTCGAGGTATTGTTGATCAACATGATTCATAGATGTTTTTGGTGTGGGGTAAATCTATCTGGTACAGTACTTTTATCTGATTTGTTGACAAGAGAAATATCCTGCTATAATTTTATTTGGATTGTGTTTCGGGTACTTCGATAATGCTATAGCATAGCCCGTCTTTTTGTTCAGTGCCTTTGGTGAGATGGATCCCTTTGATCTGCGTTCTTTGTAGTTGTGTTAATATACCTCCTGTATGGAGTTGTGTACCGAGTCGATAGGCAATAGATCTGATATAGGTTCCGGATCAGACTTCTATCTGTATCTTGATCTCAGGGAAGTTGTACTCAGTGATGGTATAACTATTGATCTTCATGTCTTGTCGTACAATTTCTTGTTCACCTTTGCGTGCAAGGTCGTAGCGTTTTTGCCCGTTTATTTTCTTGGCTGAGAATGGTGGTAAGGGGAGCGAGGCACTAGGTATAAGAGTGTTGAGTATCGTTTGGATTTGTTCGAGAGTTGGTATTGTGAGTTTAGTGGGGTCTAATTCTTCATATGTTTCTCGATATTCCGCGTCTCGGGTGTCGCTTTTTTTGCTGAGATCTATGGTGGCGATGTATGTTTTGTCGGCTCATAAAAATTCTCAGAGTCTTTTCGTATCTTTATCTACAGCTATGATGAGTAAGCCAGTCGCCATAGGATCGAGAGTCCCACTGTGACCTATTTTAGTTTTCTTGGGGAATTGTCTTTTGAGGATGCGAATAACATCAAAACTACTGATGCCCTTTGGCTTGTCTACAGCTAGAAACATATCGTTTGATCATATAAATCTTTTGTAAGAGAGTAGTTGTCTGGCCTGATTTTGCAAGATTACTTGTAAACACATAGCTGAATGCTATAATTATAGCACTTTTTATTGTTTTTCTCTCATTTCTTTATGGACCCCTTATCGGTTCTCTTGTTTATTGTACTTTTTGGTTTGTCAGCACTCGTATCTGCTAGTGAGATAGCGATACTTTCTCTCCCTCAACATAAGGTCAAAGCCCTTGTGAGACAGCACAAAGATGGCTCTCGCAGCCTCCAGCATATCAAAAACAATGTTGATGTATTTCTTATTACAGTAGCAATACTCATCAATTTGCTCACAACAATTACAGCTGCTTTTGCTACTAAGGTTTCTCTTGGTATGGCATGAGTTATTAGTGTTGATCCTGCAGTAGCAGTTTTGCTGACTACGTGAGTGATTACTTTGTTGCTTATTATATTTGGAGAAATCATACCTAAGTCTTTTGCTACACATAATGCAGAACCTTTGGCTTTACGTGTGTCTGGATTGTTTGTGTTTTTACAAAAACTATTGTTCCCGATTATTCGAGTATTGCAAAAAATAACTCGTACGATGCATCGTACTCAGGCTGTAACATGAGTTGTGACTGAAGAAGATATAGAGTCACTTATAGAAATGTGAAAGCAGCATGGTGTGTTTGAAAAAGGGGAATATGAAAAAATTAGAAACATGCTTGATTTCTATGAGGTTAGTGCACAAGAAATTATGACTCCGAGAGTAGATTTGGATGCACTGGAGGATAATGTGACGGTCGATGAAGCACTTGAGCAAATGATGGAGTTTTCTCATTCGCGTATCCCTGTATACAATAATACTATTGATGATATCTATGGTGTTGTTACATTTAGAGACTTATTGACGTTTAAGAAAAAGAAGAAAGGAGCTGCTGCTCTTCATAAATTATCGTTGAAAAAGGTTATCAAGGTACCACTGACTAAGCCTATACATACAGTATTAGATTTGTTTAGTAAAAACCGCCATCACATGGCTATTGTTATCGATGAATATGGTGGTGTTGCTTGAGTACTTACATTAGAAGATATTATTGAACATGTTTTTGGCGATATACAAGATGAGACTGACAAAGAGAAATCTGCTTTAACACAAAGATGAGAAGACCTCATTACTGTACAAGGCTTTATAACAATGGACGAATTATTTGATCACTTAGGTTTTGATTTTGCTCATATGGGTATATCTGAGGATACATTTAGTTGAGAAACTTTGAGTTATTTTATTACGAGTTTCTTGGAAAGATTCCCCGTTAAGAACGAAGTAATAAATTTGCCGGTCTATGGAGACGATATACAATGGAGAAAAATGCAACTTATCATTAAGTCTGTAGCTGACGATACTGTTGGTGAAGTAAGTATTGTACTTAAATAAGCATTAGAAATTTCGGTTTGCTTCTTCATAGAGTGGATACTTGCCTGGTTTGGCTATAGTAAGAATTTTTGTAAGAAGTGTGTTAAATATCTTTTCGTGTGCAGCTGTATTGTGCAGTCACTTAATAATATGTAAGTAATTGATAAACTGTTCCGCGTTTGGGTCTTCTCAGGTGTTTGTAGGTATGGGTTTGGATTGGATGACGTTGAGTAAATCGCTAAATTCTATGCTGCCAGATTGATAGAGATCAATGCTGATACGCATAGCATCACACTGTTCTCGTAGTTGTTCTACCGTATTTTCTATATCGCAGTGATGATTGAGTGCATCTAAGATATCCTGACTCACCATATCGAGTTCCATGATCTTTGGTGTGCTGTGAAAGCTAATTGTTTCTCCGAAGTCCATCTGTTATATGAGCATATAAATATACTCGATTGTATGTCAGATGATGTTTTTTGGCAAAAAATGAGTCTATTTTGTGGTCCGCGATATAGCTTAGTTATCATATTTTACCTTAAATATGAAAATGTCATTATTTATTTTTATTTTTTATCTTTTGTCATCAATTCGATGTTGAGTGAGATATGGATTTTGGTTATTTTTAGATTTTGGGGTATACTAATGACAACAAAAATCTTTTATTAACTTCTCTACACAAATGACAAACGTACTTCCATCTGGTTCTAATGCTATCAACTATGTAAACTCTCAACTTAAGTCTGTCAATCAATATGCAGGCATGTTGTTATCAGTGCTTGATAGAACTCCTGAACAAGTCTCTGGTTACTCTATCGGTATCGCACAAAAGGTTCAAAAAGCTGAAGACTGGCTTATGACTGACAAAGTATTGAGACTATTTGATCTTATCGATGCACATTTGAATAATATCAATGTAGCCTTGGATACAAATAACTTGTTTGATAACCATCACTCTACTTATGGACAGACAAGCACCTTAGTAGAAGCACTTATGGAAAAATGGGATGCTATCGTTCAGAAAAGACGTGAAGACAATTATCTCAACATGACTTTTGGATTTAGATTGGATGAGATAGGCGCTAAGATTAAGAAAATCTATAAAAAAATTCCTTTGTATTCTCAAAAATCTGTGTAGTTTTTTCAATGTACTCGTCTTAAAAATCCACATGTGTACGGTGTGGATTTTTTTGTTAAAATTCATTGATTATATCTAGTAAATATGTACAACTTCCCCACAGCAATTTAGGTGCTTTGCTCGTGGGGTTTGTCCCGTTTATTTTTTTTACAAAAAATATTCTATGTCACATCTTTCGTATAGAGATCTGATTCATCAGACATATGACTTTCCACAACTTGGATTTGACGTAAATAAAGCATGAAATTTGATATGGAATGGAGTGGATTTGTTGCAACAAGTTAAGAAAGCTAGTCCGGTAAAAATTTCATATCTTCCAAAGATACGTGAAAAAATTCAGTATGCGAACAAGATATTTAATAGTGCAATAGAAAAATATTTTTATGATGGGAATTACATCTATTCGTATTGTACTAAGAGCTCTCATTTTGAATTTGTATTGGATCAGGTTATATCCGAAGGAGCGCAACTGGAGTTATCATCAGAATTTGACATAGAAATTATTGAAAAATTGGCAGAATCTGGGAAATTGAGTAAAAAAATGTTGATTATTTGTAATGGATATAAGCCTACAGGATATCTTACCAAGATCATTAATCTCAAGAGAAAGTGATATAACAATATTGTTGTGATTCTTGATAATAAAAATGAAGTAGATGATCTCGATGCGCTCTTGGAAGAAGGTGAAGTATGTAAAGTTGGTATGAGAGTAGCTACTGAAGATGAACCAAATACAGATATCTATACATCTAGACTTGGCACGAGATCTATCGATATCCTTGCTATCTATAAAGATAAAATTCATAACAATAAGAAATTTGAGTTTTGTGCATTACATTTCTTTATCAATACCAAGATCAAAGATACAAGTTACTACTGGAGTGAATTGTCTAGGATAACTGGTCTTTACTGTGATCTCAAGCGTTTTTCAAAGACATTGCAATATCTAGATATTGGCGGTGGATTTCCTATGCCGAGTTCACTTAATTTTGAATATGACTATGAATATATAGCTGATCAAATTATATGGACTATTAAGCATGTATGTGAAAGTGAAGAAATACAAGTACCGGATATTGTTACTGAATTTGGTACATATACTGTAGGAGAAAGTGGATGTACTATATTTAAAGTATTGGGACAAAAGAAACAGAACGACAAGGAATTGCGATATATTATTAACAGTAGTTTGATCACGACTCTCCCAGATATCCGATGAATTGATCAGAAATTTATTGTACTACCTATAAATGGCTGGAACAATGATTATGAAAAGGTTATCATAGGTGGTATTACTTGTGACAATGATGATTTTTATAATAAAGATGCCAAGGGTAATCAAATTATATTGCCATCATTTGATGATGAAAAAGAAGATCTGTATATAGGATTTTTCCACACAGGAGCATACCAAGAATCATTGGGAGGATATGGAGGTATCCAACATTGTTTGATACCAGCTCCAAAACATATTCTTGTAGATACGACTGATAATGGATGAATCCAAGTCAAACAATTTTCTAAGCAACAAGAATCTAAATCTATGCTTAGTATATTGTGATATAAGTAATTTTATTTGTCTTTGGTGAAAGATATGGTCGTAGCATTTGATCCAAACGCACCTGCACTTCAATGAAGGCTCTTTGGTTTGCCGTTTAGTATAGAAGAATCAGAACTTGTGATCGTGCCTGTGTCTGTCGATATGACGACTTCTTCAGGGAAAGGGACCGCTTATGGACCTCAGGCAGTATTGGATGCGTCTGCACAAGTTGATCTCTATGATCTGACATATAAAAATTTTCGAGAAAAGGGTATTAGTATGCTTCCTATACAGCAAGATATTGTAGATCCTACTGCGGCAGCTATTGCACAAGCTATTGTGGATAATCTAGCGCAATGAAAAGATCCATCAACAGAAGATTTGGCGATTGTGAATCAAGCTTCTCTGAAAATCAATGACTATGTCTATACACAGACAAAAGCATTGCTTGATCAGTGAAAGAAAGTTGCCTTACTCGGTGGAGATCACTCTACGCCTTATGGATTTATGAAAGCATTGGGTGAGGTGCATGGTGATTTTGCTGTATTGCAAATGGATGCTCATTGTGATTTGCGTCAAGCGTATGAATGATTTACCTATAGCCATGCGAGTATATTCTATAATGTCATGGAGACTATTCCGCAAGTATCAAAACTTGTGCAAGTAGGGATTAGAGATTTTTGTGAAGAAGAATCTGATTATGTTGCAGCTCATGGAGATAGAATTGCTATACATTTTGATAGACATATACAGCAGGCTTTGTATAGTGGTAAAACTCGAGCTGACTATATGCGTACAATTATTGATCAGTTGCCAGAAAAAGTCTATATCTCGTTTGATATAGATGCCTTGGATCCTAAACTTTGTGGGCATACAGGTACGCCAGTGCCAGGTGGGTTGGAATTTGAACAAGCAGCTATGTTGCTTGATATGGTAGCAGCTAAAAAAACCATTATAGGTTTTGATCTCAATGAAGTCGGTAATGATCCACGAGATGCCAATGTTGGTGCTCGTATGTTGTTCCGTCTATGTGCACAATTCCTTAGTTCTGCTTCACAATAGAAATATTTATTTGTTAATTGTAGTCGTATGTCTCTACACGAAAAACTTCCTTTGCTTAGCAAAGAACTTCAGGATAGAATCTTTACTGGAGAAAGAACTTTTGCCCCAAATCCTAGTACCCCTGTAACGAATTTTTTGGTGCATACCAAACGTCATTGTAATGGAGGCAAGACTGTGGATGCTGGTTTGCGATTGCGCGATCATGTCAATAATGGATGAAAAATGTTTCTTACCATGGCAGGAGCGGGATCTTCATTTCAGCAAGGTATTTTGATAAGTGAACTTATACGTACAAATAAATTGCATGGGATATCTGTGACTGGAGCAAACTTGGAAGAAAGTTTGTATCGTCTCGTTGCGCATAGTAACTATGCATATATACCTGACTATGTAGAACTTACTCCACAACAAGAAGAAGAACTTCGCAAAGCAGGATTTCGTAGAATTACCGACACTTTCCTTCCTGAAGAAGAAAGTGTACGCAAGATATTGCCAGCTATGGAATCATTGCGACGCGAATCAGAAAAAAATGGAGAATCATTGCTCTGGCATGAATATTTCTTCAGATTGTTTGAACGCAATATGATAGAATTTGATCCAGCTGCAAATGTGGATGATTGTTGGTTGTATCAAGCATGGAAACATAAAATACCTGTCTTTGTGCCTGGATTGGAAGATAGTACGATGGGCAATATATTTACACATGCATCATACAAAGGTACTCATGAGTTCCTATCACAATATACTTTGGAAGATGGATCTATCGATATGCATATCGTTAAGCCAGGCGTAGCCTATATGCACCGTATGGCGGAGTGGTACTTGGATAATACCAAAGATACATCTATTGCATTCTTGCAACTCTGAGGTGGTATAGCAGCTGATTTCCCTATCTGTGTGGTGCCACATATCAAGCATGATTACTTACATGCAGCACCAGATGCTGATAAAGAAAAATTCGTGAAGTCATGGGCCGCATTTATCGAAATACATTCATCTCCGATGAGTTTTGGTTCTTACTCAGGAGCAGGATGGAAAGAGAAAATTACTTGGGATAAGTTTACACCAGATGCATTTGGTGTGCAAATATTTGGTGATTATACTGAGCATTTTCCAGATATCGCTGCAATTATGTTGGGGAAATAAATATTTAATTTTAATAAAAAAAACACTCACTGATTAGTGAGTGTTTTTTTTATTATTTATTTCATGCCCCAGACGATTCTTTTTTCGCCTTTGATTTCTTTGAACTCTTGTGCGACTACTTTGATCTTGTCTCCTATGTTGAAGAATTTTTTTCGCTCTACTTCTTTGGGGACTTTGATGTATTTCTTGTGGAGGAGTCATTCTACACCTTTGACGGTTACGAAGATGCCGTAGTTGTAGAGTAGCTTGACGTATCACTCATAACTTTCGCCTATCTTGATATCTTTGATAGTAAATTTTGCTGTGGTTTTTGGTGTTGGGGTATCTGTATTTTTGGTGCTTGTTTTTTTGGCTACGGGAGTATCTTCTTGGGCGTTGAGCTTAGATACATTCATTAGAAACTTGAGTTGTTTTGCTTTCTCTATAGTTTTTTTGATAGTCTCCTTTTTATCGACTAGAACCATCAATGATTCGCCATTTGGATCAGTATGCTCGTTGTGGATATATACATCTGTCGTGCCAATGCTTTTACCTTTCTTGGTTTCTTGATCGATATTGTCTGGTTTTGTAAACCATACTGCCTTGTGTTTTTTTTCTTTGGTGTCTATAATAATGGCGTCAGCTTGTTCTTCTCCGATGATATATTGTTCAAATAATCAGGAGTTTGATTCTACAAAAGGATCTTGTAATACTTGTGCTTCATCTTCTGTGAGTCATAGGCTCTCTAATTTTGCTTTGTCTGCTACCTTTTCCTGTGCTGAGAATGTTTTCTTATTCCAAGCGTTCATGAGGACTTCGAGTTCGCCTCTTTCGGCAGCATATCTTTGTCTGGATTGTTTGATGATCTTTTGTCTGAGTTCTTTGGATCATTCTGGTCTAGATAGAGGCATAGTCTTCATGCTAAATGGATCGGACGTTACTCCATCTATCATGAGTTTGGAGTATGCGGTGAATTTTGGTAGTGATATGAGATCGTTGGACGATACCATTTCTTTGAACTGTGCAGACATAATAGTTGCGTCATCATGTCCGAGTGTAAATGATATGATCGTACCAATGTTTCCAAAAATAGCGTCTTTGATCTCAGGGAGGAGTTGGCTTGTAAACTGGTTTGCAACGATAAGGGATAGTTTGTATTTTCTCGCTTCTGATAATATGGTGGTAAATGAACTCGTCGCAAAATTTTGGAATTCATCGATATAGAGATAGAAATCTCTTCTATCGTTATAATCTATATCGGCTCTAGACATGGCATCAATTTGAAATTTGGTTACTAAGAGCGAACCAATCATAGCGGCATTATCTTCACCGATCTTTCCTTTGCTCAGATTGATCAAGATTATTTTCCCTTCATCCATTGCTTTTCTGAGATTTAGTTTGGTTCTGGGTTGGCCAAATATATTTCTTACAACACTAGATGACAAAAATTGCCCAATCTTGTTGGTAATAGGAGAAATTGCTTCTTCTCTTTGCTTTGGCATCCATGTATTGAATTCTCCTGTCCAAAATTTGAGTACAAGAGGATCTGTAATATGTGATATAACTTCTTCTCTAAATCATTGGTCTACAAGAACTCTTAAGATGTGCATCAGTGTTGCATTTGGATATTCTACTATAGATAAGAGAACATTTCTTAGGATGTACTCCAATCTAGGTCATCGACTATGTGCAAAGAGCCTGTAGAATGTCGATACTACTCATGAAACGATGAGATTTTTCTCATCTTCATTTTCATATTGTAATAGATTAAATCCTATCGGATGGGAGGTATCTGATACGTCAAATAGTACGACATCATTGATACGATGAGGAGGGATATGTTCCATGACTGTTTCTACGAGATCGCCGTGTGGGTCTAATAGGGCGAGTCCGTTGCCTGCGATCATATCGCTTTTGACCATATTGGATATGAAGGTAGACTTACCTGTACCTGTTTTTCAAACGATATATACATGTCTTGCTTTGTCTTCTCTTCTAATCCCTAGTTCTACTTTCTCTGCTCTATAGTCTGTCGTCCCGACTATGGTGACATCTCATTTTTTGCTATTTTCGAGTGTTGGTACATTGTTTGGGTAGGGTAGTTTTCTATACACAGTATATTCGAGTTCTTTTGCAAAGTTTTCTTTGGTAGGTATATGGAAAAAATTAACAGCTTGTGTTATTGCCATACCTTTTCTTTTTGGGTTTATTCATATTTTTATCTTTGCGTTGTCTGTGAAAGCTGCAAAGACTGTTTTGATATTGTTTTTGATGCTTTCGTATAGTTCGCCATGAAGATTTTCTGTATGATACGATATATCTACATATATTTCTGTTTTTAGTATTTCCTTACCTGCTTGTGCTGTTTCTGGATTGTCTTTGCTATCATTGAGATATTCGGCTCATTTTTTGATTCGGTTTCGCAATATGATAAGTGGTCTATTTTCTTTGAACATATATGTAAAGTATAGGTCTAGCTTGGCTCCTTTTGGGATAGATCAGTATAATGATAATATATCACTCATAGGGTCCATATAGGAACCATCTTTGGTGAAGTCTGTTTTTGTCTTTAGTATACTACTATTTGCAAAACGAATATGTTGTTTTCGTGTAGGTATCTGTATGGGTTCGATAACGGTAAGATCTGATGTAGGATAGTTTGTATAAAATGTGTTTTGAAAATATTCGGCAAAATTTTTGGGTACTTTGACATACATATGTATTTTTGTCTGATTTCATGATATCCAGAAAGTAACTTCTTTTTTTTGTAAGCCCAAAAGGTTATTGAGAAGCATATCTCGATGGTTGACTCACATTTCGTTGTCTTTGAATGGTTTTATAAGAAAATACACATCCTGTCATCATAGATCGGCATTTGCTGTAGATGTTGGCTTTTCGAGTTTTTTTTTGCTATTTTTTTCTTGTCCAACCAACAAATGACCTATATATTCAGCTTTTTCTATCACAGATTCTAACATATCTCACGTTTTTGTTTTTAAATTTGTACCATTATATCTATCTTTTTGTGAAATGCAAAGATTGTTGTTGAGAATTTGAGTCAGATAGCTATAGCCATAGTATCTTGTTTACTGTATTGTGGGTGATGTATCTGTATGCTTTTGATGAATATGTAGGAAATGATAGAATTTTCTCTGCTCCAGGCATTGTTTTGCCTATTGGTACCTTGTTTGTCTCTCAGGGCAGAAAATATTTGGTTTTGTGAGAAACAGTAGCGTTTGCAGAGACCTATAAACACACTTTTCGTGGCCATCCTGATGAAGTATTGGGGCTTCTTTTGTCAGACAAGGAAATTGCACTTATCCACTATATGGCAAATACTTATTTTGCTCTCTATAAGAATATTGTTTCATTGTTTGTTGATGATCCTTTGGCTGTATTTGTATGATCAAAAATCAAAAAAATGCCTTCATCAAGCCATTTTTTGCTAGATGGGCATAGTTTGTCTACTCATGTCTCTGTGGGGCAGCAATTGGTTGTTTTCCCTGATTTATGGACGCTTACATCTACTTTGAGTGCATTTGGCGATATGGATTGCAGCACTTGGCATCATGGATTGACTCATAAACAACAAACTCGCTTGTTTGATGCTATAGCACAGGGTTCAAGCACGGTTTTATGTTGTACCCATGGAGGGATATTTCGTAGATGGGCTGATTTGCGTTCCATTGTATTAGTTGAACCAAATGCTTGGTATTATCATAACTATCAAGAGCCTAGGTACTCAGTGCCAGATCTTCTTACTAAGATGTCTGAAATATATGGAGCTACTATAGATTTTTTGCGCTACTAATTTGTATCATATTTTTTGCCTTTTTTGTTCATTATCGGTATAATTGGGTATGTTTATCTCTTGCCTATCCATTGTATGAACGAAAAATTCGCTAGCATAGGACAAACTTTGCGACAACGCTCACTGCGTTTTGTAGTGGTTTTGTCATGAGTTTTGGTTCTTGTATGCCTTTATCTTGTGGTTTCTACCTATTTTTCTGAAAGAAATATTGCTAAGCAACAAGATATATTGGACTCCAAAAATGAAGAATTGGATCGTATTGCTTCTATGACCGGGTTTGTGAAGTTTGATTATGTAGATATGCTTCAGTCAAAGGTCGTATGATTGTCTTGGGATGATAGAATCCAAAAAATTGTTGATATGATCCAGTCTATCAAATCCATTGGTTCACAGGAATGACAAAACATTGTCCTTACTGACTTTACTGTTACTCCCAAAGAATTGGCCGTAAGAGGCACTGTTAGTAGTTTAGCTTTGCTCTATTTTAGTAGACCAGAAAGCAATTTTTATAGTGTGATAGATAGATTTAAGTCATTGCCATTTATCAACGATATGAAAGTCAAAAACTATACCAAACGTGATGATGGAGCATACGAATTTGTTTTACAAGCTACTGTAGAGGATGGAACAACAGAACAATAATCAGCTTGAAGCTGGTATCGTAGAAAAATTGTTGCGTCAGAAGGCGTCTACACAAGATGTTACTCCTGTTGCTGATACTGAGTTATCGGGTAGTGCTATGAGAGTAATCAATACAAAATATAAAGTCTATTTGCTCATCGTTGCAGCATTGGCTTTCTTTCTCTTGCAGTTTTTCTTCTTCCCTGCATTGGATGCATATCAGAGTTCGCAGAATTCTTTGCAAAATATTGTCCTTCAATTACAAAACTTTGATGCCAAGAGACTTGCTATGCTTGATAAGGCAGCATTGTACAAAAAAATACAAGAACAAGAATCACAGATTGTTGAATGTTATAATCTTAATAATTCTTGTGAGGCTCTTGATCCAGCAATCAAAGAACAATTTACTGGCGTGGTTGCATTTCTTAAATTTAATTCGCTCCAGGATCCTAAGCTTGGCGTCGATGAACAACGTATCCTTAGAAATATAAACGAATACCTTACCAGAGCATATCCTCAAAGTAGTAATGACAGAACGCTCAATGCTGATCTCCAAAATATACAAATAGGAGAGTCAGTGGATTTTGGTGATGGGATCTATCGTTTGCCTATCGCTGTGACTGCACGTTTTGTTGATAAAGATGCACTATTATCGTTTGTGCGTAATGTTGAATCATTTGTGCCAGCAGATCCAAGTGCTCGTATTTATTATATGATCGATCAGGTGGATTATGATATAGCACAATATACCGAACCGCAAGATGCAAAAATATTTTTATCTGCGTTTTATTACACGGAATAATGTTCTCTTCTTTGGATAGCTATGTACAAAATGCACTGCAGAACTTTGATACCAGCCGCTTTGGCCCCAAAGACAAGGTTTTCTTTTTTAAAGAATTATCTTATCTGCTCTATGGTGGAGTGTCATTAGTAGATGCTTTTGATGTGATCTCATCGAGTTCAGAAAATTTTGCTGTCCAAAAAATAGCTAGTAGTATCGTAGCTCATATCCGTGAAGGTAAACAATTGTCTTATGCTATGACCAGATTGCCTGATTATTTTGATGAATGAGATTACAACATCGTCAGAGTAGGAGAAAAGAGTGGTGATCTCCCTCATGTATTGTCATCGTTGGCTCAAGAATATGCCTACCTTATTGATATCAAAAATAAATATGTCTCTGCTTTGATGTATCCAATCGTATTGATCATTATTTCAGTGGTAGCGGTATTATCTTTGTTCTTGCTTGTGTTGCCAAATATATTTGTGATAGCAGATCAATTTCAGATGAGCGATCTTCCGTTTATCACACAGATGCTGAAGAATATATCGGATTTCCTTTTTGCTTACTGGAAACAGTCATTGATAGGGTCTGCTGTATTGTGATTTGTCTTGTTTACGTATTTTACTTCACAAGGAGGTAGAAAAGTATGGTTCTCGTTTGTGATGTCTTTACCTTTGTTTGGTAAGTTAACAAAATACTTTTATCTCATCAAATGGGCTAGATACGTCCAATTGATGCTCAAGGCTGGTTTAAGTTATATCCAGACGTTCCAACTCTTACGTGACGTATTGCATATATCGGCATATGAAGAAATGACAGACCGTATCTTACAATGATTGCAAAAATGACAAACTATATATGATGCACTCAATGTAGAGAAAGTACTGATCCCTGCCAATGTGAGTACGCTTATCAGAGTAGGGGAACAGACTGCAAATCTTCCTGATGCTCTTGCTAATGTTATATCCTTGTATCAAGATGAACTCGATGTAACCATCACTCGTCTTGCAAAAGTTGTCGAACCAATTATGCTCTTGTTTGTATGATGAATAGTCGTCGTCATAGCCTTGGGAGTATTTGGTTTGATCTTGCAAATTATGGAATGAGTCTGAATCTAAAACATAGTCATATCCGTTGATTTACACTTATAGAAATACTTTTTGTTATTGTTATTATTAGCTTACTTTTGGGGTCAGTGTTTTTTTTCTGATCACAACGTATTGCAGAATTATGAACCAAAACACACGTAGAAGCATTTATCCAATTTTATGATCGTGTTCGTTTGGAAAATCTTTCTAGTTCCTATATTTGAACTGGTCGCTATGATGCTATGACTTTAGATTTTGTTGATGAACAGGGGATTCTAACGCTTGATTATAGACTCCAATCAGATGCTGTATATACGGAAGATTTTGTTCTTGGAGGAGATCTTGTATTTGATCTTCAGAGTGATTTTGTTGTAGCACAAAAGCCTTTTGCTATGTGATGTACTATCATGCCTACATCTGCTGCAGCTTTTGCTGTAGTTTCTCCTATGGGAGATAGATATTGTTTTGCAATTATTCCTGATAGTTGTAGACTGGATACAACTTTATGTCCTCAATAGTACATGTCTAGTATGCGTCGCTGATTTACCTTGATCGAGATATTGTTGGCAATTTTCGTTTTTTCTGTAGGTATACTAGCAGTTCTTTCATTACTTACACAAAATTTACGCACGATGCATGGTGCAGATGTTCATAGATCTGCGGCTTTTCTTGCACAAGAATCATTATCTTTGCTCTCACACATCAGAGATAGTAATGTAGCTTATGGAATAGGACGAGATTGTATTCCAGATGTAAATATTTTTTATGCACAAACACAGGATGTAGCGGAAAGCGATGTTTGTGATTATAGATTATCTGATCTTATTGCGGATGATAAGATACTCCTATTGGGAGCGACTACGGGAAGTGCTATAGATATACGTGTAATGGATGCATCTGAGGATTTTGATACATTGTTTGCGGATGCCCGTTTGCGTACTTTGTCTGGATCTGATATATTGCAATATAGCAATGGCGAAGCCAGTGTTTTTGCTAGATATCTTAGTATTACAGGAGCGACACTTAGTGGGCAAACAATACCATGAAATATATTGCTCAAGATAAATAGTGTCGTACTCTTTAGGCAGGGAGACAAGACAGGGCAGGTTGTACTGGAAACTTTACTCGGTAACTAATCATGAAAAAAGGATTTACGCTTGTCGAGATACTTATTGTTGTGCTTATATTTGCTATCTTATCAAGCTTGTTGTTCAAAACATATATCGCTATCACGCGTGTTGCTTTTCGTTTGGAGCAAGAAAAAAATGTATCAGATAGTATCGTCACCATCTCTCGTATAGTACAAAACTTTGCTGATAGAAATACTATTGATTATACTGCTTATGATTTGTCAGATCTCGAACAAAATGATGGAGCAAGTGATGTGCTGCATTTGCAATGAGCTGATGGGATCATTACTTTGTGAACAACATGATTCTGTGCATCATCGCTTGATACCTATATGACAGGTACGTGTCAGTTGTATATGACCAATAGTTCTGGTATGATATATCTTACTGATACGTGATATGTAAATCTTACGCAGATCAAGTTCCAGCTTATCCCATATACTACTCCAAACTCTACAACATGTGCTCCAAATTATTTTGTCTGTAGTCGTAAGCCATGATTTTGGATGTATACGACATTCTTTTCTCCGTATTATGTAGGTGATCGAAATACTGATGCAGTGGTGCCGTTTCAATTATTCTTTACTACTCGTTAGTATGTACTCTATGAAAAAAGGTAATATCAGTTTGTTGGTTATGTTTATATTGTTAGCGTCCTCACTTCTTGGATTGCTTAGTTTGTATTATGTCCAACAGATACAATCTTTTTCTCGTAATGTATTATCATACTACCAATCTTTTTCTTTGGCGAAATGATGACTTGAATTGGGGCTTAGCATGCAGCAGCTTCGTGGCGTAGGCTTCTCGTTTGATACAAGTGGTGATATAGACCACTTTGTGCAAGAAAACTTCTCCTGTGTAGATTGTGATCTAGATATGCAATTAGTATCACGTGGGCTTGTCTATGGATTGCCATGAACTGATGATGTGAGTTGTCTGTCATGATTTGTATTAGCTAGTAATGGCTCTGTAGCGATCCCATTGTTTGTAGATAATGCAAACGGTAGTTTGTCTGATGCGTTTTTTGGATCGCCATCGTATAATACCTTGATGTCGTATCGCTATGATATCATCTTAGAAGATCCTATCCAAAACTTCTCTACATTGAATAGCGAGTTAATTGTTGGTGATGTAGCATTTTCGTGAGTAGATATGATTAGTGAATTTAGTTTCTTCAGATCATATCAGGCATGAGTAGGATTGGAAAGTGTGATAGATACTTTTTATGATGACTACGATGCGTTTGTACAAAATAGTGTAGCTACTGTTACCTCATCGCAAATATATACTGCATATCAACATTATCTCGTCTTAGCAAATCCAAGTAACGACAACATTAGTCTCTGCGTGAGTATAGATAATCCGTATGCACAAGTTGCGCTTCCTTTGTCGCGTAGTCTCATCTACAGTGTTGCTCGTATGGGTGGATTGCAGACCATTGGTTTGTCTGCATCGCTTACGACACAGACTCCTGATTTCTTGATACAGGGGTATATACCTTTCTAAT
>CAYRCS010000020.1:0-14867 GCA_964422855.1 uncultured Candidatus Peribacteria bacterium
GATTGTGTGGATACCACATTTCACTGTGCGTCTGTTATTTCCAATGTGAGAGTTCATTCAAGATCCGAATCTATCCCATCCGCATCATCAAATATACTTACCGTAGATCATGTACTTGATCCTACGATAAATCCTGTGTTTGCTCATCATGTACTAAATCATGAGAACGTCCATTGATAGCTGACTGCGGTACCGGTACTCAATGTCGCACCATATACAGAGATCCATCATGTAAGATATGTATTGTCATAGGCATCGTATCCTGTTAGCATAGCAATACTTGATGATATGACATAATCTATAGTTCCACTTGTTGTAATACCTCCTACTGTATCTATACTTCCATTACCACACATATTGACTGTTTGTACTACGAAAGGACAGTTTATATCTAGCCATGCAGCACCACTTGCAGCATATCCATAGTAATTGAAGTTTACATTTCCTGTATATATACCTACTCCTGTGTAGGTATTTGGAGATCACTGTCGTCCACTTTCCGATATCCCATTCCCCCGACTAATATTGTATGAATGAAATCTATATGTTTGAAGCGGAGGATTTGCAATTGGGGTAAATGTGAATGGTGTTCCTCATGTAGCAAAATTTGTAATCTGCGAACATAAAAATGGATCGATCGTACATACAGATCCACAACCATCTCCATCTATCAAATTACCGTCATCACACTGTTCGTTTGCTTCTGGTACACCATTGCCACACACAGAGAAACATGAGTTTGTATAACTAAATACAGATTGTTGGTATGTGTAATCTTTTCTCAAATCTGGTTCTGTAAGATATGTTAATCCCCGAGTAAAGTAAGGTTTAACTATACCGTATCATGATGCATACATATGCGATCATGATGCGTTGACTCACGTCAATGATGTTACTGGAGTCATCGTAGGATAATCTCGATACCATCGCTTTGGTATAAGATCATTGAATCAGGTATCAGAGTATTGGTTTACTGTTTGTATATATCCTGTTTGTGATATTATTTGTCCTATCGATCTATCATCCAATGTTAAAGTTAATCCCGAGAATGATTGTACTTCCTGGTATGCAGAATATAGATAACATCATGGAGATGCATCATTAATCGCATTATCTGCACAGATCAGTCTTAACTGTACATCACTAGAGTATGATCCATTAGAAACATTTAAATGTATTGTCCCTTCAACATGGTAAGGCGTGTTCAATGTAGATATATGTAATGCAAATCATGTAGATGATGTACCTCAGACTATATTCCATCCGCTCAGGTTGAATCATGTTATCCCATTGTATCATGAAAATTGTCCTACAGACCAGTTATATATCAACCCAGAACCTAGAGTTGTACTAACAAAATTAATGTCGATATTTCTATCTCCTGTCCATCACGTAGCTACAAATGCAAATTTTGGTTCTAGGATAGTTTGGTATGATGTGACACATGTGTTTGTGGTACACTGATTGCTACAACCATCGTAATTATCGCTATTGCCATCATCACACTGTTCGTTTGCTTCTGGTACACCATTGCCACAATATGTAGCATTATTTACTTGTATCTGATCACTACATGTACTTATTATCGATCCAGATGAGTAATTATATTCGTATACTGTGATCGTATAAGTACCAGGAATATTGTAGGTATGCCCTATAAGATTGTTACCTGTGGTTCCATCTCCGTAGTCTATATAATCAAACAGGAATCCTGTAGATCATATGCCATTAAATGCAACATTTAATGGAGCATCTCATGTTGCTGGGTTTACTTGTATACTACATGATCCTGTATACAATGTACATGTCGTAAGATTACATCATCCATTCATATCATCACACTCTTCTGTTCATTCTAGGATGGAATTGCCACAAACTGGCGCAGCTATTCATCTGATCTGTCCGTAATAATTTGATATGAGTCATTGGCCTGCTATATCATATCCTGCTCTAAATATCTTGAGTCCATTTGATGGAACTAAGTATTGTGATCCAAGAGCATATTGTAAACCAGCAAGTGGTCCTACAAATCATGGTCATGGTACCCCATCCCATATGATATCATTTACGCCTGTAACGACAAATCATTTTGTAGTACCTGTATTTGCGTTCATCTCGATATCAAATGGACCGTTGTCATATCTATAGGTAAATCATCCTGAGGCAAATGTCGTTCATTCGTTGGTAAGATTCATATTTCATCAGAAATCTGTGTATCCTGTATATACAGCATCACCAACAAACATACCTGACACAAAAGTCCCTGTACTAACTATATTTGCCATGCTATCATGACCAACCGGCTGATTTTGTTTATATATGTAAGGGAAGAATGTATACTGTACTGCTAATGTTGGCGTCCATCATCCTATCTGTCCACGCGTATTACAGTATGGATAGACGAGAAGATTTTGTGATAGATTGTTGGTTGATTGGATAGCCCAGTTACATGTCATAGATCATGTATCGGTAAGATTGTTACTGATAGTAGGAGCCCAAGGATATGAACTAGGCTGGAGTTGTGCATCATTACCATTGGTTCATACAAAGTTTGTGCTATTATCAAACATATGCAATCCATTGTATGTATTGCCCTGTGTTGTTGATGTCGCGATACCGAAGGTATTGTTGTATACCGAGACATTATTGAATATAAGATCACTAGGAATTGCTGCCAAGACTATAGATACTCCATAATCATTGTTGTATATATCCACATTGTTGATAACATTGCCTGCTCGCTTCGAGATCAATCATGTTGTATTGTTGTATATAGCTGCATTATTCACACTACTGAGTCCACCTTCTAAGACAACTCAAGCCATACTGTTGTTGTATACGAGTGCGTTTAGTAAGCGAGTGTTTTCACCAGCCTCCTGTCGGAATCAGATGCGATTGTTATATAATTGTGCGTCATAAAACGTGTTGTTTGCTGATTTGAACTCAATATGTACTCAATCGTTACCATTATCAAAACCAACTATATTTTCAAAAAGATTGTCTTCACTATTTGTTATCTGGATACCATTGTCTCAGTTATCGTATGTTTGTATAAATGACAGCTGATTGTTGTTTGCATTACCTATTAAATGAACTCCATGCATATCGTTAGCATATGCTTTTATATTGTGTATACGCGAATATCTTGAATCCTCTATAGATATACCGTGACTTGTATTGCCAGATACTTCTCAAGTCGTGACGTGCGTACCCTGTGCCTGTAGTATCTGTATGCCATTGTCTATATTATCATATGCACGAAGATTTTGTATATAGTTTGTATATGGTGTATCAGATATTGATATACCATCATCACCATTTTCATAGGCAACTATATCATGTAAGATATTGCCAGATATATCCATAGTCAAACCAAAACCAGCATATCCTATATTGTTATGTGATGTACTATATCTGATAATATTGTTATCAGCACCAACCATCCAGGATATATTATCTCCTGCAATACCAAATCATGCACCATTATTACTATGAGCTTCCGAATATTCAACGATATTATCATGCCCAAGAAAGATCATAATACCTATCCCATTGTTTGCATATGCTGCTAGAGAGTGAGATACTGTATTGTATGCAGTAGCCGTACCAAACAACAATATTCCAGCACTTTGTACGGTTCCTGTAGCGGTTACTCCTGTGATGACATTGTATTGACTATCTAATATAATCACTCCATTTTGTCCGTTTTGTGGAATATTGCTCGACTGCAATGTATTGTAACTTGCGCCATTGGCAATATAAACCCCAGCCAAAGTATTTACCCTACTGGTAATTCATTTTATAATATTGCCTGAGCTTCATTGGTCCAGGAATACTCCATGATTTTGATTGCCGGATATCAATCATCCAGACATTAACAAATTATTTGTATCTATAGTTTGTATACCATTGTTGCCATTTCCTGTACTACTTGCGTTGATAAGTGATATGCTTTGCGATCAAGTAATGTGTATACCATTTCTCACATTCGCGCTTATAACTACGTTTGATAGATATAGATTGGTAACGTTGTCCATATATAGGCCATACCCTTCGAATGTAGTATTGCCAATAGCAAATAATCCATTTCCCGTCACTCCAGAAACGTTTTTCATATAGAGACCATATCATCCATTGGCACTAAAGGTAGGGTTGTGTATTTGCCATTTATTGAAAACGATTCCTGTGCTATTTTCTATAATAACGCCATCTCCATAGTTATTATCATAATACCTTCCATTGAAAGTTATGCCAGACGAATTTGTAATATGTGCTCCAGCTTGATAGTTATATGCAGTGTCTGCATATAGTTGTATATTTTGTGAATTATTGATAAGTAATCAGGTTTGATTCAAAGATATATATGAAAACCGTTGTCCTGTGGACTCTCCTATCATAATGTCATTGACTCATGTTACTACTGTACCATATGGATTGCCATAATTAGCGTAATTATTGTAATATATATTTGATCATCATTCTATAAGAACTCATTGGTTATAGTAATATCTAACCTCACCTACATATATTGTACTACTATCCATATTCTTTGTATGTATAGCTGTTCCTACTGTATTTCATCACAATGTCGGTGGCTGAAACAATATTTGTCCAACTACAATATTTGTCGCATCATCTATATATAAACCTGTAAGAAAATTCCCCGAAAATTGCAATAATGCTCCTGTAGTATATGCATTAGTTTTCTGTCCGATAATAGCCGTACAATCATCTGGCATAGTTACAGTACCTGTTTTGATATGTGGTCCAGCCTCTAGAACATATATTGTATTGCCTAGCAAGGTGTCAGGCACATTGTTAGTTCCTGAATTTATGTATACCACATTCATCGTATTTGGATCACATATATGTTGTGTCCAATATTTTGAGTATCTCGTCTCGTCAGTTTGTCCTATACCATCTCCATAGACTGTATTTATAATCTGTGCGCTATTCCCCGGAGTCCAATCATTATCCCAGAAATCTTGATCCAATCGATCTTCGTTTGTCGACCAAGCATATGTTTGCTGGTTCGCAACATCAGAAATCTGAATACCTAGGAAAGCTCATACTCATACCAGAGCTAAGGCTAATCATAGGATGTGTTGTTTTGGTAATTTTCGCATCATAGTATAGTAAGAGAAGTAATACATGCGATAATTATCCCCTTAGAGAGAAGAAAATGCAAAGTACCATACATACTACAGGCGATAGTATTTGACATTATTTTTTTTAGATATATAGAATGTATGTGAAAATCTTGCAAGTGTGTGGTGTAAAGTTATAGCTATGTTAATTTATCTTGTCTGGTGTGTGTATGTCAGTAATGGAAAAACGTCTCAATAAGTGGTTGGCTACATTGATCTTGGGTGGGACTTTGATAAGCTTGGGAAGAACCCCAAAAGGGAAAACATTGATCAAAAAAATTCTTGGATTTCTCCAGTCTGGTATCGTTGAATTGAAAAAAAATATTAAATAATTTCTCTCCTCAGTGACTTATCTATTCTGACTAAATTTTCGTAGACAATTGTATCTGATGCTTGTGCTAGAGCGTAGAGCGAGTTTGGTGCTTTGGGATCATTGCTGACAATTTCAATTTCATCGCCGTATCTCACACTACGATCACCCAAATCAACGCATGATAAATTCATAGTAATACGACCGATCTGGTCTATTTTTTTTCCTTTTCGTCTAAAGGATATTTTATTACTCGCACTTCTGGGCAATCACTCTGCATAGCCAAATGGCACCACACCTACCGTCGTAGAAGACATTGCAATCCACTGATATTCGTAGCTCACTCACTGCCCTGCTGGCACATCGTGCATGGCTATCAAACGCGAAGTTATAGATAATGCCGGCTTGAGTTTGCGACCGTTGTCGTAAAACTCATCACTGGGTTGGAGTGGATTGTATCCGTATAGCGCCAACCCTGGTCTACATGCATTGAAGAAATCATCTTTCATTTTCAATGTCCCAGCGCTATTTGCAATATACCTATATGCGGGAGTCAATCCTGCGTTCAATATCTGATAATACATTGCCTTAAACTTCGTGATCTGCTCATCCATGCTATAGGTGCCGAGTACATCCGCACTATGAAAATGTGAGAGTACTCCTTCGATAGTGATATGTGGATGCTGCATACAAAATTTTACTACTGGACCAATCTGGTGTTCATCTATCCCCTCTCTGTACATACCAGTATTGAGGAACAAATGCACCGTCACCGGTTCTTTACGATCGGCCAGTATTTCCAACACTTTCATATTATATACACAGAAGGTTACTTTTTTTCGATCAAATTTTTTGTAATTTTCGGGGAGCGTTTCTCCGAGGACGAGAATTTTTTTGTCTGTATGTTTGCTTACTATCTTATACTCTGGGAATGAATCGACGACCAAATATTTAGCATCGGTACGATCCAAAATTTCTGTGATCTGTTTGAGTCCATGCCCGTAGGCATTGGCTTTTATAACTGGGAAAATATCTGCTTGTGGTTGGAGTCACTGCAATACTTTGTAATTATGGATGATGTTGTCGGCACTAATAAACACCTTGTTCATGGGCGTCACGCGAGTACCAAATAGTCGGCGAAAAAATCAGAACATTCCTTTGTATATAGTATGTAAATATCTATACAATGACTACAGATTGCAGTAAGGTATGCAAGTGCTGATTGTAGCACTAAAATATATTAAGTGCTATTGTAGTGGGAGAAGAAATAGTTATATAAGGCGATATATTTATCATTAGTATTGGTATATATGCAAGCAACCACCTATACAAGTCACGCCTTACGTTGTATCCAGTATGCAAGTATATTGGCTACTACACGCAGACAGAGAATTATCGGTGGGGATGTATTGTTTTGGGGTATTATGCACTTCATCACACAACAAAAACACTTCAATCTCTTCTGTCAAATACTTGGTCTACCCGAAAAAGCAATAATTTCTTATGTCGAAAATATAGTAACACATCAAGTAACTGAATGACTCGGAGATCATTCGAGATCTTTGGTTTTTGGTAAAAGATTGCAAAACTATATTGATGAATTTGTCCACCAGCCAGACCACAAATTAGACTTTTTGTCACTCTTCTATGTATCATTTTTTGATTTGTCATCTGAAACTAAGGACTACCTCAAGGGGCAGTGAGTATGACTCGATACCCTGCAGAGCAACACGGAAGTACTGCTCAAAAATGCTGCTATTCACCAGGTTGGGGTCCTTGCGTTTTTGGAAGTTCTGCATACAATGTTTACTAAACTACATTTAGATCCTCAACAAGTAAAGATAATGCACATCGAAAAACGAGATACTATGGACGACTTGAAATTGCTCGTACAAGCTAAGAAAGAACAACAGACCAATGTCCAGACAGTGGACGCTATCCAATCCTTTGATGGTGTAGAAAGCGAAATTGCCGACAAGAGCAATGCGAACAATCCTACTGCGGACAAAGATGAAGAAAAAAAACTTACTATCGAATACTTTAGTACTGACCTCACCAGAGACTATAAGGATGGATTTATCGATCCGATCATTGGTAGAGAAAAAGAAATCCAACAAGTGATCTATACTCTCTTGAGAAAAAATAAGAGTAATCCTCTCCTCATCGGTGAAGCTGGTGTTGGTAAGACCGCTATCGTCGAATGATTGGCTCAGAGAATAGCCAAAGGCGATGTCCCTGAAAAGCTCAAGAACAAGAGAATCATGATGCTCGATATGGCTGGCTTGGTTGCTGGTACAAAATATAGAGGTGAATTTGAAGCTAGACTCAAAGCGATACTAGAAGAATCTATGGATCCGACAAATAACATCATCCTCTTTGTGGATGAATTGCATACCATCATAGGTGCGGGTGGGCAAGAAAATAATGACGCAGCACAGATGATCAAACCGCTTCTTGCGAGAGGTAAGATCAAGATGATCGGTGCGACTACTTTTGATGAATATCAAAAACACATCGAAAAAGATGCTGCACTCAAGAGAAGATTCCAAGAAGTGACTGTGGACGAACCAGATGTAGCGACGACGAAGCAAATCATCATGGGACTCAAACAAGTCTATGAAGACTTCCACGGCGTACAGATCAGTGAAGAAGCTATCGACTCAGCTATCATACTCAGTAAGAGATATATGCTCAATAAGCATTTGCCTGATAAGGCACTTGATATCATCGATGAAGCATGTGCCAAAAAATCTACCATGACACAAGCGCTCGAAAAAGATGATACTTACAAAGAACAAGAAGCAAGACTTAAGAAGATCGAAACAGACATAGAAAAAGCTATCGACAAGCAAGATTACTTCAAAGCAGCAGAACTCAAAGAAGAAGAAGAAAGCATCAAGAAAGATATGAGAAAAATTAGAAACACAAAAAACCTACCTCTCCATCTTAGACTCAGTATTGAAACACACGATGTGGGTGAAGTACTTGCAGACAAGTCTGGTATCCCGACGAATGTGGTGACTGAATCTGAAGTAACCAAACTCAAGAGATTGCAAAAAGATCTCCAAGAAAAAATTCACGGACAAGATGAAGCAGTACAAAATATCGTGAAGTCTTTGACCAGAAATAGACTATCAGTGGTTGATAGAGAAAAACCTATCGGTTCATTCTTATTCCTTGGACCTACATGAGTTGGTAAAACGTATCTAGCTAAGTTGATCGCAAAAGACTACTTTGGATCAGAAAAAGCGATGATCAGAATAGATATGTCAGAGTTTATGGAAAAATTCTCTGTATCCAAACTCATCGGTTCGCCAGCTGGATATGTCGGCTATGAAGAAGGTGGAAATTTGACTGAAGCAGTGAGAAAAAGACCCTACTCTGTTGTATTGTTTGATGAAATAGAAAAGGCATCTCCTGATGTACTCAATGTATTGTTACAAATACTTGATGAAGGAACAATCAAAGATAGTAAGGGTAGAATTGTTGACTTCAAAAATACTATCGTGATCATGACATCAAACTTGGGTGCAGAAGAATTTGGCAAGAAACAAGCAACTATCTGATTTAGTGGCGGCACAGAAGACCAGAGAGAAGTAAAAAACTTCGATGATATCAAAGCAAGAGTGATGGTGATCGTCAAAGAATTTATGTCTCCAGAATTGCTCAATAGAATCGATTATGTGACTATCTTTAGATGGCTGGATAAGCCTATCTTGCAGGCTATATTTAAGACCAAGCTTGAAGAATTCCTCTGAGTATGGAAAGCCAAAACAGGAGCTAAGATACCTAAATTTACACAAAAACAGATCGAAGAAATTATCGATAAGGTCTACGATCCAGCACTTGGTGCAAGACCATTGGATAGATATATCCATCAAGAAATTGAACCGAAGCTGATCGATCAGATTATGGAGTAAATAATATGGATCTACTCAAGATAAAAACCACCCGGCCGGGTGGTTTTTATTTATCAAACAATAATCATTGACTCTTTTTGTTGTTTATATATGATACATTGTATATGCAAATATATTTAGATATATTTAACTATACATATATGCCGATATTTGAAAAGCATGAAAATATATTTATGAACGAATATGACTTAGATAGAGTAAGTGGTAAGTTAGTTTCTGACAACACTATAGATCGTGGACCTAGTCTTGATAGCGTTCGAATACACAATCGCATCTGGACTCCCCTAGACGATGCTCTTATGCCTAAAGCCATCATATATAGCTTGCACTCAAATCTTACATCAATAAGCAAAAAAATTGTAGATAGCAAAGGACGTGAACTCATTCATGCCTTATGCGATACGAGAGATTATATAAATCTTTACTTCAACCATACGAAAACAAAACCGGTTCATATACCACAGTATACGAGATGATCTTACAATAAAAATTTCTTACAAAAACTAGTCGATGATTGCGCATTGACACTTGCATATTGTAGTGATCCTTTGGGAATGCAAGCCACTCATACTATAACAGCAACAAGCCTAGCTCTTCGCGAAGTAATAGCTCACACTGTATGATTTAATGAAGTTGCTCACCTTCCTAGCCAAGTGAAAGATAAAACAAGTAATTTTACTCAGAAGGCTTTTTTGTTAGATTCATATTATATCTGGCTCGACAATATAGGCATAATCGATGTCCGTAATAAATAATTAGCTCACATTATGTAATACAATATTACTAGAACATATAATTTTTATATAACAGGGAAGGCCTCACTGAAACAGCGAGGCCTTCTTAATAGTTTGGAGTTATGAATATTATTCAATCCGCAAACAAACCTGTTTAAATGGTTTGTTTGGGTCCCAGTTTGCTTGGTCACGGATGACCTTGCCATCCTGAACCATAACCCATTCATAAACTCCTGGAGGTGGTACCTGTGTTTCAGGTTTTCTCTCCTTTTGTGTTCCAAGGCTCATAGCCCCAGCACAACAAACTCCCACTACCGAAACCAGTAGTGCATACATTAACGTTTTTTTCATCTTACGACAATTTTGGTGAGGTCGAATGATAGAGATCTCCTTGGTTTTTTCAAGAGCGATTGGCACATACGTATCGAAATATACAAAAAGTCTCATACAACTCGTGCATGAGACTTTGTTATGTTATAAGGGGGTATACTATCCTACCCACTCCGTGAAAATACGGACATCATGAGCAATATTTTCGTCAGTTTTGATTTTTTTTTCGATATTGTCGACTGCATAGATAACACCTGAGTGATCTTTGCCTCCAAAATAATTTCAAATCTTCTCCAAGGTCCATGAAAAATGCTTCTTGCCTAGATACATAAGAATCTGTCTGGCTGTAGATATTTCTTTTTTTCTGCTATCGGATTTGATATCAGCGACGCTAATCGTGTAGTAATTTGCGACCATCTCTACTACTGTAGCAAAACTTGCTGCTCCTCTCGTATTGGTCTCTGGTGTAAATGATTGATGTTGTTGTTTGGCGACGGTAAATCACAATGAATCTAAACAATCATATACTTCTACTTCGGTAATATCTTTGCCGAGCAAAGTTTTTTTTGTGATCAAAGTGTTGAGACATCATTCGAGCTCTCTAACATTTCCCTTCACATGTTCGGCAATAATGCCTAGTAGGATATCATCGATATAGATATCTTTTTGTGCAATCTTGTGATGTAATATCGCGAGTCTTGTTTCATAATCAGGCACACTGATATCTACGACAACGCCTAAGCCAAAACGGCTTTTGAGTCTCGGTTCGATGTTGATAAGTTCTTTGGGTGGACGATCAGATGTGAGAACGATTTGTTTTCTCTGGGTATGGAGTTCGTTAAATATGTTGTGAAAAATTTCTTGAGTACGTTCTTTGTTAGCCAAAAATTGGACATCATCCAAGAGCAATACATCCACGTCATTAAATTTGTCGATCAATACGTTGATCTTATTGTTCTTGATGGCTTGGACGATTTCGTCAATAAATTTACTTGTGGGAAGATATAATACAACGGCCTTGGGATTGTTTTTCATGACTTCATTACCGATCGCTTGCATAAGATGTGTCTTACCCAATCCTACTGAACCATAGAGAAATAATGGATTGTATGCGTTGCCAGGATTTTCGACGATAGCCTTGGCAGCGTTAACGGCAAAAGCATTGTGTGAACCGGTGATCAGATTATCAAAGGTAAATGCAGGATCAAACAAATTGCCAAAAAACGAGCTCAATTGCTTCTTCATCACTTCTGCAACTGGCATAGCATCAGGAGCTTCTTCTTTGATAACAAATAATTTCTTTACGTTGACTAAGAGATCGTGATGATTTTTGGCAAAAGGTGTATAGACGACAAATGTCGGACTAAAGTGTTCGTTGTATACTACTTGGATGGATTCTTTGATAGCCTTGGCAAAAAATTTCCTGATCTGGCTGAGCATAAAATCATTGGCTACCCCTATATATATAACTTTTTCGTTTTCATCAATTGCCAAAATCCCTACCTTATTCAAAAATGAGACGATCTTCTTGGGATCGACTATCTGGCCTGTATGCAGCAATACATCTTTCCATAGATCATGGAGGTATTGCTTCTTGGTGTCATCGTATTCTTGGACCAAATCCAGTAACATTAGCGCTTGGGAGATAAACGTCTGTGTTTTATATGCAAAGTCACGAAATATACAAGTCACAAAACGCCCAAAAGCAAAACGACAAGCACGCCAAACACTTGGATGTAGAGTTGAAATTGTATTCGTCGTGTCTGTGGCAATACGAGCATTATATGAGTAAGACAACAATCAGTAAAACACTTAGTATCCCTATCTTCCAGCTCGATGAGCTATCTGACTGTGCCACTGATATACTTATATCTATCTGGGCAAAATCTTCTATATTATTGTAATTGTGTGATTGGTCTGAACTGATGAAAATATGATCTGTGCTGTATAGTGACACTAATGATGTGATATCTCATGGAGTTCCTTGTTCTTGTGATTGTATACTCTGTATGTAGGTCCACAAAGTGCCCGTATCATATGTTGGTGGGATCAAGAACAATGGCGCATCTGATCGTAGTATGAGTCCAATAGGCTGAGCCAATGGTATATTGAGATAGTCTTGGAGCTTATTTTTGGTTTGCTGAAGATCGGCCTGTGACTGATATGGATCGATGGCTCGTATATATGCTGTACTATTCTCGCTGCTGCGAGAAGATATGATCGCCATCCATGCAATGACGAGCAACAATATAGCCACAACTCATGTCTTCATAATGAACAGTGTGCGATACATAGCTTCATATTATATAGCTAAAGCTGTGCCCAATATAGTATCTTTGATCTCCAATCTCTGCTCGTCGGACAATGGTATCGTATCCAATGCTGCCGTTACATATCATTCGACAAGTAGTTGTTTGGCGTCTTTGGGAGCCAATCATTTGGCTGTCATATAGAAAATTTTATTGGCATCAAATGATTCAAATCTGGCTCCATGCGATGCAGATACATCGTGACTATGGACATCAAGTTGTGGTTTGGATTTGAGCGTCAGTTGCTTACCAAGCAAAAGATTTTCTTGGAGCAAATGTCCGCTACATCATTTGGTTTTTGGCCCTATATATATCGTTCATTCTACATTATTATCACTGTAGTCTCCAGCAAGCGTAAGGATATAGACCTTTGCCGAAGCTTTGTCTTCGCATAGACGAATCGTTAGCGTGCAGTGTGTGTTTGTATTACTACCATATACGATGCATACGATATCTGCACTTACTCCCCCACCCACATCGATCGTAATATCAGTCTGTGCTTGTGATCCATAGAAAAAAATACTTGCATCATGCTCTATGTGCAGCACTTGTGCTGTTTGTCGTGTAGATATATCGTGTATGATAATTTCCTTATCGATCATCTTCGCCAGTCATAACTTGTGATGGAGTAAGCTCGCGGTCTTTGCGGCTCTGCAAACGTTGCAACAATATCTGCTTCTGTTCGTCAGTAAGGACAGTCTGTATAGTAGGCAGCTCTTCTCAGCTCGTAGGCGTTGTTTCTATATCTCCGCTAAATCCAAACGATGCATTGGCATCTAGTGCAGCAAAATCTGCTTCATCAAAATCTGCAAAGAAATCAGCAAATTCCGCGTCACCTGTAGTCATAGATCAAGTCTGTATATTGAGCAAGGATCCGGTCTCGATCATCATCGTACCTCCTCATTGCACTTCCTCTATCTTCTCTTGTCCTGGCACAAATATATCAACGATGCTTGATGGATTGCCGAAGCTTACTGTGCTTGCATCGACTGCGTTGAGATAGCCGATATAATTACTTATGTTGAAATTAAATCTCATAAGACCAAGCAAAAGCATAGCCAAAGCCATACCTATTAGTACCCATAGTACATATCTACATACCGTTCGTATCTTGTGCAACATACCCGCATGGACATACATAAAATATGTCGTGTATATATAGGAAGTGTATCGTTTTGCAATCACAAATGACATCAAACTATCTTGGCATCGTAGCTCAATATAAATGTTTGCAAATGCCTATACTTTTCATACAATAGTGATGATTTTATCCTTAGATCTGCATCCTATGAAAAAACTTTTCTTGTTAGCTTTGGCTCTGCCTACTCTATTCTTAGCAACTACTAGCGCAGCTTCAAATTGTGAAGAGATAGAATTTGATGATGCTACAGTATGTGTTGATGTAGAAAAAGAAACTAGCAGTAGATTTCAAGTAGATATCGATGTTAGCGATACTAATGGTGCTGTAAGTATTCTATGTGATGTTATGCCTCCTAGTAGACAACTTCAAAATGTAGGTGCATGTAATGGAGAATTTACTTATAATGGGAATGCTAATACCATATTAATTTATGTGAGAGTCAATACTGATTATAAAACACTTGAAGGTAAGTATGACTTTGATGATGGAGAATGGATTGAAGAATTAGAAGAAAGAGATGATAATGGATCAAACAATAATAATAACAATGGTGACCTCGATAATTTCGTAGTAACCGCCGATGATACTACTCCTTCTACTTCTCAACGAGTTGATCTTACCGTCAAGGCTCGTGATGATGATAATGATGTAATTACTGATTTTGATGGCACTATCGAATACAAAGTTTACTACAGGTCTTCTAGTTCTTCTTCTTGGACACAGACTACTTCTTCTACATACTATGAAATAGATTCTGATTACGAAGATGAATACGAATTTACGTCCTCTGATGACGGGATCGCTGAACTCGACAACTTTATCAAGTTCAAGAAAAATAATTACGATTACAAACTAAGAATTATCGATTCAGATGATTCTTCTATCTACAAGGAAATTACTTTCGATGTTGGCTCTTCTTCTAACAATAATAATAACAATGGTGACCTCGATAATTTCGTAGTAACCGCCGATGATA
>CAYRCS010000020.1:14967-18341 GCA_964422855.1 uncultured Candidatus Peribacteria bacterium
AACAATAATAATAACAATGGTGACCTCGATAATTTCGTAGTAACCGCCGATGATACTACTCCTTCTACTTCTCAACGAGTTGATCTTACCGTCAAGGCTCGTGATGATGATAATGATGTAATTACTGATTTTGATGGCACTATCGAATACAAAGTTTACTACAGGTCTTCTAGTTCTTCTTCTTGGACACAGACTACTTCTTCTACATACTATGAAATAGATTCTGATTACGAAGATGAATACGAATTTACGTCCTCTGATGACGGGATCGCTGAACTCGACAACTTTATCAAGTTCAAGAAAAATAATTACGATTACAAACTAAGAATTATCGATTCAGATGATTCTTCTATCTACAAGGAAATTACTTTCGATGTTGGCTCTTCTTCTAACAATAATAATAACAGTAATGGATTTACAAGCTCAGAAAGAAGCCAAGTAAGAGCTATCTACAATCTCTGGCCTGATCTTATTGATGAATTGGAAGATGATACTCCTTCACTCAGAAATAACTCTAGCCGACAAAATGATCAAGAAGATCTTTATGATGAAATGAAAAATATCATAGATCAAGATGATAGCGTATATGGTGATTATGATGAATTCTTTGATGGATTTATGGATCGATATACTGACACACTTAGCATTATAAATTAATCCATCAGGATAGTATATAAAGAGGCGCTCTACGATCGAGCGCCTCTTTTTGTATTTGCAGTGTTTGTATAAATCATTATGGTCTCTTTACTTTATCCAGCATATCTAGAGGTATGGCTATCAAAAAAGCAAAAACTAAAAAAGGCAAAAAAGTTGTTATCAAGCGCGTGAAGCCAAAGACTAAGGCTCCTGTTAGCACAAAGAAAGAAGTAAAGGAATATGCTAATAATGTAATCTGATCATTTTCTCAAAAAGGGAAAACCAAGAGATTGTTTGGAGCAACAACGGTAACCCATCGAAGTATGCAAACCCTGATCGAGCAAACTACTCGATCGTTTTGGATGTTTGTATGATCACTTTTCTTATTGGTGGGTACGCTTATATGGTCGTTTCGTGTCGATGATACCAAACCTGATAGCATCTTGTTTACCGGCGGCTTGGATATGAGAGAAACTATCAGCGGAGATACTACTGATCTAGGAGAAACATTGGATACGCAAGTGGTTATAGAAAACGAAACATATCGAGATATGATACAAAAAAATATCAATAACCTCTATGCTAATGTTAATCAAAAAAATGTCGTTGGTATAGCAAATTATTTTGATAGCTATATGCAAAAATCCGATATCGTTACTAAATATTTCACTCCTCAGAGATTGGAACTACTATCACAATATATCCCTGGATGAATAGAGGTAACGAGTATTGATGAGTTACCATTGCTTAGATCGGAAAGAGTAAGAGCTTCGTATTCGCTACGCTATAGCTTGCGCGATGGACAAGTGTTTGAAGAAACATGGGAAGTAACTATGCGTCCACAAGACGGGGATCGAAAGATAGGAACTATAGGCTGTGTCAGTAAGGGCTGTTCTGTACATCCTTTCTTCAACTTTGAAAAATATGATATCAAATAATGGAAGTGACTGATATACTGGCGGATGTAAAACAGGTAATACAAGAATTTCGTAGTGTACATCCTACAGGCATATGTGTGATACGATGAGCTACTGCTACTGGAAAAACGAAACTTTCTCTGGAGTTAGCCAAGCATTTTGCTGTAGAAATAATTGGTGCAGACAGCAGGCAATTGTTTCGTGGGATGGATATAGGTACTGATAAAGTGAGTCAGGATATTCGTAACAACATCATCCATCATCAGATAGATATCATCAATCCTGATCAGCACTACACTGCAGGACAATGGAAGCAAGATACAGAACATATAGTGGAAAAAATTTTGGAGCAAAAAAAAATACCTCTCATCGTCGGAGGAACTGGATTGTATATCGATACGATATACAAAAATTTTAGTATGCCTGAAGTCTTGCCAAACTATACACTCAGAGACGAACTCATGGCAAAAGAAGAAAAAACTCCTGGTATCTTGCGAGAAGAACTGGCTGCGGTTGATCCTGTAGAAGCTAAGAGACATCATCCCAAATCACTCAGATACATCATCAGAGCTTTGGAAATATATCATGAAAGTGGGCTGACCAAGACAGCAAGTTTCATAGAACAAAAACCCAAACGACCTATCTTGATGATTGGTCTGTGGAGAGAAAAAGAAGATACAAATGAGAGAATAAATACGAGAATTGATGAGATGTTTGATGAGGGACTTATCGATGAAGTACAATGATTACTGGACCAATGATATAGCCCTACTCTGCAGTCGATGCAAGGTATCGGTTACAAGGAAGTAGTCCAATATCTCCAATGAAATATAACTAAAGAAGAATGTATCGAACAAGTCAAAATAACGACGCACCAATTAGCCAAGAGACAGAGAACCTGGTTTCGTAGGTATATCGCTGATGCAGAAGTGGGGAGAGAAAATGTCGTATATAGCAACTTTATGCTAACATAGTATCAGCCTCTTCTGTTTTGTACTCTACCTCATCATGGCTATGCTGACTCCCATGTTTTTTGATATTTACTAGCCAGCTAGATGCATTGAGTCCCCACGACTCTTGGTATGGATGAAATCTGTGTTCGATATTACATCCATCTCGCTTAGTATCCTTTTCTAAGAGTATGTGATACTGATGTCCATACGGATGATGTACCACATCTGATCCATGACATTGCTGTAGAGTACACAATATATCTCATTGTATAGTTTGGATAATATATCTCTTATCTCATTGCGTAAGAGCTTGGATCAACAACTCTTGTTTTTCTTCATATGCTTTTTTGAAAGCAAAAAAAAGATCCCTCTTATCGGAATCCTCTGGATACATGCTGCGTACAACCCCCATAATCATATATACCTTGTAAATAGGGGGAACTTTGAAAAACCTCCAGTAAGATATATTTATGGTCTTCAGATTCAAGGATATTTATGAAAATTTATTTTTCTGAGTTTTCTTTTTTGGATTCTTTCTTTTTGATCTTTTCTTGTTCTTTTTTGATTTTTTCTTGTTCTCTTTTGTATTTGGCCTCCAGCTTATCAAACTCTTGTTGTTGATCGGGACTAAATAGTTTTTTTTCGTTTGGTAAAACTGCAACAATATTTTCTAGAGGAAACGCTATATTTTCGATAGCATTGTTTTTTCATGGTCTATTGACACGGAGTACATTGCTTTTTGTAAAATCTTTTTTGCTTGGGTCTTCAACCAAGGTACCAATATAATAATTGCCTTGTGTATCTTGGGCACGAAGCACCATACCATAACGCAAAATACTAGGATTTGCTACCAATGCTTCTTTAGTAT
>CAYRCS010000021.1:0-18335 GCA_964422855.1 uncultured Candidatus Peribacteria bacterium
TGAACTAAAGAGAGTCTCAAGAAACATGCCGGTTTTCAAAAATTATTGTCTCAATTTACATGAGAATTTGAAAAACTTAAATCAGAATCTGATCTATCTGTTGTGAAAAATAAGATAGATATGTACTATGCTACTATAAAAGAAATATGAGTAGCCGAGTTTGCCATCGATGAAATAGCTGATGAAAATGGTAATGTTGGTGCTAGAATAGGTATGAAAGCAAAGAATCTGTTCTTTGGTGCTCTGGAGAATATAGAATATGGATTTGTGCTCTTCTCTGATGGATATATGCTTGAGTGATCTATGTATATGCTTAGTTGAGCTTTACCGTTTTATTTGCTTGGAACTACTTCCGGTAGAAAGGTACTTATGAAAACTGGATCTACTATAGTAAGCACAACTATGCGCGCATCAATTGCAACTATATCTACAGTTAGTGGTCGTCTTAGTCTCTCTACAGGTAAAAATGTGGCTCAAGTATTAGCTAATAACGAATTAGGGCGTTTGATATTGCGCAATGGAATGTTTAGATGAGAAGCTGGTAAAAACTTGTTTAAATATTATTATCTTACTGGATGACTGTCGACTAATGCTGCTAATATATTAGTTAGCGATGCTAAGCGAGAGTGACGTGCATCAGATGTATTTCAATATCTCAAAGACTTGAAAGTTATCAGAGCTGATGAAGATGTGAGAGTCTTGCAAAAAGGTTTTGGCGAAGGAAGAGATTATATAGCTAATAAAAGCATTAGAGAATTACTCTTTAAGAAAACCGATGCTGGTATATGGAATAAAATATTTTCTCCACAAAGTATACCTGTAGATGCCAATGTGCCTGCTTTCGAACAGTTACATAAATTTGAAGAAAAATGTAGTACAGTTGGAGTTAAAACAAAAGACTTTTTGCATGATTTTGTGAAAAATTGATCAATCTCTAATATAGATGAGTTGAAGAATGTTGTCGCGAACATTGATAAGATAGATGAAGCTAAACTTGTTGGTAAAAATGCTGACCAACTAGCTAAGATATTTGATGATATGCGCACAGCGATAAAGACGGCTTCTTTTGTAGGTGTAGTCGAGCGTGTACGTCCGACAAGTGAGATAGCTGATATTGCTAGAGTTAAAACGAAATTAGATGATGCTCTTAAACTTGAATGGGATAGGCTTATTAAGTTAAATAAACGTGCAACACAATGATCTACTACGAAACTTAATATAGCTATAACTGAAGCAAATATTAAAAAACTAGAATCCCTTGTTTCAAATCTAGATACTATGGAACCTAAACAAATTCTTCTCTTTGAACATGTATTGGCAAATACAGTTGATACAGTAAAGGCTGTCAAAATACTTGAAGTTTTGTGAAGTTCACCAGAAGGTGCAAAAGCTGCTGAAAAATTATTTGCATGAAATATTGATGAATTTGTAGCTATTATGCAATCGACTGGTCTTTTGAAAAAGGCTGGCATTGCTGATGATGTGCTACAATGATTCGCAAAATGATTGAAGTTTGCATCACATATGGATGAAGCGTTGGATATGGCGAAGTCTGTTGTGAAGATTTTATCTAAAGTCCACTAATAGTATATGGCAAATACAGAGCTTCTCAAGGAGCAAATTGCAGATACTTACATCAAAGACTTTAAAAAAGAGTTGGGATTTTTGGAATGAATTGTTTTGTGATCGATGCATCAGAAGCTTGTTGATCTTATTACTGCGAAAGAAGATATAGGTGAGACTATCAAAGATGTAAAAAACAATCGATTTGTTGAAAAACTTGTTTCTTGGTTTCCAGAAACGGCTGATAAGGTATATACGTATATCAAAGATAAAAGAATAGAGCTCCAAAAAATACAAACTTCACAAGAATTGGAAAATCTCAAAGCTAGGATAGAATGAAAACCTGAGCCTTATCCAAATATTGCTGCAGTAGAAACTCCTGCTTGATCTTCAAATCCAGGCGATCATGATTGTGCTATACCTGTAGAAGAGAAAAAGGAAGATGATGGAGTATCTTCTGTAACTGTCGCAGTTGGTGCTGCTGCGGGTGCGACTGTACTAGGAACTGGTGCAGGTGCGCTTGTTATGAAAAATTCGAAAGAAACTATAGAATCTGCTGGGGATGTGCTAAAAACCAAAGAATCGTTTGGTATATATGCTAGAACCCTCCGTGATCAGCTCAAAAATCCAAAACTATCTGTTATCCAAAAAGCAAATATAGAAAAAAGTGCAAAAGTATTTGAAGATGCTATTGCCTGAGTTGATAATGGCACATTGGATGCTCTGAAGGCATGGAATCAAGTTGGGACAGAAAAACTATCTGCAGATTTTCTGAAGAGCGTAAAACTTGATGCCAAATGATTTGCATCATTACAAAAAATACTTGATAACCCTAAGCTTGTTGATGCATTATACTCTGCCAAGGATGTGACTGAGATGCAATCTATTCTCAAAGCTAATAAACTATGATGATTGACTGATGAGGTGCTATCTTTGTTGAAGTCGAGTAAAGATATAGAAAGCTTTAGGAATATGACTGTAGTGCTTGCAGGATCTAAGAATTTGTTACAAGTATCCAAGGCTGTTTTTGTTGCGGGGGTATTTGATCTAGCTTTTATTGGTTTGGATGCCTACATATGGCGAGAAACTCGTAAAGAAGCAGATCTTATTGCTAAGATAAATGCTGCTAGAGCTGATGCTAAAAAGTCTCAAGCCAATACACATCTTGTTATTGGTATAGCTTCTGGTCTTGCATCTGCAGGTTTAGCAATCGCTGGTCTTGCAGCTAGTTGACCTCCAGGTTGGGTTGTCTTGGCTGGTTCGCTGGTGATTTGAGCGGGTGCAGCTGCATTGGATCATTCGTTGGATGCTAGTTATTTTGATATAGAACAATTCTATTTACAAAATTTTGAAGAAGATAAGAAGAAAATCAGGGCAGAACTTAAGCAATCTGTAATCCAAGTTATTAATGGCATATCTACTGGAAGCGTCGCAGTCAATGATCCTGTCACCGTAGGATTGTGAGGCGTACTAGGTACTCTTTTATTCCCAGGAGTTGGTACGGTTGCTTGAGCTTATTTGCTTCCTAAGGCTCTAGGCTATGCCATAGATAATACAGTTACTGATGAAGTTAGATTTAACTCTCTCAATGATCTTCTCAAAGCACTTATATATGTAGAACAAATAGATGGCAATACTTTTGCTATGCTCAAAAATATTGCAGATAAATGACTTACTGTTGATCAAATACCTGCTGATCAGAAATCACTCTTTGATGCACAAAAAAAGAAAATGGAAGATATGATGTCTACTAGATTATCATATTTGCAAGATTATATGCCAACATCAGTATGAGATAAAAAAGCAGATGCGTTCTTGTGAGGTAATGGTATGATTGCTTTAGAGTCGTTGTTGTCAAAGTCTCGCGCTGCATATGATATGTGATTGCCTGATGCGTATGTGAAGGATACAAAAGACGTGAATACATATTTGTCTTCGTATGATGCAAAATTACAAAAAGAGGATCCAATAGCTTACAAAAAACTTGTAGAACTTCTTGCTAATAATCCTAATCAATATGCAGCATTGTATGCTGGCTTATCCAATTATACATCAGTCATTGCTGGAGTGGCTGTAGAAGATCCCACAAATGAAGATTATAAAAAATTAGATATCGCTATGTCATATCGAGATAAGTTTGAAAAATATCAATCATATATTCGTAGAGATGAATCGCGTGTTGATACCCAGACCATATCATATAATATGATCAATTATGATTATCTTCATAACTATCTAGACCTTCTTTCTAGCCCTGAAAATCCTCCAATACCAAACCGATCTCAAGAGCAGGTATTTGATAGTCTTATTGATAATTCTCTCTATGGTTATGAATTGCCAATTTCTGATCATCCTTTGCAAAACATACTCTATAGAATTGCTAGAGAAGTATATGGTGCTGATGTGTCTAATGATTGGTTATCGTTGATGTCTTTTTATCAGGAATCTCGCGATACTGTATTGGGAATATATTATGGTAATAGATGGTATGAATGATCGGCTCGTTGGATAGTCAATGAAGATTATGCTTTTGATGAAGATGTGGATGCATATGATTTTGCTACTATGTCAGCAGAGCAGCTTATGGAGGAGTACTTTCATATGGACATGATAGATAGCGCAGCAGAAAATGCTGATGGCGTAGTCAACAAGGAAATCTATTCTAGATTTGAGGCTATCGTCAAAGACGAATTGGGCTATAGGGTAGAATCTCGCAAACAAGAAGTCAAGAAATCTATAGAAGATTACATAAAACAACATGCAGTCGATGGATATATTGAATTGCCCTATGATCTTGCTTCGCAAGCTTTGAAAGCATGACTTGGACATGTAGAAAAATTTGTGTATACAGTACGTGATGGTACAATATATGCTTTGACATTGTGATCGGAAGTTGATCTACCTTTGTGAATTGATGTACAAAAAGAATCTACTGTTATATTGCGTGAAAAACTGTCTGATGATGAACAGAAGGTTATCGACTATGTGGATTCTCAATTTAGCAAATTGAATACATTACTTTCTGTACAGTGAGACAATACTGATGAAGATGAATTGGATCTTACTCGTGAACATGAGTTACTTATTAGAAAAAAAGTTAAAGATCGACAAAATATTGTCCAAAAAATGAATTATCTCCAGCCTCTGTATGCAAAACAATTATTGGAATCTTCGTATAAAGAATATGCAAACTTCTTTTCTCGTATGTATACGGCTCTTTTGGTAGAGGCTGGAAACAATGGTAATGGGACTAATGATGTCGATAGAGCCCATGAGGTACAGGGAGTATTTGATATGGTAGGTCGTGGGTTTTATACTATAGAGTGATGAGTTGTTAAACTTCACAGTTCTATTAAGCTGCCGTCTTGATATGATGCTCATTTTGAGAAAATTATATCCAACCACAAAACTCCTGATGGTAGATGTATCAAAGATTTGCTGTTGTCCAATAAGCCTAGCGAAAATATCTTGGGATCTTGGTATATGGAAGCATTGCTTGATGTCCTTATATCTCAGTCTTTGTTACAGTATGATGCACAATGAAATTTGATAGATATAGTTAGATCATATAACTTTCCATGATTGTATACATATGATATGTTGTATGCTGCATTTATCTCAAAGGTCTCTCAAGTGCCTTCTTATGTTACAGACACAGCACTACAAGTGTTAGATCAAACCTTTGTATATGATGGTAAAAAATCTGTTAGTGTTGTTGATCCTACTAAGGCTCAGGCGATGGAAACTGCACATGATGTTACCAAAAAAATTGAAGCAACAAATCTTGATGTTGCTTGGCAAGGAAGGAAGGAAATAATCTTTGATCAAAATACAGGCAATGTAGAGAGTCGATGATATACAACACATATTGATGTACAAAAGTTATCTTTGGATGGTTTGAGTACGATAAAATTTGCGAGTATTCAAGAACTATTGTGGGTTGCAAATCTTGTGAACTGGATCAAACAATTTAAAGCTACTCACGATAAATGAAATAAATTGTATCGAGGTAGTAGAGGATTGGGTCTCCAATGGGGATTGTACTTTGCTGATAGCATGGCTGATACCAGATTGGTTACTATCGACACATTTAAGCAAAATAGTCCTAGTCTATTAAACTCAGATAATGACCTCCATACAGTATTCGAAGATTTAGTTAATAAGGTTTAATCATGACTGAAGTTCAAGAAAAAGTAAATCCACTCGATACAAATATCGCTGCAGCGAAAGATGCTTTTGCTAGCAAGATTTCTACTGATATTGAAAAGCTCCAAGGCGATGTCCTTAACGATATTGATATTACTGGTTTGTTGGATGGCACAGGAGTTCAATGAATAGATGGTAGTAAAATGGCAGCTACCGCTATTTCTGGTATGTTGTTATGATGATCACACAATGATATCCATGACAAGGTAGTTGATTATCTTACGCACGATGGATTTGGCGATAATTTATCAGATAAGATGGTTGTTGGTAAACAGATAGATATCGCTTTGCAACAATTTGGTGAGGAAGGTAAAAAACTTGCCGCTAGTGTGCGTACTGCACAAGAAAAATTTGATCGTGTTGCAACACAGTCTGATTTGGATGCACTCAGAACAGAATTGTGATTTACTAGTCCAGATGCCTCTACTTATACTCGAGAAGAGTCTGATGATCATATTGCAGATGATGATGATCATGAAGCTAGTAATGTTGTCCCTGAAAATTCTGAGTATCCTGCATTTACTCTTAGTGTGGATGGATTTCCTGAATTTGAAAATAAAGCTAAAATATTGTATAATGAAATTGTTTGAGAAAAGCCTGCTTTTGAGGTTTTTTTGCCTAGTTATTTAGGGTTTATTAATCTACAAAAATCAGGAAAGATAAAAAAAACTACTATCATGACAATAGTAGATTACAATCAATCTAGGCAGTCAAATAGATGGTATACCATAGATCTAAGCAATAAAAAGACACTATACAATGCTAAAGTATGACATGGACTAAATTCTGGTGATAACTATGCTACCCAGTTTGGGAATGAAAAATGAAGTTTCAAAACCAGCTTATGATTTTATATAACTCCAGATGCTATTACGCCGGCTCATACCAAAAAATGGCAGTGACTCTGGATGTCAGGAGTTGATGCGGACTATAATGATGATGCTCATTCCCGTGGTATTTATGTCCACAAGTGATGAGTAAAATGAAGTCAGGGATGTTTTACTCTTCCTGAAAAATCACAAGAAATTATGGAGGATATCAAATGAGGATCTGCCATATTTGCCTATAGTTCTCAGTGAGATTATCTCAAAAAATCTATATGGCTGCAAGATGTTCCTAAGGATTTGGTTGCTTAGAAGTTTTTGATTACTTTCTTTACGACACCTACTACTTTGGCTTCGTCTCGTGGTTCGATAGAAACTGTGTCGAAAAATCTATTTATAGACTCGAGAGCAAATCCGCTTTCGTTTTTTATTATTTTCTTAAGTTTTGGTAAATTGTTGTGCACGACAAATACAAATTCGTTGGGTTCGTAGTTGTCTTGTTTTCTTATGAGGACAAGATCTCCGTCTTGTATTTTTGGTTCCATAGAGTTTCCTTTAGCTCTGACAAAGAAGCAATTTTCTATGCTACTTGTACCTACAAAAGCGCAGGATACTGGCATAAATTCGTTGGTATATTCTTCTGTCACGCTTTTCCCATTATTGCCACACTGTGCAAATCCATATACAGGTATGCGGACTATATCATCTGCGTTTGGGATTATTTCTTCCCTAATAAGTCTGTAGCCTTTCGCGTCTTTGGCAAAATATCACATACTTACGAGTTGATTGAGTTTGTTTGAAACTGTCTGAGGATGTTTCACTCATATAGCATTCGCTATCTCTCTGAGAGTGATTCATTCTTCATAGGTATTTTTTTTGAAAAACTCTATCAAGCTTTGTTGTACATCATCAATTTTCGTCATCGCGTATGTATAATATATAAATATGTATATCGTGTGTATAGGAATCCATTTGACAGTGTCAAGTCTATCTTGACGATGTAAAGTATTTTTTTGACAAAACTATAATACTAGGTTCGAACTGATAAAATATCTCTTGACAATTATTTTGTGTTTCGTATATTGGATGTGTTATTTTACATTTATTAGGCAAACACATGAGTACGAAGAACCAAGTATTACAAGATGCGTTCAAGAACATCGAGAAACAATTTTGAAAAGGAGCTATTATGAGAATGGGAGACAACTCTAATGTGGGTATGGTAAATACTTTCCACGCAGGCTCATATGTTTTGGATCTTATTCTCGGAGGATGATTTCCAGAAGGAAGAATTGTCGAAGTCTATGGTCCAGAATCGTCTGGTAAGACTACTGTAGCATTACACGCTATAGCTGAGATCCAGAAGAGAGGAGAAATAGCTGCATTTATAGATGCAGAACATGCCTTGGATCCACAGTATGCTAAGTTGTTGGGTGTAAATACTGAAGAATTGTTGCTTTCTCAGCCTGACTATGGTGAGCAAGCATTGCAAATAGCAGAGGAGTTGGCAAAGACAGGAGCCGTCAAACTTATTGTTATTGACTCTGTAGCTGCACTTGTACCAAAGGCTGAAGTAGAATGAGATATGGGCGATAGTTATATGTGATTGCAAGCTCGTATGATGTCACAAGGATTGAGAAAATTGACATCAATACTAGCTAAGACTGGAACTACGTGTATCTTCATCAATCAGATAAGAATGAAAATCGGGGTGATGTTTGGTAACCCAGAAACTACAACTGGAGGTAATGCATTGAAATTCTTTGCTTCACAGAGGTTGGAGATCAGAAAGGGTGAAAAAATTATGGATGAAAAAGAACAGGTAGGTTACAATGTAAAAGTGAAGACAGTTAAGAATAAGATATTTGCTCCTTTCAAATCTGTTGAATTACCGGTAATCTGGGGGGAATGATATAGCAAAGTATTGGATATCGTCGAAGCAGCGACTGTATTGAAGATTATATCTAAGGCAGGAGCATTTTATACCTTTGGAGATCAAAAATTCCAAGGTAAGGAAAAGTTGTCTCAGATGATAGCTACTGACGAGAAAATAAAGAAAGCATTGGAAACACAAATACAGGGTAAGATCAAAGAAATGAGAATGGGTAAGAAAGTATTGGATGATGATGCATTGGTCAATTTGACTGTGCCTACAAATGAGGTAGAATTGGCTGCAGAAGATGCAGAATAAAAAATGTTTTATATCTTATATGATATGATAATGGAAGCAATTAATTTGAACGGTGAGTACAAGTCTTTGGGATTGTGGGTTAAGCAATTTACAAAGAAGGATTGAAATTCTATGGAAAGTATTTCTGGCACGATTACTATCAGACCAGACATGGTAGGCGAGTTCTTTGTAAGTATTTACAAGAACCCTACTAAGGCTAAGGATTCGTCTCCTGACTATTCTCTTACTCTCACGCCTACTAATAAAAAAGGCGGAGAGGAAAAGAAATAGCTTGGTCTATTACAACAAAAAAATCCCTCAGCTTTGAGGGATTTTTTTGTATTTTGTGTGTTATTTTATACGCTCGTATACGTAAGCGTATGCTATGATTGTTGTTGGGATAGTCCATAGAAGGCCTACTCACACCACAAGTAATCAGAGTATGTTGATGAGTACAAATAATAAACTGAGTCATATTAATTTTCGAATATGTCATTTGGTCGCATATCGGCTTTGTTTGAGTGCTTCTATAGGACCGCTGTTTTGATCTACCATATAGTATTGCATAAATGATAATCTATATGCTACGTATATACCTGGAACTATAAGCAAAACAAATCCTAGAAGTATCGCTAGTCACATCAAGATATATGCAATTATATATTTCCCCAAGAGATGTAAATTTGAAAATAATGTTTTGGTAGTCCATGGTTTGTTTTGGTTGGTGCGTATAGCGATATCTGCAAATCCAAGACCAAGCCACATACCTATAATTGATCCTATGAAGTCTACTGGTCGATATCAGACATCTGGACCAAATCACATTTGTACTCCAGTGTATTGAGATACTGATGATATTGCTATCTGAGCTATACCTATGATTATTACTACTATAGCAAGTTTTCGAAATTGTTGATTGGTTTGTTTTCGTCCATGACTTATAGCTGCTTTGATGCTTCGTGATCATGTTTTTGTGGTCTTTGTTTCGATGTTTTTAGCAGCCACTGTTTTCTTTTTTATTACAATGGGCTTTTTCTTAGTTGTACTTTTGCTTTTCATATTTTATGTAAAACTAAAAGGAGATATACATCTCCTATAGTTTTTGCTTTAGTATGCAAGATATTGTGTTATTGTATGGTGATAGGTAATTTAGCTATGGTTTGTCATTCTACGGCTATAAGTATCACACTTGCGCCACTTTTGCGTCCTGTAATAGAGATACTAAATACTCCATCGGTGATACGTTTGATGGATACATAGTCACTGATGATGTTGGTGTTTGAACTGATGAAGTCTATAGATGATGGCATAATACCTGAGTATTTTGCTCCAGCGTTATCTGTTACTTTGATGATGAATGTGGTCTTGTCTCAAACTTTTAGAATATTTTTGTCAGGTTTAGTAATCTCAATCTTATAGTTATCTATGAAATATTTCATGTTTTCTGACAAAATATTTCTATCTATATTTACCTCTATGGTATTTTTAATTTGTGCTGGGAGCACTTCGCTTTGCTCAGATCCTGTATTTTCTGTGTTTTCAGGTTTCGTTTGTTCTGCTCTGTCTTCTTCAGGAGTTGTTGTAGGTTTGTTGTTTATAACTTCAGATTCTGCTGTCGTTTCTCCTTGTTCGATATTGTCTGCGCTTATAGCAGGCAGTAGTGCTGCATCAAGGCTATTTTTTTCTATAAGAATTATAGGGTCGTATTGATATGTCATCATTTCTTTTCTACATAATCAATTCTGGATAATATTATAATGTCATTTTGGTAAATCAAGACATCATTGGTATGCACGAGCTCGTCTTCCATTTACTGATTTGTCTATTTGAAAGTGTAAGTGATATCATCATAATCATCCTGATATTACTATTCCTGAATTTCCTACGGTACCTATTCTATCTCATTTTTTGATGAAATCTCCAGCAGATACCTCTACTGTATCCATATGGACATAAAGAGCATAGATATACTGTCCTTGGAAGAGATATTTTATTCTTACCATATTGCCAAATCCTTTTTGTTCTCAGGCAAATACTATCTCTCCATCTCCTATAGAATATAATGGTGTCCCGCGAGCACTTGCTATATCTACTGCTTGGTGTCCTCCTGCCATAACATCCCAACCGGTACTGTACGATCCTCCAAACAATACCGTATAGATTTGTCTATAGAGTAATTCGTCTTTGTATTGATCATATTCTGCGTTTCTTATAATTGGTAGATCTATCTTACATGACTCATCCATATCTTCTCGATATTCTGTTCTACATTCTAATTTGGAAACTTTTTGCAATGGATATACAAGACTATCGTTTTCTGGTAATCATATCCCGCCTGCAAACATTAAACTTGAAAATCAGACTGTCATAATCAAAATGAGTTCGCCTACATGTACTCCAAAATGATGTATGTGGTGCACTGCGCGGTGTACTCTATGATGATGTTTGTGGTAATACATACATGCATGATGCATGATATGTTTGTGGATTTTTTCTTGTATTGTGCTGTTTATCTTTGTTTTTGTCATGTTAATGTCCACTATTTTTGTAAATTATTTCATTTATGTTATAATATTACATACTTTATCTAAATATGTCAAATTTTTGACAACCTAATTGTCTGTTTGTCATCTATTTGTATTTTCCTTGATTTATCCTAGCTCTTGACTAGATTTCTAAGAGTTATTTTTGATCTATTTGTGTTATGAAAAAGCGTGTTTTGTATGTTTTGGACTATTTTCACCCACATAGATGAGGTGTTGAGACTGTTTTTGGTCATATTGCAGGTCATTTTGGTGATATGTATGATGTGACGGTTCTTACCTCATATTATGATCGTAATTTGGAGCAATATGAAAAATTTGATAATATTGATGTAGTCAGAGTTTGCGGTTGAAGATTGATGTTTATGTTGTTTGGTTGGTTTTTTGGCTTATTGTATTTTATAAAAAATAAAGCCAGATTTGACCTGATCCATACAAGTACCTATGGAGGAGCCTTATCTGGGCGAATTTTGTCTGTACTCTGGCGTATCCCATCCATTCTTACTGTTCATGAGGTCTTTGGTAGGCTTTGGATTCGCTATAAGTGACGATGGAGAGGTCTTCTGTATTGGTTTGCAGAGTTTCTGATTTTCTGTCTTCCATTTGACTACTATCATTCGGTGTCTTTGTCTACGTTTAATGCAGTGAGATTGATGTATGGGATTAAAGATACTAGACACTGTATGATATATAATGGGGTAGATCACGCGTTCTGGCATCCTGGTACTGTATCTGAACAAGAGAAAATTGCACTGAGACATAAACTCAACTGGAATGATCGTTATGTAGTACTGTATTATGGGCATTCTGGTATGTCTAAATGACTGGATCTTTTGGTTGAAGCGATTCCCGCTTTGTGTGAAAAATATCCAGATATATTGATAGTCTTTAATTTAATCCCCGCAAAGAGAGATACCTATATAAGAAATTATATACATGCACAGGGACATTCACATAATGTTCATGTATATGATGGCTTCTCTTTGCATGACTTACGCACACTAGTGGCCGCGAGTGATGTGGTGGTTGCTCCTTCTCTATCTGAATGATTTGGCTCAGTACATGCTGAGGTAAGTGCTTTGTGACAGAATTTGATTACTACACACTATGCATCTATACCTGAAGTTGTATCTGGTAAGATATTCTTTTTGCCAAGTCGAGATGTCGATGCACTTGTTGATGGAATATATCGTATGCGTTCTAATGCGATAGAAGCAACCCCTACCAAACATTTTGATTGGGCTTTGTCGTTTGAGCAATTTGCTCAGCTCTATACTTTATTTATGTAGACAGATATGGACACTATTGTTATGTATGGTAAAGGGAAGGTAGGAGAATCTGTTGTCGCTCTATGTGTGCATATTTGATTGGATGTTGTGCTTATGGACGACCAAGATGTTGATGATGCTCAGCTTGATGCAGCTACATATATAGTTGTTACTCCAGGTTTGAAGGCATCGCACAAGATATATACCTTATTTTCTGCAAAGATTCTTAGTGAGTTGGATTTTTTGGCGATATATAAAGACCATTTCCCCTTTTATGATGATAGTATCTCTATAGGTATAACAGGGACTAATGGCAAATCCACTACTTCATGGGTTCTATATAATGTGTTGGATGCTTTTTTTTGAGATAAATCGGATATACAATCTTGGTTGACTGGCAATTTTGCTACTCCATTATCTCAGGTATTCTTAGAAATATTGGAAAGTAAAATTGCAGCAAAAAAACATATATTTGTGATAGAGGCGTCATCATTTATGCTCGCGCATACCACAAAATTTTCTTATAACTACGGCGTATTTCTCAATATATCTCGTGATCATCTTGATCGACATGACACTATGGATAAGTATATAGCGGCAAAAGAAAATATTGTAGCGCTTTCACACCAATCATTTATTTCCAAATCTATATTACCTTTACTTACTCATCAGTATCCTAGACTTTCTGTTTTTGAAAATTATGATGCCATACAAAATACTCATTTTGTATGAGATCATAACAAAGAAAACTTATGAGCAGTTGTTGCTGTTTGTAGTGCATTATCTCGTGATTTGCAACTTACAGACTTAGATGTTGATAGACTATTACAGGATGTATATCCTCTTGAACATCGTCTTTCGTCCATAAGAACTATATGAAATGTGACTATTGTTGATGATGGGATATGTACTTCTGCTGCTGCATGTAAGGCAGCGCTTGATGCCATGTCTGAGTCTTGTGTTCTTATTGCTTGATGATTTGATAAGTGAGATAATTATCTTTTACTATCAGATAGTTTGAAACAAAAAGCTTCATATATTGTTGTTTATGGACAAGTTGCTGATAGTATTGCTCAGGTGGCTACTGATGCTCATGTCTCATATACTAAGGTTTGATCACTCCAGGATGCTGTCCAGAGCGCTTTACAATATGCACAAAAAAATAGCATAAAGTATGTTCTCTTTAGTCCTGCAGCTGCGAGTTTTGATATGTTCAAAAATGTCTACGATAGAATAGAACAATTTGAAAAAATTGTTGAGGCGTTATAATATATTAAATTATTTTCTTGAAATCTTCTAGATCTTCAAAGGAGTTATATACTGATGCGAATCTCACATAGGCCACTGGGTCCATGCCTTTTAGGGCTTTGATAACATCTTCACCTATCTGTTTGGATGGGATCTCGGCGTTTGGTGTTGTCGATCGAGATATTTCTAGATTACTTATCATATTGTCTATATCTTCGTTGGTGAACTTTCTCTTGGCAAATGATAGTATGATTGCTTTTTTGAGTTTTTGTTTGTCGTACATCTCTTTATTACCGTCCTTTTTGATTACCATAAGTTCTGTTGATCACTTTCTTTCAAATGTTGTAAATCTATGTCCACAAAATTCACATTCTCTTCTACGTCTGATGGTTTGACCGTCTTCTATGATTCTAGAGTCCACCACTTTGGTTTCCATGTTTTGGCATTTGGTACATTTCATGAGATTGAAGTTCGCTATATAAATTATTTTGGCATGATATACCTTTTGTTGTAGTATGTTACTGTTTTTACAAATCATCTCAATCGCATTATATCTTCACCTATTATGATGTTTTTGATGCTTCAAGCTTGCTTATCTCTACTAAATATATTTCGATTTTCTATTGCGATGTTGAGTACTTTTTGGTTGTCATCAAGAGCTACTCGTTTGCTGAGGAGTTCGTTATAATTGATTAGTAGTTTTTTTATAATATGAGCAATTTTGATATTGTAGTCTTCATGGATGTGTAGTATATCGGTGATATATATATCTATAACTGCATCTACTTTGGATGTGTCTGTGCTATTGCTCTGAAGTGCATAGAGATACAACAATAAGCCAAACAAATTTTCTTTTATGCAGGCGTAGATACCTAAGATATTCATGTCAGTATAGTTTGTCTGTAGATCGCATTCTATATTTAACTGACTAATAACTTCCATATATATCCAGAAATCTACGGTATATAGATTTTCTCTTAGATGGAAGAGCGACGTCTCATCGATATGCTTTTGTGCTATGCTCACTATATCGGTATTTTCTAAATTTTGTGCTAGAGGTTGGTATATTTTTGCTATAAGATCTTTGTCCTTATTTTTGATATATTGACTTATCTGCTTGCCTCGTAATTTTTTGAATGTGTCTAGTATATCTTTCTGTTTGATATACAGCCTCATATCCTTGGTGTTCCAATCCTGGAATAATGTAGATACGATGTTTTCATGCAGGAGTCTGATGATATATATATTTGACTGTGCTTTTTTGAGCGTGCTGCTAAACGGGAGGTAGAATTTTTCTTTGCCTGCTCTGATGTTGTCCGCAGCATATTTGTAGTAAAATGCATTTTTACTGTAAGCATAGAGCATCGATCCATACTGTGGTAGAGAATACTTTTTGTCCGTTTTGAGATTTTTATTTGCTAAGACATCGTGGAGCAATCATTTTTTCTGAAACCTCAATCGCATATTGTCTCCTCTTGCTGCTTGGCTAGCTCCTGTGTATGTGACATAGAAATTTATTATTTTTTCCATGATCTTGGATTCTTTTTTTACTTTTTCAGGAATTTTTGCCATGTCTATATTGTCTATATCTCCTATTTCAGACATAAACTCATCTAGTTCTTCTTTCTCGTGATGGCTGGTGTTTTGATTGAGCGTATGTGTCATAAACTTTTTCACTCCAAAGAAGAAATTCTTCTTCCACAGGGTATAGTCAGTGATATATTCCATGAGTGGATATATGTTTTTTTCATCATCACGAATATCTTTGAACATCTTGTCTACTTTTTTCTGATCATAGGCATTTTTGAGTACCACCTTACTTACTGCACATGCGTCTATATCTGCAAAAATGTATTTGAGCAATATGTCTGCTGGTAGGATTAGTTGGAGTATTATCTTGCTATCTTTGCAGTTAGTATCATGGATATATTTGTGATAATTGCTTACGAAATCGCTGCACGCAGCTTTCCATTTGCCTTCTTTGATCTCATCATGAAACAATCGTTGATAGAAATCTTTTTCTGTGCCGCCAGTTGCTATTAATAGTTTATTACATGAACGATAAAATGCTATGAGAGTATACATACAACTTGTTTGTAGCACGATATCTTTTTTTATTTGTGCCAATATTTTGTCATTGTGTGGTATTTTTGCTTGATCCAGAACAAATTCGTAAAACTCGCAGAGTAACTTTACAAATCGATTGAAGCTACTTTGTTTGTCTTCAGAGTCAAATACTTTGACTCTTGATACAAATACAAATGTGAGCATATACAATGTATAGAGAAAGAACGAAAAATATTTGGGATCGTATTTTTCAAAATGAGGATAGAAATATGTACTCATCAGTAAGGTCATGGCATGTCCCATGTTGCTCGGATTATATAGTCTATATCCGTTGAAATTCGCTACTGCACCATATGCATAATATGCATCTATGTCCTTAACTTGTACAGATGGATTGTTACCAAATCATATTTTAAATTCAAAGGGATCCATCGTAATATCAAACATATTGAGTTTATAATTCTCTACTATTTTTCTGTGTACTACTGAAAAAAATTCTTTGCTAGATACGAAAGAAACAAATATGCTTGCAGGATTTATTGTCTGTGATCATGTATCGTCTGGGAATAGAGACATGAGCATTCTTTTGAATAGTTGCATGTCTTATGGATTCTTCTCTAAAACCGTTACTGTATACACTGCGGCTTCTTTTGTGAAAGCTGGGTTAAGATCTATGGTTATTGTATCTTCTCCTATTTCTCTTACGATGACAATGGTGTCTCCCAAGACATATTTTTCTCCTACTTCAGGTTCTAATCCTATGCTATCAAAGACAGTTTTGCTTACTACCTGCAACTTATTTGGGTCATAAAACTTGCCGTAGGCATCGTCTGCAGCTACTGTTTGTGTTTTGGTCTGCCCATATTTCATGCTTAATACCATTTTTTCTATATACGGGACGCTACTACTTTGTCCTGCTATCACTTCAAGAACTTGTGACCCACTATTTGTTTGAATAACATTATTGGATTGGTCTTGAATTGTGTAATAGACGTTTACTATATCGCCTGTTTGTATGATTGATGATTTGTTTCAGCTATAGAGGGAAAATATCGCTATTCAAATTATAGCTATTATTCCAATTCCTGTAGCTAAATATTGCATTTTTGTGTTTGTTTTTTTGATCATGATGATAAAGGATTAATAAAGTATATCTATGCTATATGTTTTTGGGGAACTTTATCAAATCTTCATTACTGTTTGTCCCATATAGTGCGTAAAAAGTATCTTCGGGCTTTTGGTGGAGTGAGTGTTGGTTGATCTTGATCTCATGTACTGTTTGGCGCAATGGCCGCAGGTTCTTGAAATTGGATAATAAATTCACCTTTTGCTAAGATGTTGTTTTCGTGAGTCATAAATATATCTGATCGAAAAGAAGACTCGTATGGGACCAGAAATTTTTGTTCATAATTTTTTTGTAATTGGATCTGACTGGCTTGATTTTTGACATCAGCAATAGATGTCTCTATGTTGAGATAGTTAATGTATGTTTTGATCGCAACTATCATCATGATAATGGCTATTATGAGTAGTCCATATTTGGCGCGAACAGGATGTTGTTGTATGATGAATCGTAGCTGTTTCATATCAGGATATACGAGAAAAATAGTGTATATACAATCTTCGTATCTGGTTTGCAAATGCAAGAGCAAATGCTATATTACCGTATATTTATCGTCTTGTCGGAGTGCCTATGTGAATCCATGTTCTTCCTGATTATATCATCAACAAACTCAAGGCCTGAGAAATTGTCGAAAGACCTGCTTCTATCGTTAAGGAATTGGTAGAAAATAGTTTGGATGCTGGTGCGCAGACAATATCGGTGGCTGTTTGGGAGTGAGGCAAACAGCGTATTGTTGTTCAAGATGATGGAACAGGTATTGTGGTAGATGATATGGACTTGGTATTGGCTAGATATGCTACATCTAAGATAGAATCAGATCAGGATATTTACAATCTCTCGAGTTATGGATTTAGGGGAGAGGCCTTGGCGAGTATATCTGAGGTAAGTAAAATTACTATCACAACTAAAACTATTGATAGCGATATTGCCTTACAATTAGAAAAATCAGATAAAAGCATATCTCAGCGTGTTGTGTCAGCATCGTTTGTGCATGGGACTCGTGTCATGGTGGAGGATTTGTTTTATAATGTCCCTGTGAGATTAAAATTTCTCAAATCTACACAGACAGAATATGTGTATTGTTACAATTACTTCATAGATATATCCTTGCGTCATCTCAATAAGCACTTTGTTTTCTCTAAGTGAGAAACGGTCGTTTTTGATCTTGCTCCTGTAGATACTATAGAGCAAAGAATGCAGCAATTATTTAAGAAAGATCGAGTGAGTCATGTGAAGCCATTGTCCTACAATGATGAGGTCTTGTCGATCGTGGGTGTAGCAGGGGATGCGACGATGCATTTCGGGTCTGGTGAAAATATGAGA
>CAYRCS010000022.1:0-17640 GCA_964422855.1 uncultured Candidatus Peribacteria bacterium
TTGGTGTTGAATCCATTGACGTCACTGAGTGCTGGGAAGGCGTAATATGCTCTAAAAAGGAATCCTGATCCATCAAGTATGTAGAGTTTTTTCATATTTGGGTACAAAATAATTTGTAGTAGATATAGGATTCATTAGTATAAAAACAACTGTTTTAGTAGTATCAGGCGTATGCAGCAGATAATCAATTCTCCCGAGGAAATGTTTGACCTATGAAAAGAACTTGCAGCGACAAGCAAGATTCTCTTGTTGCATGGAGAATTGGGAGCTGGCAAGACGACACTAATCAAAGGCTTTGCTGCTGGACTAGGCATCAATGCTGACGAGGTAACGAGTCCGACTTATACCTATATCCAAGAATACGATAAAAAACTCCTCCATATCGATATGTACAATATCAAAACATACGATGAATTGTTGCACAAATGAATCTTGGATTTGATAGATCAATACCAACTCATTGTCATCGAATGGCCTAAGTTTGTTGAGCAATTAGACTTGGAAGATCCGACTACTATTTTCATCACAAAAAAAGACAGCTCCACGAGGGAACTGTCTATCGTATAAGAAACCGATCTATTTCAACATGTCTTCCATAATTCTTTCGAACTGATTGATATAGTAGGCTGATAGATTTTGCTTACAATCACCCTTGTCGTCTTTCAAGAGCTTGAGAATTACAAAGAAGTTGTTTACCTTAGTCTCTGTCTCGTCAAGTTCTGATGCTGAGAGGTTGCTTGTTTTCAATTTATTGACCAGCATCAATGAGAATGCTTGGACAATCGTCTTAGTACTACTCTTCTCCATCTCTGGTATCTTGAGATTGATGCTCTTGGTACCCTTGAGTTCGATGCTTGTAGATTTGAATTTTAAGTCAGATTTACATGATTCAAATTTCTTGATCTCTTCCTTGAGTATCTGTGAGAACAACTTAGCTTCGACTTGTGAAGAGAGTTGCAACACATTGTTATTTTGCGTAGCAATCGTTACTGAGGCTGCACCAGAAGCGTTGACGGCTACAGTACCAGACATGAAGTTGGTATTTTGTAGAGCGTCATTGATCTTGATACTAAACATGTATGTCTTGCCTGTAGCAAGTGCTGTGGTTGTGTAGTTGTGACTTGTCGCATATGCGTTGGTTGTAACTGGTACGACTACACCTGTACTACCTGAGAGGCTAAATTGGAAGTTGTATACTGAGTTCTTGCTTGTATTCCATGAGAATTTGACACCTGATGCTGCAGTACCTGTCACTGCAAAGGCTTGGAAGTTTGGATCGATAGTATCTATGGTATAGATATTTGTACCTGTTATTGATCCTGTATTGCCAGCTGCGTCAGTAAAGTTAACTGTATATGCAATCGGTCCAGCCATATTGGTTGCACCAAATCCACCAGTAAATGAATATCCTGTACTTGATCCACCAGTCCATGATTTGACCAATGTGTTGTTGACCAATAGTTGGATATTGCTGAGCAATTCAGATCATACAAATGATAGGGTAAATGTACCACCTGACCCTACTACTCCAGAGCCATTGGCTCCGCTTACAAGAAGCGCAAGTCATGTAAGTGATGGTGTTGTATTATCTATGGTAAATGGACGCGCACCTGAGAGTAGATCTACTCCGCTTGCACTGAGGATACGTAGTTGGTATCCAGTCCATAGACCTGTATATGCTCCAGTATAGGAGCCTGTATATATAGTGTATGGAGTATCTACTGTATATGCTCCAGTCAATTGCTGGCCACTTGTGCCTGTATAACTATATACCGTACCACTTGCGTGCGTACCAAATATGCTATACAATCCTGTATATGCCAATCCTGTAGATCTAAATATTAGTCCTGTACCATCAAGTTCTCCTGTACCGAGAGTGATCCATTGACCGTTATGATCTCGGAGTTGTACAGTTACTATCTGATCTGGGTTACAATGATTGTTGGCAGCAGCCCAGTTGATAGAGAACAATCCACCAATAACTACTGGTGTCGTCAAACTATATACTCCACCTAGAGCGCCGGTCATTACGAGGTCGCCTGCGTCACAAACTACTCCGGTATTTACTGTACCTGTGCTAGGAGGAGGTGTTGTTGTGCCTGTGGTAAACATACCTGTAGTAGCAGTAGCAGTTACTGATCCTGTATTACCAGCATATGTTTGAACATTGAATACAAATGTCCCTGGACTTGTAAAGATATGTGTTAAGGAATTTCCATTATATATCGTATATACTCATGTCATATTAAATCCTGTTGCTGTTGCAAGAACTGTCGTACCACTTGTAGTATATACTACTGATCCTGTGATACCAGTAAGTACTACTGGAGGAAGTGTTACTGTCCCTGATGAACAGTTAGCAAACATACCTGTAGTTGCGGTAGCAGTTACTGATCCTGTATTACCGGCTGTAGTCTGCAAAGCGAAGGTAAATGATCCAGGACTCGTAAATGTATATGACAATGAATTATCACTATCATTGTTATTATTAGCAAATACTCCTGCCATATTAAATCCTGTGGCTATAGCCGATATTTGGTTGCCTGTACATATACTATATTCAACTATTCCTGTAATACTAACTCCTGAATCGATAAGCGTTTCGTTCATTGTGTATATTTGTGAATTACTACAGGGAGAACCTGTATTTGGGTCAATTATTGTAAATCTAAAGCGCTGAGGAGGACTAGTTGTAAGTTGCCATGAGAAAGACTCACTTGACATAGGTACATTACCTATATTAGTAAATGTTTGTGGCATTTGGTTCCCCACTAAATCTATGGTAAGATTATATCCTGTTGCTAAAGAATTAGTTCGTACTATTGTTATATTATTATTAATTCTAGTGTGTGTTATATTTGATAGTTGTAGTGCATTTCAGTTACATACTGGGTTTTCTCAACAATCACCATCAGTGCCACTTGCTGAGTAGTCTCAATTTGGACATATATCTTGCGGAACTCCAATACTTGATATAGTTTCTGTTGCTGATCACGTATTACCTGCTTCATCCATAAATTCAAATGTGAAAGTACCATTTGTTGTGAAAGTGTATTGGTCTAAACCACCATTGTTTGTAATAGTTACATCTTCTGAAGGTTCTAATGTTGCTATCATCGGATCGTTTGGGTCATTCGGATCTGTTTGTATACTAATCCAGGCTGTAGGAGCATCTTTGTCTATCCAGTCTACATTTGCTGTAATAGCTCATGTAACACCATCTTCGCTATATTCAAATACATGTGTACCGTTGGCTGTGAAAGTGAAAGTATCGGATTCGGCAAAGATCACGCCACTGGCGCTGTTGTGTACCACCGTAGCAACGACATCAGTATTTACATCCACCAGATTGTCTGGACTATACTGTACCGTGATAGTACCACCCGATGGAAGCAAGTCTGCTCTCGTTGAGAAGTATGGATAAAACATCATCACCATTGATGACATAATCATAACAAGTGCTCGTTTGTGACCGTGTTCTTGGATGTGTGCATGAAAACGGGAAACGTGCTTAGCAATGTGCTTGTGTAACATGGGAATAGCAAACAGGATAAATTTCTATCTCAAGTATACTCCCCAAGCTCCTTTTTGTCAAAAAAACACATACAAAAAATAGGCAGGTACCCACACCCGCCTATCTATGAAGAAATTTTGCTTGTTTTATAGCTTAGAGACTACGAGTTTGGTCAAAGGAACTCGCACTGTTTGTGTGAGGGTCTTCTTATCTGTAGTGTCTGAGCTATCATCCTGAGGGTCTAAATCAAATACTTCTACAAGTAATGCTGCCAATTCTCCTCTCGTCATCTGGTCGTCTTGGCTAGCTGTATCTATGATGAGTTTCACATTGGCTACGTTTTTGAGGGTCTGGTAGATCTCGTCTTTGGTGATAAATGCATCGGGATCGATACTGTTTTCTCCCTTGGTGTTGATGATGATATAATCCAATACGCCGTTCTTTTGTGCTCGGGCATAGATAGACTGGATAGCATCTACAGCTGGGATATCTGCTATATCTGATGTACCAAAGAGGATATCTTTACCTTCTGCTGTGGCAAATGCCTTGGTCACCATCATGACGAAGTCATGGCGACGTACGTAGTTTTGTGGATAGAATTTGCTATCGTTTTCGACGATGTCGAAACTTGCCAATGTATTGATAGCTGCTTGTGCTGGATCCTTGGATATGTCTGTAAAATAATCTCCTTGTGTCTGTTCTTCTGCACTTATATCGAGCAATGTAACAATCATATGCGCCATCTGTTCCTTGGTCACTGTCGTACCATCTGCTGGGAAGACCAACTCTGATGCTACGATGTCGCTGTGTTGTGTAATGAAGTTTTTGAGGATGATCTGTGTATCATCCGACGATAATATCTGATCTTTTTGCGCTGTTTCTAAACCAAGTAATCGCTTGTTTGACGATGCCGTATCTCGCAATGTCTTAGCATCGACGAGGTTTGGATTGCCTGCTGTCTTCTGGATATATGCTCTAGCCAACACGTGGATGAAATCACCGAGACGGACGTGGTTTTGTGGATGGAATTTGTTTTCGTATCCTTTGACGATATGTGTAGCAGCAAGTGCATTGATGTCGTTGACGTATTTGCTACTAGAGATATCATTGAAAAATTGTTTTTGTCTTCTGCTGTGGACGAGATTTGCCTGTCTGGCTTCTGACTCCTCTTTGATAGGATGTTCGTTGAGATCTCCGCCTCAGAGTAAAATATTCCAGAACTTCTGGATTTTCTCTTTGAGTGATAGAGATGCTGTTGGTGTGACGCTAGGGCTACTCACGAAATTTGCAACATTTGCAGCGATGGTCATGTCATTGCTCCAGGCAAAGGTGCTGGAAGCCATGCTCATCGTTACGATAGATACGACCGCCAAACCCACTTTGGCGTTCATACATGTCTGGGTGATTGTGTTTTGTTTTTTGTTGATCATGGTTTTGTAGGGGTTAAAGATAGGCTCTACTTCTATCTTTGTATGTGTTATGGTGTGTTGTCTTTAGCTTCGTCTTTCTTTCCAAATATTTTCTTATGGAGTTTGTCTCATGCTTCTTGGATATATCCCAATCCAAATACTGCCATGAGCTGGGCTTTTTCTTTAAAGGTGAGCAGTCATACTTGTGCCTCTGATTTTTCTTTTGGCTTATTAATGTGTTCGGCTATGAGGTCTAATACCATATTGTTTTTGTTTGAGAGGGTAAAATATATTTGTGGTTTCTAATTCTTCTTGGGATGTGATAGTTTGCTTTTGAGTTCTTTGGCAGCGTTCAGTAATGATACAATACCCAATCCGATCTTATCGCTTGATTTGTTCTTGGAGACGGGTTTTTTGCTTGTGTGGTTGCTAGCCATATATCGCAATCTGGAGTAAAAACACACCCTCTTATACTGATTTTATTAAAAAAGTCAATGCTTTGGTGTTTTTGGGAGGTGGGTATATCTGCGTAATGATAGGTATGAACTAATGTAATCAATACTTGTACTTTTTTGAGATAATAGAAAAATCCATCCTGCGGGATGGATTTTGGGATGAAAGAGAATTTTATATTTTTCTATTTAATCATAATCTCTATTTCCATAATCACCGTTGCCATAATCATACTGACCATAGCCATTTGTATTGTTTTGGGGTCAGTTTGTTGCATCAGATGCCATAAGGGCATTTATCAAAGATAGTGCATTTTCTCCTATATGTACTATCATATGTTGTGTATGTGTTGTCTGCTCAGGGGTTTTATTTGATATGTCCAGCATAGTAGTCATATGGTATAATTATAAAGACTATTTACTCGCTTCGAAGTGATTGTATACTATCCCTGCGAGGGCTCCTCCCAAGAATATAGATCATAAGTATAGTGGCAGATACATATAGGTGTCTCCTCCAGCAAGCGTATCCACAAGTATAGGACCAAACGCTACTGCTGGGTTGAATACTCCTCCAGTCAAACCTCCGACACTCATAATACCGACAAATACTGTCAAACCAATTGCTGCTCCGAAGTATCCGTTGCCTGCGACTTTCTTGGATACTGCTGTGTGAAATACGACCGACGCCAAGAGGAAGGTAAACAATGTTTCTCCTAGGCCGATCTGCAACCAGCTTGCGCCTTGTGCAGGAGATACTGCCATCGTCGAGCCCATCATATATCGAAACAATAATGATGCAACTACTGCGCCGATTGCTTGTGCTGCCATGTATTTGAGTGCTTCGGCTTGTTCGATCTTACCGTTGACTCGGAGAGCGAGTGTAACTGCTGGGTTGATGTGTCCACCTGAAATAGCTGCTGTAGCGTACACGACGATGGCCAATACTACTCCGATCGTAAATGCGTCGCCACTCATACCAGCGACCAAGACGAGGAAAAATGTACCGATAGCTTCTGCGAGATATTTTTTCATGTATCATAGATAAATGATAAAACTACTGCCCTCTTATCCCATTGTGAGAGAATTGCAAGCAATTTCCTTGTATTTGGACGGTAAAGTACTAGACATGGAGCTGTTTTTATGATTAAAGTGAGGACATGAAATATAGTATCAAATCTATTGCGGGATTGACGTGTATATTTGCGCCGATGGAAGATAGTCATGCGACTATTATCGAGATCATGGTCCGCGCTGGAAGCAATTATGAGACCAGAGAGATCAATGGTATCAGTCATTTCTTGGAACATATGTTTTTCAAATGAGGAGCAAGTTATACTACTCCTAAGTCAGTAGCAGAAGCTGTTGATGCGTTTGGTGGGGAATTCAATGCCTATACAGGTAATGAATACGCTGGCTATTATGTGAAATCTTCTCCAGAACATATCTACAAAGCAATCGATGTCCTCAGTGATATGATGTGCCATCCTCTCTTCCCAAAAGATGAAATGGAAAGAGAAAAGGGTGTCGTCATCCAGGAATTGAAGATGTACGAGGACAATCCTCAAGCCATGGTTTCTGAAAAATGGCAAAATTACTATCTCGGAGACAATAGCTTCGGATGGCCAATTATCGGTACAGAAAGTAATATCTTGTCGTTTAGCCAAGATGCGTTGTTTGCGCACAAAGCGAATCTCTATACCAAAGATAATCTCATCATCGTCGTAGCCGGCAAGATAGAAGATCAAGGTAGCATCGAAGAAGCGATCGCCGATCACTTTGCAAATTTGCCAGAGAAGATGAAAGGGACTCTTCCGACTTTTGAGCATACTTTGCCAAAGGAACACAGGGCACATTATACTAAGGGCACAGAACAAAATCATCTTATCATCTCTGCGCCTGGATTTAATGGAACACACGAAGATCGTTATGCAGCAAGCCTAGCTATGAATATCTTGGGTGGACCTATGTCAGCTAGATTGTTTCAAAATATCAGAGAAAAATTGGGATTGTGTTACTACATCGGTGGGACACATATGAGTAGTCCAGCGTATGGGACATTCTTTATGAGAGCTGGTATCGATAAAGAAAGATTTCCATTTGGTGTCGAAAAAATCTATGAAGAAATCGCTCGTTTTGCAACTGGAGATATAAGTGAACAAGAATTTGCTACTGCACAGGGCAATATCGCTGGACGTATGCAGATAGGACTCGAGACTTGTAATGATGTGTCTGACTTCTTGGGGATGCAGTACCTCATGTATGGAGAAATATCAAGCGTCGAAGAAAAACTCGAAAAATATAAGGCAGTAACACTCGATGCGGTCAAACATGTCGCGAAGAAATTATCAGCAGATAATTTGTATATGTATCATATAGAGTAATATGAAAAAAATATATTTGGTACCTATCGTTCCTTTTGTATTGGGGCTTTCTTGTTTCGTAGCGTTTGCTATTATCTGATCTCATGTTGCGCCAGATGGTACATTGATAGAACCTTTTGCACTCGTACCAATCGGCTATCTACTCTTGGCTATAGGAATTTTGTGTAGTATAATTTTGACTATATGGTCATTACTTCATAGAAAGACTAAGTAACGGCGTCTATTTTTGAAGTGTTGGTTCTATCATTTCCTTAAATTTGCTGAGTTCCTTGATGGCAAGCTCTTCTTTTCTATTGTCAGTGTAACTGCCTACCTTTTTCATTATTTTAAAATATGGTGTGAAAAATTTATCCATATCTTGTGTACTAAATCAGGCACCATGTATGTCTGCCCATATCTCTTGGAAGTGTGTATGGACGTATATGTTTGGTCGTTGTACTTTTCCTAATTCTATATCTTGTTTGAGTTGTTCGGCAGCCATGATGAGTCTGTGGCTATAGACTATAATTTTGGCCATCTTGTTTTTCTCCTCTTGGTCTGTGACATGGAGTAGCGTTCCAATCTGATCATGCATCGTATAAAACATACCCATAAGATGATCTTTTTGCTCGATATCATGCTGCCTCAGTGCTCTTTCTACCTTTGCTAAAATATCGTGCTTATTAAATTGTTGCATCTGTCTCCACTTATCTGCTGGTAATGACCGTGGACTTGGATTGTTTGCAGAAGCCGACATAAGAATATTTCTATGTAAGGTTTCTATATTTTCGATATTTTTGGCATGGATAGTTTCCAATCCTTGGAGTTGAGGTATCATATAATACAGATACAATCACAATTTCTTAGATCTCCTACCTAACTTGTTGAGCGCGCCTAACAAGAGATTTTGTTGCACGGTCTTATTGGCAAAATCCTCTATTTTGCTGAGATTGTATAATCTAGCCATCAAAACTTCTGGATTGATCTGACCACTGATGGCATCTATAGCCTGACTGATCTGTAATTTTTGGTCTGGACCAAATGCTTTATCCTGTACTAGATTTTGTAATTCTTGGAGCAAAGACGCGATAAATTCCTTGTCTTTGGTGATGTGTTGGATGGATTGGTATTGTTGGCTGATGATGTCATACGATGAATTGGTAACATACATATCCATATCTTTTTGGATCTTGCGTTTTTCGTGTTTGGTAGGATCTGCTACTATGGGATGCGTGTCTGCACTACGAAATACAGCTATCGCTGGTGAATCTCTAAAGAACATAATTCTGGATGTAGCTTTTTTCTGTTCTTTATCTTCTGGTGTTCTGCCAGGAACTTGATACTGCAAAAAATAAGGTTTGGCAAACTTTTGCTTGAGAGACTGCAATTGTGGATCGTGTGTAAAACTATCTATAGACTTACCATCCAGGAGATGCAAACGCATATCGTCAGTAATCTTGTCCGGATCTAATACAAAATGGTGGTTGAAAAAATCTTGTTTGACGTGATCTTCGACCGCTCCTTTATTCTTTTTTTTCCCTTTATATCATGGAGCGTTTTTTTCATTTTTTAGATGATCTTCATTGATTTTGGCATATCTGTTTGCTGGAGATAATACAAAACCTAGACGATCAGTATATGACATATATTCACCCAATCGCTGACTTCTCAATGTGTCGTCTAGATGTGGCACCTTATCAACTTTTTTGCGTAAAATACCTAGATCCTGAGATCCTCATTGTATCTCGAGAGATAGTATCCTCAGCTTCTTATCAATAGCATAGAGCAATGCACGCTCTTCCAATGTCTGTGATGATGCACCCAAAATTTGTAACAATTCTTGCCTAGCGCTCTCTATCTGTCCTTGTGTGATAGAATTGCGAGCAGCAATAAGTTGCTCGTGTTGTTTGGTAGCCTCCTGTATCTGATCCATCGTAGTTATAGACATATGTGATATTGGGATATGCTAAAATACATATATCACAATATTACAAAAATGTCAACTATTTACAATGGCTTATCTCAAGAGAGATGTTTTATGAATGTGTGGTTCGAATGCTGGTATCCTGATTATTTTGATATCGAGTTTGTGTGTTTGCAGAAATTTTTCTAATCCTGGGACGAGATGATGTTGGTCATATCACAAGCATATAACGTCTGGCTGCAACTCCAATAATCGATCGTAGTAATGATCTAGTTTGCCCAAAAAAACTTGATCACACAATCCGCTATCGATCAAGGCTTGGACTCTCTGCTCTTGAGTATGTGATGGTTTTTTGTTCTTCAGTTTCTCTACGGTCTCATCACGAGCCACGATAGTAATCACAAAATCGCCATAGCTACGAGCCTGGCGGAGATAATATTCGTGTCATGGATGGAGTAAGTCGAAGGTACCGAAGGTTATGACTCTCTTCATCACTATGCGAGCAATGCCAAAATCTGAGGGTCTTTTCACTGGAAAAATGTATCTGATCATCCTCACTTCAAGTTATGTGACTGAGCAAATGATTTGGCTGTTTTGGATATATCTGCAACGATGGCAAATGATCATGATGTGTTATAGGCTAGCAAATCTTCTTTCTTATTTTTCAAAAGCGTTACTACTTGTTTGAGGTCGTAACTTGAGTCTATATTGTAGAGGGCAAATCCATCTTTGGTTCCTGATGATGTGAGCTTGTCGATGTATCAGGCAATAGCGCCAGCCTTGGCACCTTGGAGTTCCTCTTCCAATGCTGTGTAGTCTTTTAACATCTTCTCTATCTTATCTTCCAATTGCTTCTCAGTAACGCCAAATTTGTTGGCGATATTTTGTAGTTTGGTGTCTTTTTCTCGCATGTATTCGATAACTTTGGGTCATGTGTAGGCTGTAATTCTCTTTACTCCTGCGGCAACTGGTTCTTGGGATGTGATCTTGAATGCTCCGATATCTCTGATGTTGGGCACATGTGTCCCACCACAGAGTTCGACCGAATGCGCACCATCGATCGATACTACTCTCACGACATCGCCGTATTTGTCAGCGAAAAATGCTTTGGCTCACTTCTTGATAGCATCGTCAAATGACATCTCAGCGGTAGCAACTTCGTGGGATGCGTATATTTGCTGATTGATAATAGATTCTATATCGTGGATCTGCTCTGCTGTGAGCAAATTATCTGCGTGAAAATCAAATCTGAGATAGTCTTCGTCTACGAGTGAACCTGCTTGTTTGGTATCAGGAAAAAGAGCAGCCAATTGTCCGTGGAGCAAATGTGTGGCTGTATGTGCTCTCATCTTTGCATATCTTTGTGGTAGGTTGACCTCGAGTTTCATAGTCGATTAGTTTCCTGTACTAAATGCATTGAGTATAGAACCTGGAGCAAGTGATTCGTCCGCAGTCCCTGTCGTACTTCCTGTAGGAATAGCGTCAACAGCACCTGTGTTGGTAGCTGTATTTGGGGTACCAAGATATAGTAGAGAAACCAATCCTGTCGAGAGAAGGAAACACACGAGCACAAATATGATAGCAACTTTCTTGAAGGTAGATGCGTGATGCATGGATCATGTAACGGATAAATATGTCGATCTATTAGTGATTTGCTGGATATTTGCAAAAGTTTATAATAGGAATCAAAAAATTTGATATAAAAAAAATCACCCTCATACGGGGAGACTCTGTGGCGTAGGATCAGTACCGCAGCCAATTAAGCTGGTACTGATTTGTTTGCTGTCATAACATCTGCTAGTGTGTTGGTGACTGACTGTATGAATTTGTTTCGCATTTCACATGATCCAAGATTTTCATCAGTATTGGATACTGCTACACGGAACTGTTCTGTACCATTGGCATTCTTGATGTGTCCGTTGGTATAGATTGCTCTCAAAAGATCTCCTTCGGTTACTTCTGTAACTCCTGCGTAGGTAATGTGTTCCATACCTGGTACTTTCCCAACAACATCAGGTAACCATCCAACAAATTGTGGTTCTAATCTGTCTGCACTGTGTGTGTTCATTATTATATAATTGTATGTAAAACCGCGTCATAAAAAAACGCGAGGTCCGTATTTTAGGTAATTGCAAGATGTTTACAATAGATTTTGCATATGGTGATACGGAAAGTGTTGGGGCTTGTATTGCAATATATGACTAAATACATAAACGCTTCAATGTTTAAATATTGAAACGCCTCACTATGAAAATCACCTCACGAAATGTGAATGGTATCAGAGCTATATTGGGTAAATGATTTCTCGAACGAGTACAGAAAGACAATCCTGATATCCTCTGCTTGCAAGAAACCAAAGCATTTGAAACACAAGTCCCACCCGAAGTCAAATATACCCTCAAAGAATACGGTTATGTCCGACATAGTGGGCAAACGCCTGGCTATGCAGGAACTGCCATATTTTATAAAGATTTTCCTGATGTGGCGGAAACAACATCTGTATTTGCAGATATTCCAGAATTTTATGAAGATGGAAGAGTTACGCAGCTCAAAGTAGGCAAAACCACTATACTCAATATATACTTCCCCAACGGCGGAACCAGAGCTGACGGACAGGAAATGCTAACATATAAATTGAAATTTTATGATCACTTCATCAAGTATGTGGATGGCTTAGTAGCTGCAGGGCAAAACGTCATCATGTGTGGAGATTTTAATATCTGCCATAGGGAGATCGATATCGCCAGACCAAAAGAAAATGCTGATAGTATAGGTTTCTTGCCTATCGAAAGGGACAAAGTATCTGAGTTCGTCAGTCACGGGTATGTGGATGCATTTAGATACAAACACGGAGATATCCCTGATAAATATACGCGACGATCCTATAGAGCCGGAGCAAGACCCAGAAATGTGGGACGAAGAATAGATTACTTCTTTGTGTCTGACAATATTAAAGATAAGATTAGTAAAATATATCACCAAGATAGCATAGAAGGTTCAGACCACTGTCCTGTGAGCTTAGAAATAGAATTATAGGTAAAGTCAATGTAGTCATCCTTTCTTTGGCTATATAGCGTGGCCTGATACTTGCTTTTTGATATTTTCGGACTATATTGCTGGCTCATTTTTATATCTTATATGATACAGGATGATGATTAGAAAAATTTTGGCCGCATTGTTTGCTCTTTTGTTTGGATTGTTTGCTACGACGTTTACTTTCGCCAACGACAGTGAAGATGATGATACAAATGTAGAATCTTCAAACGATGACGAAGATAATGAAGATGAAGATGAAGATGAAGATGAAGATGAAAACGAAGATGAAGATGAAGATGAAAACGAAGATGAAGATGAAGATGAAGACGAAGATGAAAACGAAGATGATGATTCTAGTACTGGCAACACATTGCGTGATGCTCGTAAGGAATTGAGAAATGACCTCAAAGATGCTCATCAAGAATTCAAAAAAGATGTCAAAGAAACAAGAAAAGAATTTAAAAAAGCAAGAAAGGCTATCACTATGGATGGTTTGAAAGAGAAAATAAGTTTGTTGCCAGATACCGCATTGGAGACTATCTTGGGTAAAATTGCTACACTTAAATCTACTATCACAAATGAAACAGTGCTTGGATTGCTTTCTGATCTCGAAGCATATATCAACACATTGCTCAATGGAGATAGTATCGTCGACATACTCAACCAAATTGTTGATGAAAGTACTTCTGGTTCATAATATACCAAAAAACCAATAGCAAAAAATCCCTCGTTTGAGGATTTGTCTATAGTTTGCGGATTATACACAAACAAAAACAACCATTAATTATTATGATAGAATTAATCCTTCTTATTGTCGACCTTCTGTTTATCGGTATGTATCGCAGTGCAAAACGAAAGTATCGCGAAAGCGATAACTACGATATTACTAGGCTTACATTCAATCAGATGCTGTTGTCATCTATATTGATAGGTATCACTAGTGGTTTGTTGGCTTGGTGCTTATTTATCAACGCACTGTCTAGCGAATCGTACGAGCAACCAGCTCGGCACAAGAAAGCAGCACCAAAAACATTTCAGGTCTATGAAAACAGTTCTGCGCATCCGCAGGACTGTTTTTTTCTTGTTGATTGATAGCTATTCCTTCAACAAATGCGCCCAAGCTTTTCTCAACTTGGTAATCTTGGGATCGATGACGATCTGACAATAAGGCTTGGTCTGGTTTTGTGCATAGAAATTTTGGTGGTAATCGTCTGCTATTCGAAATTTTTCAAAAGGTCTGACTTGTGTGATGATCGGATGTGGTGCTCGTATCTTCTTAGCTTCCAATTCGTCGATCAATGACTGAGCGATCTGTTGTTGCTCATCGTTGTGATAAAAAATAGCTGACATATAGGTCTCTCCAATATCATTGCCCTGCCCATCTATCTGCGTGGGATTGTGGATACTGAAAAATATTTCCAAAATTTGCTTATATGTAATAATACTAGGATCATAGGTAATATGTGCGACTTCTATATATCATGTCGTACCGACACTCACCTGTTCATAGGTAGGAAAGGGACGCTTACCTCCGCTAAAGCCTGACTTGATATCGAGCACTCCTCTGATCTGCTGAAATGCTGCTTCGACACATCGGAAACATCCTCCACCAAGCGTCGCTTGTTCGGTAGTAGCTTCTGGAATCTCTCCTGGTTCAAAGACCATGGATAAAGAATTCACACAGTGACGGGTATTTTTGTCTGTCATGCCTTCGCCAACAAACACATGACCCAGATGCGCTCCACAGTTTGCACAAGTAATCTCCGTACGGCTACCATCAGCATCTGTGGTTCGTTTGACTGTGCCAGGGATAGCATCATCAAAACTTGGCCAACCACACTGACTATCAAACTTGTCTGTCGAGCGATACAATGGGGTATGATAGCGTTTGCATGAGAAAGTACCGATACGTTTTTCGTCCAACAACTCACCAGTGCCAGGAGCTTCTGTTCACTTGTGTATGATGATCTTTTCTTCCTCAGGAGTCAGTTCATAGTATTGTATCATATTTGGCTTGTCATGCAAAAATAAATAGCTATGATGCGTTTTTTACACTATACACAATTCATGCCTTTGTTCAAATCAGATACCGTCAAAAAAATTTGGAAAAATATAGGGATAGAGATCGTCATCTTGTTTGGCCTTATATTTGTGTGAGCATATCTCTTTACTCTGACTGAAGGATGGGATTATTTTACATCTTTATATCTTACTGCCATTACTGTAGGTGGTGTAGGATATGGGGATGTCACTCCTGTTACATATACAGGGAAGATTTTATCTATGATATATGCATTGATTGGTTTGCCTATGTATGTATTTGCATCTTCGATCATCATTGTTGGTGGTCTCAACTGACTCAAAGAAAAATCAGCTAAAAAGTCTAGGTCATTGGAAGTACGTAGTGGTGTCAAAGGACTTATCGATCGTGATGGGAAATATCTTTTTCTCAAACAAGAGATACAGGGAGAACTTTATTGGGATCTCCCAGGAGGTAGAATTCACTATGGAGAAGTACCTATATATTCACTCAGACGTGAGGTTTTTGAAGAAACAGCTCTGGATGTGGATATCCATGGAAGCGCAGGATTGTGGCATTTCTTTACCAAAGATACTCGTGCTCAGATAGTATCTCATATATATTTCTGCTCGCTACCAAAGCATCAGAAAATCAAGTTACAAAATACTGAGGATGAAACTGTCATCTGATACAAACGATCTACTATAGACGAGATATTAGAAAACCATGATTGTATTATGGATGATAATTTGAAAGAACTTCTCATGCATCTGCCTATATCAAAATAGTTGTTTTCTTGTATCAAAACCATAGATCCAGCATATGTTTTATGTTATTATAATCTTATGCAATACGGTTTGGCACTTGGTGGAGGTGGCGCAAGATGATATGCACATATCGGCGTACTCCAACATATCCATGAAAAAAACATCAGCATCTCTGAAGTATCTGGTACGAGTATGGGTGCCTTGGTAGCGGCAATGTATGCTACTGGTGTCCCCGCACAAACGATGCAGTATATTTTTTCTCAACTGAGTTATGGGCAATTGTTTGATGGAAGTATCAGCAATGGTTTGTTTGGTGGAGAGAAGGTGCTCCATTGGCTCAATAGTGTTTTTGGTGATGCGACTATCGAATCATGTTCTATTCCTTTGCGTATCATAGCAGCGGATCTAGCAACTGGCCAAAGAGTAATTTTTGACAAAGGAAGCATCGTGGATGCAGTGAGAGCATCCCTATCATTTCCTGGATTGGTGACTCCTCATGAGATAGGAGACAAGCTGTATATCGATGGTGGTACAGTAGATAACTTGCCTATCGATGTCCTCACGAGCGATGCTGTGATAGCAGTATCTGTGGTCAACACCCTGTATACAACTATCGATGATAGTTATGATTTCTGGGGATTTAAGATAGCCAAGCCCGTCTTTACGCAGACGCAAAAAATAGTGAACAATAGTCTCAATATCATGATCAAGCGTATCGAGGATCTTACCATAGAAGCTAGCAAAAAGAAAATCACACTCATCCGTCCTGATATGCAGGACTACGATATGTTTGATATCAAAAAACTGCACGAGATCGTGCAGCTTGGCTATGATGAGGCGAAGAGATTACTCGGTTAGTTCCTTATGATTGTAACCCATTTTTCTGAGAGTAATATATATAGGTATGAGTAATTTGTTGTTGATAGCCATAGCCATACGAGGATTGGGTATCTCACTTTGAGGTCAAAATACTACATCTAGATTTGTGTCCTTAGCTGCTGTCTGGATATCTTGATAAAATTCTGCAAATGTTGTACCACTATATTTTTCGCTATATCATTTTGCAATATCGTTGTGTTGTTTGATAGAGTCCAGAGAGCCTGCATCATTTGTTTGAACCAAATTGTGGTAGAATACTGATTGGTATCCTCTAGGTAACTTCCCATGGAAGTTATTGAGTATATAGGACAGCTTATTATCGGAAATCTGAGGTAGAAATTCTGCTACTAGATCAGGCGACAATAGTTCCATGATTTTGTATTGCGTTATTTTATCTGCATGTTCGATAAAATCAGCAATTTTAGCACTATCCTTAGAATCTACAATACTCTGTATATCTTGTGACAGTATGGTATGTGCATCATCTCAAATACCGTGTCTCACTGTCTTTACATTATTTACATAGCTACTATTATTTTCATGTGAAGATCATAAAGTAGCGGATGCGTCATGGATATTCATACTAGCTGCTGTATATAAACTTTTGATATGTTTGTTATTATATGGAACAAAATGCAATAGTCAAATTTTTGATATGTTTTAAGCCTCCAGGAGTTCCTGGAGGCTTTTAGAGGTTAATAAATGTGTTTTTTACACCGGCACAATATTAACATGTGAAGCTCCTCGCTCTTTGAAGTACTTCAATGCTTTTTCTTGTGTTTTGTGTTGCTTCCTCGGACTTGGGAAGGCTTTTTTGAACAATGCTGCTACGCTATGGGCAATATTGCGTACCCTGCGATAGAGTTTGTTGCCGTATTCTGACAACTTCCGTTTGAGCATGCCATAGGCATTTTCATCGAGAGCAACTCTTTTCAAAGCACATAATGCCCAGTAGTGTATGGCTTTGTAGATAACCTCTCTTTGGTCTGGATTTTGTTTGAGAAAATCCTCTAAACCGTAAGGGTTACTCTGCCATAGTGTCTGCTTTAGCTTTTGTCCAGCGATGAGTGGCTTAATCTCATCCTTATTTGATCCAACGAAGAATCCTTCTTCCTGCGTTATCACAACGCAAAATGTATTTTTACTCATAGGCCCCTGCTTTTAATTGGTTAGTAATTGATTTTGTTTGAATTTGCACTATATCCCAAATACAGTTTTTTGCAATAGCTTTTGTGACAATAATTTGACTTGTGATGGTCTGGGATTTGCGTAGTATTGC
>CAYRCS010000023.1:0-490 GCA_964422855.1 uncultured Candidatus Peribacteria bacterium
TTTGATATATTTCCAATATGCTTCTTTCTATATCAACTCACGATTCTAACTGTCAAAGTATTTCATCACTAGCCCCAAACATTCCATCAAACAATTGGAATTTACTTTGTAATAAGTGGTATACTTTTTGATCTGCTTCATTACTCGTATTGAGTAGATTCATTACAATAACATCATGCTCCTGACCATATCTATGACACCTCCCTATTCTTTGCTCAACTCTCTGTGGATTCCAAGGAAGATCATAATTAATAATCAAACTACAAAACTGCAGATTAATCCCTTCCGCAGCACTTTCTGTAGCTATCATAATGTCGGCAGAGTTTCTAAAATAATCAACAATTGCCGACCTTGTATCTACTGATTTTGATCCGGTGAAGTGACTTGTGTTTTCGTATTTCTGTTTCCATGTTTTATATACCTCTTGTGTCTTACTATCGTTATTGGTTCCATTAAAAAGAATGATTTTATCCTTATATCCTTTTTCAGA
>CAYRCS010000023.1:500-15795 GCA_964422855.1 uncultured Candidatus Peribacteria bacterium
TGCTCATAACTTTTCAAGTTCTTGGTATGCACGACCAATAGCTTTGACCAACGCCTCTATCTTTGAATCTTTTGTAATAGCTTGTGCTAAGCTAATAAAGTGTTTTACCTGTTTGATTGCTTGAGACAACTCTGTAGCTTGCCATCATTGTATTCATTCGTAAATAACCTCTCAATCTTCTTGATTGTCTTCTGCCTCTTCTTGATATGTCGCAAGCATGTCTTGGTCAATAACATCTTCTTCATCTAGATTTGATGGAAGAACATTCTCTATAATATCAACTTCAACAACACGGTTCTCTTTTATATTCTCCTGTTCTATTAGTTGTTCTAGCTTGTATTCTAACTTAGCCTTAAGCTTGTGTAATGTACCTATTATAGCATATGTAGAAGATGCCATGATCTTCCAATAGATAAGAAGGAGAAGAAAGTTTGGTCTTCCGTTCTTCATAGTAAATATTGGACTCTCTTGAAGAAAGGCACTAATGGCATCATAAAATGCTTGTTCTTCAGGAGTTCGCATATAGTCTTGAGAATGAGCTTTCCTGTTGGTATAATTAATATATGGCTGGACTTGTCTTCTAAGTGTTCTATGAAGAATAGTACTAAGTCTATCTTGGAGATCTTTATAAATCTTAGGGCTAAGAGTCTTATTCATATATTGTTCCTTAAAGGAAACTAGATCTCCAAACAGATAGTCATCAAGATATGATGTCAAACCGTAAAGTTCTAGTAATGAATTCTGTAAAGGAGTGGCTGTAAGCAATATCTTTCTAGTATGATCAAGGGCATCTTTTATTTTCTTTGACATAGATATCTTTTTCTTTTCCTCCTCACTCTCATCTTCTCCCTGATCTAGTTCATCATTAAAAACATTAGCTTCTTTCTCTAACTCTTTATAAACATTTCTCAATTTATGCGCTTCATCTAAGACTGCTACATCTCGATCAATATCTTGAATATCCTCACTATGACTTGCTGCAAAGTGATACGAACAGATAACTATAGACTTCTGATCAAATGGATTTGTATTGTCCAATGATTTTATCTGCTTATAGATAGTTCCATCAAGTATCTGTGATGGAAGAAAAAATTTATCCTGTAACTCATTTGCCCATTGTTTCCTTAATGCCGCTGGCACTATGAGTAATATCTTTCTTTTATGTTCACTTCGCAATTGACATAAGATCAATCATGCTTCTATAGTCTTCCCTAATCACACCTCATCTGCCAATATCACCCCTTTCGACAAAGGATTCTGAAAGTAAAACAGAGCTCATTCAACCTGATGTGGATTAAGATCAATAGTAGCATTCAATAAGGAACTACCCAATCTTTGTACTCAACGACTCGGCTGCTGTAATGACAAAAAACTAGCATAATACTTTGCATGGTATTGTGTCATATATCTCCACAGAACTAGTAAAGCAGCTATTTAAACCAATATAAATATTTAGGGCATCAATACAATTCTATATAGACTTTTTGAGCATTTTCTTAAACAACCACTAACTCTATCTCCTGACCATCCCAATACAACAAAGCATTCTGTTGATACTTCCTCGCAAGACCAATAGCGACATCTTTCTGTATATTACAGACAAAGAAACTGTCCTCAGGAGTTCGTTGTCATAAAGCGTCTCATCCTGCTCAAAGCATATACGTATATCATACAAGATCCTGCTCCAATAAAACATTTCTTTCCTTATTTTCAGCAGGAGATAGCTGTTTGGAATAAGGATTATGTGCAGTGATAAATCCAAATGATTTCCATCATCAACGAGCAAGATACATACGTAGTTGTTCTGGCACATTACCAATACCAAAAAAAATATGCGGATCATCTATCCAATAGCGAGCATCTTTATAGACTTGTAATAGTGAACTATCCATGATGTATTAATACAATATAATTAACGAATAACAACAGGAAATCATGGAACTCCTGCTCCAATAGCTTGCTGTGCTGCATGATCTCATTGTAGTTCTTTTACCATAGCAATATACAGATCTCGGTTTCTGGTCATAGTGGCATTAACTCATCGTCCTTGGATAACAATACTTATTCAACCAAAGCTTTCTACTCCATGGATAATGTACTGTTCGAGCTTAACCAAACTTTCAATAGCATCTTGTGCTACTTGTCACTGAGTAATAGCATGAGCTAGAGCTCTACTTTCATACGTGTGTGTTGTCATAGTGTTTTTGAGAATAAAATAAAAAACTTCTATCCCCAAGTGATGAAAGTTTTATGAGTGGTTAGATAGCTCACATCTTTCCCCTTAGGGCTGGACGTAGCACCTTACTTAATAAGCAGGTTGCTGATGTGATTAAAACGAGCCAGAACTCTATCACATACTCTTGATGTAATTTGAAGATAATTATATTTATATAAATTTCAATAACATATTAGAGAAATTGATTTTGATTTTTTGATATAATAGCTGATCAACAGCCAAAGAGCTAAATTTTATAGCATACTTAAAAACCTCCCCTATCCCATCTAGAGAAAAGTGATTTTGAGATACATCTATCTTCCTAATATTATGGATAAAACTATCTCCTGTAATATTTTTCCATTCATTCCTAATTTGTTCATTAGTATGAGATCCCTTTCAGCTAGGACTCGAATATCTATTATAGTCTATATGGATCTCATTAGCAGTACACACCAAAAGATTAAGATGAGGATGCCAGCCATTCTTATTTTTTGTCACTTCAATAGATGAGACCATACCATCAAATTGACTGAAAAAACTCTTCTGTCTCTGCTTATTTCTTTTACTATTTCTATAAGTTCTTGCTAACTTATCTTTGTATAGCATTAGTCTGTCCATAAGATCCGATAGCTTGTCTCATTGTTTATGACTAATCGTCAAAACGATGTAGTACCATTTTTTATCATACAGCTTATGTTCCTGTATACCGTGAGAGAACTTCTTAATCATCCTCATGGCTCTTTTAGTCGCACAGGCTATACAGATCCTATCATACTTACAGAAGTTAGAAGACACAAGCTGGACATCTCCACTTTCCAAATATCTACGGAAAGCTATCTGGTTGCAACATTCCCTTATCCTTTGCTTCCTCACAGAATTATTCAGAAGATGCGGATGATATTCTTGCAGATAAGGCAATAGCCTTTCTTTCAGCTTCTGACTCTTCTCTAGCTTCTTTATAGTTGAGGTGTATACTTTCTTTTGTATAGCGTTAGGCTTAACCTCTATTGTCATATACATAGTTCATTGGGTAAATAGCTTGTGAGCGGATTATTCATTATAGCTTAAATGTTTTTTTCTCCCCGATTATATAATATTTTTTACTCCAATGTCGGTCACACCATACAAAACCTTCTGGCTTTCAGATAAATTTTGAAGCGAATTGATTTCACCTCACATTTGAGTAATGTAAAAATGGATATAGGAACGTATGGTCCTAATATCCATCCTAGAGACAATGGCATACATTTGTTCATAATACTGCCACCCTGTCTGAAAAATTAACATGACTGAGAAAGGTTAATCAAGAACTAGTAAATCTATCCACAGAGGATAGGTTTTTTGTTTTTAAAGTAGAAGATATTTAACAAACTTGTTGTTCACAATGCTGAGGATTATATTCTATCTCTATCGTAGCATGAGCTACATCAATATCTTTGAGCCTCACCTTTATTTTTTCTTTTAATTCTTCTGAATCTTGTAAGTTCATATTATTTTTGACCACAACATGAGCACTAAGAATGTGCTCCTCACCGTCCATTGTCCATAGATGAAAGTCGTGCAGACCAACTACCTCACTTTCCTCCATTATGAGATCTTTAATCTTGTCCTCCGATATCCCATCAGGCATACCTTGGAGTATAATTTTCAAAGCTGGTTTTATATTGCGATATACATTGAATAACACAAATGCAGCTATACCCAAAGAAAGGATTGGATCAATGATTGGAGCATTTACAAACATCATTACTCCTGCACCGATGAGAACGGCAACCCAACCAAGCACATCTTCCAATAAATGTAATGACACTACTCTTTCATTAACACTACTTCATTTCTTCAAACGTAATGCAGCAAATCCATTTACTGCAATTCCTAGAATTGCCAATAACAGCATCCCCTCTGCACTCGTCTGCTCAGGACTAAATACACGCTCGACAGCTTCTTTTATGATGAATATACTTCCTACGATGAGTACTATTGAATTTATAAAAGCTCCTACTAATGAGAAACGCTTATATCCATATGTATAATCTTGAGTTCTACCTTGTTGGCTTTTTTTCTGAAAGTACCATGCGGTACCCAACGAGATACTATCACCAAAGTCATGCAAAGCATCAGACATAATAGCCACACTATTAGTAAGTATACCTCATACGAGCTCTATCAAAGCAAAGCTTATATTAAGGAAGAATGCGACCGCTATATTCTTGGTACCATGTGAGTGATTATGTCAATGCGCATTGGAATGTGAATGATTGTGGCTATTCATGTAATCATAGTTAATAGTAAGGGGTCCATATATAGGGAATATGTAATGAATATATCGTACTATTGCAATCTATATGTTCTAATCGCCCCTATTATATAACACATTATATGAGACATTAGTCGAGACCATACACGATCCTCTGCTTTTCAGATAACTTCTGAAGTGAATTGATTTCGCCTCACATTTGAGTAATGTAAAACTGGACAAAGGAACGCACAGTTCTAATATCCATATCACAGATAGCGGCATAAATTTGTTCATAATATTGCCGCACAGTCTGATTCGCTTCAATTATAAACAAAAAATATATGCCAATCATCATAACAGGGATACTACTAGTCATATTTGGCCTTTTGGCAATATTTAGCGTGAGCATCCACGAATCTTTTACGCTTGCACTCAAGGGAATCGCACAGTGAAGACGACAAGGCGATCCATCAAACTATTTCTATTTCAACAGACAGATTAGAAATCTTGTCATAGGAGTTATTATGGCTATTTTCACATATTATATGCCTACCAAACGACTACAAAACAAAGGATTTGTGGCAACAGTATTTGGCTTGATCGTATTACTCCAATTGGCTGTATTTATCCCAGGAATTGGTCTAGTACTCAACGGAGCAAGATGATGGATCAATCTATGATGACTCACCACCATACAGCCTGCAGAATTTTTCAAACTATGATATGTACTCTTCCTAGGATCCTGGCTTATGAGAAAGTCATCTCAGATCAATACGCCATGATTTTATTGGAAGTTCATAATACTCAATGCAATCTGTCTATCTATATTTTTGTTGATACCTGATCTTGGTACTGCACTCATCTTGTGAATTGTAGGACTCATTATGTACCGATACGCTGGTGCAAGCTTCAAACTAATAGCTTCGATTGCCTGAGCAGGGATAGGGATAGGATTGAGCGCTGGATTGTTTTTGAGTGTCATAAGCCCAAAGTTTGATTATATCAAAGATAGATTTACCTACTTCTTGAGCTCAGATGTTGATCCACAGAGTAGACAAATCTGACGACAAAATGAACAAGCTCTCATAGCTATAGGTTGATGATGATTCCGATGACAGTGATATGGCAAATGATTACAGAAGTTTGGATATATTCCTGAAGCACAGTCTGACTTTGTTTTCGCTGCATTTTCCGAAGAAATAGGATTCCTGGGGAATTGAGTACTGCTCGCACTATATTTTTACCTCTGTCGATATACACTGACACATCTCAGTTACAGCAGAGAGCAATACAGCAAACTTATGGGAGTTGGAATTATCTCACTCATCATTATACAAATGTTTGTAAATATAGGTGTAAACCTCAAAATACTACCAAATACATGACTCACACTCCCCTTCATTAGCTATGGAGGTACTGCTATTATGGTAAATCTGATTGAAATCGTTATACTCTACAAAATCATCAAGAAAAATAGCTTCGTTTCCTAACTGTGTACCTATGGAACTTATTATCGACAAGAACAAGTTATTATGCCTCAGTGCTGTGCAAAATACAAGCAAAGAATTCAAACATACTATCGAATGATCGTTTTTTGCAGATTACGATAAACTCATACCTATAGAACACAAAAAACAACGAAAAACACTCCAGTTCAAAGAACTATCAGACAAGATGGCAGTTTGTTATGTAAGCTCTAGGACACAAAACATAGCAGATGGACTTGGAAACTTGGATGCCGTTGGGGCAATAGCAGCACTCGGTTTATTTAGATGATTGGATGAATCCAACAACAAGAGATACGCATTCCTCTACAAATATCCGACCAACAATATCAATATCCTCAACCATCAGCTTTCTATCCTAGGACTCAATGTCACCACACACAAGACAGAAAAAGGTGTCATCGTACAACTCCCCGAAAAAGCACAAGGCAGCATCGGTTTTGACGATACCAATGTAAACACAACCATATCATTCCTCTTTATGCTCACACTTCTCTATGGTAAGTTTGATATGAGAGAAGGTTCTTTGCATAATATCAAGATCCATATTCCTCTCTTTGGTGCGTATCTCAAAGATCAAAAAATCTTTGATACCATCACATTCGCGCTCCAAGAAAAAGGTATTTTCTTGGAAAAAACCATCATCCAGAGCAATGATGGCATCATATACCAGATCAGCAGTAGCGACTACGAACTCCTCCAATCTATGGCCAAATACTACAAACCTATTGCAAAAATCAGCAAAATACCTAGCTTTGACAGAGCCGTACAGAGCAAAGAATTGCTTCTGCAATTCTTGGCAAATATGGATCCAAAAGCCGCAAACTACGATATAGTCAGCGAGCAGATACGTACACATATAGTGAAGTTTATACAAAAATAGACGAGGGGTTGGTGTAAAGGTAACACAGCGGTCTTCGGAACCGTCGTTGCGGGTTCAACTCCTGCACCCCTTGTATTTTGTCAGAAAAGTGATATAATATAACTGCTTTACATCGTAGTTATATAAATATGACATGATGATTTTATCACGATAGCTTGTGATACACGCACGAATTAATGCCAGGACAAGCATCATTGTCTGATGATATGTACAATAACAATAAAATCAAAGAAACTCCACAGGAAACAGTTCGTCATTCATACTCTAGTGGAGTAAATGAATTAACATATCTACTCAACTTACAGGATATGCAAATAAAAAATTGAAAGCAACACACTAATATACAATAACATATAAAAAAGCTCCTTTGCAATAAGGAGCTTTTTTTGTATAGCAGAAGTGTTTATAGTTCATGCTCCATGAAAAGAAAGCTAGAGATAACAAAACCGACCATATATGATCGAAAATATTATAGCAAGTTTGTGCAAGCTCCTTTTGTTATTGCGATAACACTCTGCTTTGTTGTATTTTCACTGTATCAGAGTATCACCGACATAGTCTTTGGTAAAAACAAAGTGGATGTCTTTACGCAAGACCTACCACAGATCGCACTATACTTCTACACTATAGATCCACAGTTTTCCAACTTCCTCATAGAATTAGACGACATAGTCCAAGCCTATGTCAAAGGAGAAAACATCATGCAAACCAAGAGTGAACAAATCGAAGAGACATGGAACTATATCAGCACCAACAAAGAATACATCAAGAGCCTATGATATGACAAATATGATACTCTCTTGGATTTTATAGCAGATGGCTGGAAGTACAAAGATGAGGTATTTGAACTCTTGGGAAACAAGGAACCGCACAACTATCTTGTCCTCCTCCAATACAGCAACGAAAAAAGACCCAACGGCTGATTCTTTTGATCATTTGCATTTATCACAGTCCAACAAGGATTTATCAAAGATCTCAAGATAGTCGATGCCTACTACCCAGACTTCATAGCGTACAAGACGTGGCTCACAGCACCAGATTGGAGCAAGCCATTCTTACCAGAGCGTAAGATCGGTTTTATCGCAGCTAACAAATTCTGATTTACCGATATAGACGGCAAAAACATCAAAGATCTCTACGAACTCATGTTCAATAAGACCTTTGACATGAAAAAAGTGAAACAAACAATGAGCCCAGATATGTACAACACACTCTTATACAAAAATATCAAAGGCGTGATATTTATACAGACCGATCTCTTAGAGTTTCTTATCCCTGGATTCAAAAAAGAAATTCGAGAACGACAATTTGTCAACGCATCTGTCGATCTAATCAGATGAGAGATCCGTGGTAACAAAAAAGAAAAATATATCGATGAAGTAAACGATTATTTCAGACAAAATCAACAAACTATTATCAAAAACCTGATCAACAAATTTCCTGATGTATTGGCAAACAATCTCATCCATGTCTACTTATCAAACGCCAGTGAGAAGCTGAATGGATTGCTTCAAAAACGAGAACTTACCAACATATACAATCCACAATTCATCTACGCACGAGATACTAACAATTCATTCAATAAGACAGATGAATTTGTACAAAAACAAATCCTCATCATCAACCAAAACAATGACGTCGTGATCGACAGCGCTATCGACAAAATAAAAATAGATGCGCTACCGGCATGAGCATATACTATGAAAATAGTCTATACACTCGATGTGCCGAGCAGCTATATAAACTTCATCAAACAACAAGAAGAAGCATACAATATAACACTCACCAACAGAGAACGCGGCATTCTTGGACTCGAACCAAATATCTTACCCGAATGATCTCCTGCCAGACGACGACAATCTAGATCCACCATCTACTTTCCACCAAACGCCACTATCGTAGATACACAAGGAGATACACTCGAACGCAGATATTTCGAAGCACCATTTGCAAACGGCCTCTACTACTTATTGAGAATAAACGAAAACCACACGAGCAAAACGCTCACTATTCAATTTACTATCAAATAATACAAATATACGTCCACGCCAAATGCTGGAAAGATCACTTTGACTAGCTAGTCCGTCAGACCAACTCGCGAGCTTGGTCTGACTAGACTTTTTTCGTACGTCGCTGTGAGCGCAGCGAGGAAGTCCCCTTGGGGGATGTGGCAATGACAAAAAGAACAAAAAGAAAGTCACCCTGAATTATAAGGTGACCTTGAATAGAAAATTTTATCTCAAAACAAAAGTAAGAAGACTTATTTATACCCCTACTCTAAAGTAAATTTCCTTATCAACTAACTCTCTCTTTGATCCTCGCTTGAGAGCAGATATTTGTTTGATGATCTCTATCTTTTCTGGTGTATTAGCAACTGGGATATCATATGGATTCAATGGCTTGAAACTGAATGGCTTAGACTGCTGACTATTGATCGACATCTTCATGATCCCTCTAAACTGATCCATCGATACTAAGTCTTGTTTGCTAAACTCAGGACTAAATTCATTTTCCAAGAACTCGGCATCAGGTGCACCTACCTTGAGCGCAAAGATCGTACCCACGTTACCAAATATTGTCTTGGACAAATCTAGTTCACCCGAAAGACCACCTTGCTTGAGCTGATCGATATATTGGTGAGCTAAAGCCAAACCAAGTCTATATTTTCTTGCTTCTGACAAAATACTTTCAAAAGATTTGGATACATAGTTCTGGAATTCATCCACATAGAGGAAGAATGGTTTTCTATCTTTCTCTTCTACTGCAGCTCTCTTGAGAGCAGAGATTTTGATCTGCATCGCTATCATTCTACCAATAAGTTGCGAGTTCATTTCACCAGCCAATCATTTTGATAGATTACAAATAATGATCTTATTGTTCTGCATCGCATCATAAAAACTGAACGATGATTTGATCTGTCCGATGATGTTTCTCACATATACTCATGTTGTAAATGGAGCAAACTTCGCTTGGATAAATGGAATGATTTCAGACTTTTCTCTGTCACCCATAGATTTGTATGTCTTATTCCATCGAGCGGAGATCACAGGATTTTTGAGATTTCTAATCTTAGATTCTGCAAAAGCAGGATCAGTAAACAATCTCATGATATCTAGCAAACTACCACCTTCAGGTTGTTCCATAAGCAAGAAACATGCATTACGGAAGTAATCCTGTATACGCGGACCAAATATCTCATGTCCATACATACTCACAAACATCTCAATCAAATCATTAGTCACAACATCCATCTCATCTTCATTATCTGCATGGAGTGGATTGAATGCAATAGGATATTCGGTATTTGATAGATCAAAGTAGATCAGGTCATCAATTCTTTCCTTGGGAATATGTTGCAACAATTGCTCAGCTACATCACCGTGCGGATCGATATAACAACACCCATGGCCAGCCTTAATATCTTCTATCATCATCTGATACAACAATGTCGTCTTACCAGTACCAGTCTGTCCGATCACATACACGTGCCTAAATCTATCTTTAAATTGCAATCTTACATCTTTCTTGATACCTCCATAGGTATTGGTTCCAATAATCATTCCTTCGGTAGGTAAATTATCAGGAGCCGGGACTACTTTATATTTTTGCCAACTGAGACGAGGGTTTTTATTAAACTTAAATGTGGGGAAATGGACGATAGATGACAATTCTTTAATATTGAGGATAGCTATTTTTGAATATGATTTACCTATGAGTTTCTTCCAATAGTATTCTAAATCATCTGATATAGTATGATCAGAATGAAATACTCTTTGAACAAATTCTTTCGCGAATTCCCTTATACGAGGAGCTACAACAAAACTAATAGAATTCAAACCAGGATAATTGTACTGATTAAACAATCTAGCCAGATCATCCATAAGCTTTTCAGCTCTTGTTTTGTCCGGTGATGTTACCAACGCTCTTATCTTTACATGAAACAATTCATCATCCAATTTCTTATCAAAATCTCCTAATTGCATCTGTGAAAATTCATGCTTCTGTTCTTTATCATCTTTGCGATCTTTATCTTCACCCTTCATAAACAAGAATCTCCATAACGAAACATATCGACTATGACTACCTCATTCTTTGATAGATTCTGATTGTTTTCTTAGTTTTTTGAGCCAAGAATCTTCTAGTGGGGAGACTAATATCTGGAGACTAATTTTTTCATCGACATTCACTTTAGAATAAGCACCCAAGAGACTATCCATAGGATCAGCTTCATAGGATTCGTAGGTCTTTATAGGATAGACGCTCTCTTTTTTTAAGAAAAATTCTCCTCCTGCCATAAATTTACCAGCTTCAAGCAATTTGGGTTGTGGGATAAGATCAATCACGGCACCGATATAAAACGAGGAGATCATTTTTTCCACATTTTCGAGATACTCTTGAGGAACCCCAAGGACAAACTTAATCATCTCTTTTTCAACAAACAATTCCATGCTGATATAGTTGTTACCAAACAACTTATAGGCAAGATTACCACTAACAATAGCATAAAAATTTTTATACAACTGATTCATCACCTCTATATTTTGCTTCATGGTCTGTTGTACATGCTCAGCATCACCTTGCACTTCTTTTTCTTTTTTTGGTATCTTGACCTGCAAAAACCTAATTTTATCCGCTTGTTTATATCTATGGTTTTTTTCTAAATGAGAAAAAATATACTTTCAGAGCATATAAAGCAAAGCCAATACTATCACTATTCATACCAATCATAACACTATCTGCATCGATATAGGTATCTAAATCTACCAAATAATTATATATAAACACACAAATGGAGCAAAGATACAATGCATTTATAGAGCAAAAGCAACCAATTACCGATATTGTGATATTATAGTTGACATAAACAATATAATATATAAAATAACAAATATGGACAATCGTTTCCCAGTAGAAAGATGTGAGGATATAATCCAGACTATAAATCAGGATAATTTTGACATATATCGCTGAGAAATACTAGATATCATAAGCCTTCGAGACCAGACTCCTGTACAAAGAAATTTCACTCACACCAATACAAATAGAGACATCATTATACATACAACTACTTGAGACATAAAACTCAGAGATTTTGTAAGAAGTAACTACTCCATAGCACCATTTTATCATCATGATGGCAAAGATTTTTGATATAGAATACCCATATGAGGCAATCTATGCGGTAAACATATAGAATACCCAAAACAATATACCAACAATTTCGGATTTCGATTGGCAATAGGGCATGAAACAGCACATGCAAAAAATCACGTACAAGAAAACAAAAATTACAAATTATTTAGTCATGAAAGTGCAGTGCATACAAACGAAAAAATTGCACGAATAGATGGATATCAAATCATAAAAAATATGGAATCAACCTACCAGATAAGCTTACTGCATGAATTCGAAAGTATAGAAACACTATGTACATATACAAACATACACTTACTTAGCTATATCAAAGGAAACACCATTGATCAGATCAAACAAATACTCCTAGAACCTAAACACTTTGGTCAGTAAATTTCTTAATCCACATCCCATCACCAAAACTATAGAACATATACTCATGAGACAATACATGATCATAGGCAATTTTTCGTTTATCTCCCATACACGCAGCCACAAGCATGAGCAAACTGCTTTTTGGTAGATGAAAATTAGTAATTAATTGATCTACTACGCGAAAAGAAAAGCCAGGATAAATAAATATCTTCGTCTGAAAATACAAATACTGTCATTCTAAACGAAAAACTTGTCATTCCGGACTCGATCCGGAATCTATTATATAGTTTGTGTCAGGTATTCATACAATCAATTCATCCCAAAACATTGCTGTTTCATCCGAAAAACACTGCAATAAAGCAGTATTTCAACGCTTCAACGCTTGCCATACATACGGCAAAGATTCCAACAATCTCATCATCGTTGTGCCTACAGCAATGATCGGTCTTCATTCCTGACGATACTGGACAATACGATCAAACAACGCCACATCTATCATCCCCACTTCTTGGTGGATATCATGTTTTCTAATATCTTCCTGATAGACAGGTTTAAATGTTCATAAACCTACATGCAAAGTCGCATATTCCAAGGTATGTCATGCATCAGATAATCCAGACAACAATCTCGGCGTAAAATGCAAAGACGCAGTTGGTGCTGCGGCCGAACCCATATACTTGGCAAAACATGTCTGATATCGTTGTTCTTTGTCTTTGGTATAAGTAATATACGGCGGCAATGGCAGTTGTCCATAGGCTTGCATAAAATCTGAGACAGTCATACCAGAAATCTGGAACAATATCCCCTCTTGAGTAAATGCTACGCTATCCAAGACAACATTTTCATCCCACACAATACGACTTCCTGGTCTATAATGTTTGCCATCAGCAACCAACGCTTCAAAACGATACTCATCGACAATCTCATACACAAAAATTTCTCACTGTTCTATAAGAGTCTCAATACCTGTCGACAAAGTAACCTTCTTGTTCAATACAGGGACCCTAGACTGCATCACTTTCGTATCATTAAAAAACAATACCGAATTCTTATCCAACAACTGAGACAAATCGACATATTGAGCATCACTAAAATCATCTCCACATACCAAAAGTTTTGCTTCATCAGCAGGATGATGGGGTTCCTGAGCTATACGATCCTCAGGCAATATATAGTCATAAGAAGTGAGATCAAACAATCACATTACAAAGGTACAGAAAAAACATCTATAAAATTTTTACGAATAGTATCAGACAACAACGATACATCTTTATGTAATATAGTAGCTACATACTCATATATCAAACCAATATTAGCCGGCTCATTGTCCTGTCCTCTCTTCGCTTGTGGTGTTAGATACGGTGCATCAGTTTCTAGTAAGATACGATCTATAGGACATGCATACAGCGATTGTCTCAAGTTTTCTGCTTTGGGATAAGTAATATTTCCATCAAATCCAAACCACACATGAGGCAATTCCTTGACCAAGAATTGCAACTCCTCCGGCCCATATCCTCGACAGTGAAAGTATATATTCAGATCTTTGAAATGTTGTATCACATCCCACGTACTAGCAAAATCATCACGCGAATGGATCACCACAGGCAATCACAATTCTCTAGCAAGTTCACACTGAGTAGTAAAGAGTTTTTTTTGCTCGTCCAGGCGTTTATCTCCAGGATAGTGAGCATCAATTCAGCATTCTCCTATCGCTATGATATGATCTTTATTCGCGAGACAAAAATCACGCAATACTATCATCGCAAGATCAATATCTCCAATTTTCTCAAAACACACTTCACTTGGATGATATCCAGCAGTTGCTTTGACCAAGATATCGGGAAAATGAACAAGTGACTGCTGTGCAATATCGACAGCTCTCCTGTTCCATTCCATATCTACTCAGACATTGATAAGTCACTTTCCGCCGACATCCACAAAACGCTGCACATAGGACTGCCATTGTGGATAAAACCTATCTTCATTGAGATGTGTATGTGCATCAAAGTACATAGAGAGCTCTGCCAATAAATAGACAAACTATATTGATTATAACTAGCTTTTCAATATAGTTAACAGCACAAACCAAAACACATGAAAACAAGAAAACAATTCTGGAAGTGGTTCATGCGCCCATATGGACCATGCATGATAGTAGGAACAATAGTACTACTTATCTGCGTAATTTTACTGGCTATAGCTTACTGCGATCCAAATTACAGTAAACTATCGCCAACCCAAAAAGATACCAATGCAAGCGGCTGGGCAGCTTTATATGCATTTGGTTTGATACTAATATTGTTGGGTCTTCCCACCACCCCATCCAAAAAATGATGATACATATATCGTCAAAGGATGGGCTTTTTTTTATACGAGAAAACCATATAGACAGACTACTATTTTATATAGAACCATATACATGCTGGGCATCATCATCGGTATAGCGATATTTATGTTTCTCGTAGTCATCCACGAACTCGGTCACTTCACAGCTGCCAAGCTCAGCGGTGTCAAAGTATTGGAATTTGGCGTAGGTATACCACCCAAGCTCAAAAAACTCCGACAAGATAAATCAGGTACAGAGTATACACTGAACCGAATCCCCTTAGGCTGATTTGTTAGACTCAAAGGAGAGAATCCCAACGATCCATCGTTCCTCGCTCCAGATAGTTTCATCACCGCACATATTGTAAAAAAAATTATCATCCTCATAGCAGGAGTAACCGTGAATGCAGTATTTGCATATCTCGCATTTGTCTATCTATTTGCTAGTGGAACCAGACCGCTCATCGTCATACCAGAAAATATGTCCAATTTCGACAATACCAGCTTCTTTATAAACAGCACGGATAGATTGCAAACGCTCTGATTGCTGAGTGGAGATACTAGCGCTTTACCTGTCCAGATAGACACCGTATTCCCCGAATCATTGGCAGCCACTA
>CAYRCS010000024.1:0-655 GCA_964422855.1 uncultured Candidatus Peribacteria bacterium
AGTTCGTCGTTTTTGTAGGTGGAAACTTCTTTGTTTTGCGTGCTAGGAGAATTGTTTATATAGTCTTGGAATCAGGCGTTTTTGTCTTGGACGAGAGCATCGGTATGATGATAGACATCCGCCATGGTATTGATGCTTTGTATTTCATGGGATTCTTTGAATAGAGGGAGTTGGTAATCGATGCCTAGCGATTGGTTCATGGTTTGGAAGTCGAGGAAGAATTGTTTTTCGTCTGGAGTGACTTCTGCTCGGGTTTTGGTCTGAGCCAGTTGGTCGATGTAAAATAAAATTTTTATATATGCTTTACTAAATTCTTCTCCAAATTTATCTGATAGTTCTTTGTATTTATCGTGTTCTTTAAGTCTGTCTTCAGAAACTGGATAATTTAGATTATTGCTTGTCTTTATTAGTTTATCTTTGGGTTTATCAAAATACTGATGACTTTCTTTAAAGTCATTGCTACTCATTCAAGTATTATCTTTTTCTATTGTTTCTAATTTCATTGTGCTTTTTTTAGTTTTTTTTCAATATCGTCTACCATGAATTTTGCGTCCATTTCTTTTACTCTTAAGTCAAAGTATTCCTTTAATTTTGACCCTTCTACTTTACACTGTTTTATTGCAAGGCTTCCAGCCTCTGTTTTTCATTCTCTATC
>CAYRCS010000024.1:665-15724 GCA_964422855.1 uncultured Candidatus Peribacteria bacterium
AAAATGTCCTTCAGGTAGCTTCCCATCAGTCGGCGTTAGTTTTGGCATCGATCTATCGATGATATATTTTAGTTTTTCCGGAGTATAATATGCTTTTGCTATATTCATTATGTTGCATAATTCATCTAATCGCCCTTCTTTTTCTTTCTTATAACTTTCTTTTTTCATTATTACCTCATCATACATCTTTTTGACGAGAGGTTCCGTGTTTAAACAATTGTTTATAGATGTTTGAGTGTTTGTTGTGGTTTGTGATAATCCTGTAGTAGGATTTGCTGTCGCCAATAATACGCTTACTGCCAAGGTTCATAGAAAATTTTTCATTTATGATTTTTTTGATAAGTAAAAATCGCGTGCTAAAAATTTCGCTACGCGATTTTGTTGTATGATGTGACACTTCTTGGACCTTGTATCTGCATGTGGCAGTTTTGGGGTTAAACGTCAGTGCTTGTATATTATCTTTTTGTTTGCATAAGTCAAGTATTTTGCTCTATCTTTGATATGTATATAGATGTTGTAATTTGTATCTTTTTTACTATTGCCTAGAATAGTTTTTATCCGTTATGTATGGCATGCTTAGCATATATCTTCTTATAAAAATTTTGTTGACTGTTGCTCTTGGCGTGCTTCTTGGCATGGAAAGAGAGCAGACCTATTTTAAGGCTAATAAGGAAGTAACTATCGGGGTTAGAACTTTTGCCCTGATAGCTCTCTTTGGATTTGTATCTGCTATGGTAGGGCAGGATATCAATGGATTTTGGTTTGTCTGAGTGGCTTTGGCTGTTGTAGCTGTGGCGATTATTCTTTCGTCGTACTTTAGTCATAAAGCAAATGGGAGTTTTTGAATAACTACCGAAATGGCAGCATTGATTTGCTTTCTGATCGGAATTTTGGTTTTTTTGGATTATCAACTCATCGCTATAACGATCGCTATCATCACGTTTATGCTTATGTCTTTCCGTGAGCAACTTCACTGATTGGTACACAAAATTAGTATGGATGAAATCTATGATGCGGTTAAATTTGCGATTATTGCATTTATTATACTCCCTTTGCTACCAAATCAAGATTATGGTTTTTTGGGCTTATTCAACCCCTACAAGACATGGCTTATGGTTGTTTTTGTTTCGGGGATATGATTTGTATGATATATCCTCACCAAAATTGTTGGCACTAAGAAAGGTATAGGACTTACTGGTCTAATAGGAGGGATAGTTTCTAGTACTGCTGTGACAACATCCTTGTCAGGATTGTCTAAGAAGGCAAAAAACTTTAGTGCATTTGTTTTTGGTGTATTGGTGTCTTCGTCTATTATGTTTGTCAGAGTTGGTATCTATGCATTTGCTCTCAATAAAGACTTGTTTGCTCGTTTGATGATCCCATTGTGAGTGATGGCAGGAGTATGACTTATCATTTCATTGTGGCATTATTTGCATGAATGACCGAGAGAAAAGAATGCAGATGTCGACATCAAGGTGGAGTCGCCTTTTGCGCTTAAGCCAGCATTGTTCTTTGGTCTTTTCTTTGCGTTTATCATATGACTTTCCAAATTATCTTTACACTATCTTCCAGCAGAGAGTCTGTATTTTGTTGCTTTTTTCTCATGATTTACTGACGTGGATGCCATTACGCTTTCGGTAGCGTCTCTCAAAGAACTTTCGCTCAATACAGCAACGATTGCTATCATTATAGCTGTGATGGTCAATACTGCAGTCAAAGGATGAATTGCATTCTTGTTTGGCGCTAGAAAGTTTGCTCTGCAGGTTATTGTTGCTATATCTCTGGTTATACTTGCTGGTGGCGCTTCGTTATTCTTCCTATAAAAAAATAGCACACTACTGCGCTATATTTGATAATATACTGGTGGGCGATATTGGACTCGAACCAACGACCTCTACAATGTCAATGTAGCGCTCTAGCCAACTGAGCTAATCGCCCGTGACATCTATCATATAGATACATCATTTTTTATCAAGTCCTGATTGCATTTTTTGCATTTTTTGCTATAGTGCTGTTGATGGTTTTATCTGCTTTTCGATAGGATGAAAATTGATAAACATTTTTGGCTCAATGTATTGGCAGGCTTGGTGATATTAGCATATGCTGGATTGGTTGTTGCTACTGCTGTTGTGGATGTGCGGGTATTTCTGTTTTTTGTACTTCACTGGTATGTTGCAGTTTTTTTGCAGAGTTTTTTCTTGCATCGTTATGCTGCACATGCTATGTTTACGATGCATAGATGGTGGGAGAAATTTTTCCATATTTTGACATACATGATCCATGGATCTTCCTACTTAGTGCCTTCTGCATATGCTATACTGCATAGATTGCACCACAAATTTTCTGATACTATTGACGATCCTCATTCGCCTATTTTTTTCAAAGATATCTTTACACTGATGCATAAGACAAAGTGAATTTATATGAAGATATTGGCTGATGCTAATGCATATAAGGCACAATTTACAGCAAACTATCCTATCTGGAAGTGGTTTGATGCATGGGGGAATAGCTGGATAAGTCGTGTTTTATGGGGAGTTTTGTACATAAGTATCTATGCGCTTCTTGGGGCGAGTTGGTGGATGTATTTCTTGTTGCCAATTCATTTCCTTATGAATCCTGTCCATGGAGCAATTGTCAATCGATTTGGCCATATGGCAGGGTATATAAATTATAAACTTGATGATCATTCCAAAAATACTTTGCCTATCGATATTTTGACTGTCTGAGAATTGTTTCAAAACAACCATCATGCACAGGGGACCAATCCAAAATTTGCTCGCAAGTGGCGAGAGATAGATCCTACCTATGCGGTTATGAAATTGCTTGCACGATGTAGAATTATACGCTTTACCTGAGTTAAGTAGTTAGTGGATTATGATAGATTATAAGAAATATATTGCATCGTTGTTGGTGCCGCATGTATGATTGTCTGAGGAGGAAATTGTGACTCTTATAGAAAGACCAGCAGAATCAAGCCATGGAGATTTTGCTTTCCCATGCTTTACCTTAGCAAAAACATTGAAAAAGTCGCCCATGGTGCTTGCTACAGAGTTACAAGTAGCTATAGTTTTGGATGTGTCAATTATCAGTAGTGCTCAGGCTATGTGACCATATGTTAATTTCTTTGTCAATGTCGCAAAAATAGCTTCAGAGATTATTCCTCAAGTCGCTATACAAAAAGATCGATTTGGATCAGGACAAGCAAAATGACAAAAACTTATGATAGAATCGCCAGGGCCAAATACCAATAAACCACTTCATTTGTGACATGTAAGAAATATGCTCTTGGGTAATGCACTTGAAGAGATCGCTCGTTTTGCTGGTTATGATGTAACCAGAGTAGACATCATCAATGATCGTGGAGTACATATTTGTAAGTCAATGCTTGCCTATAAATTGTTTGGCAACAATGTCGAACCTGATAAGAAGGGAGATCATTTTGTGTGAGAGTGGTATGTCTTATTTGATACTAAAAATAAAGAAGATCCGACCATGGAAGAAAAAGCTCAAGAAATGCTGAGAGCTTGGGAAGATGGGGATCCAGAAGTCCGTGCTTTGTGGAAGAAGATGAATGATCGAGCGATCAATGGTATGCAAGAAACCTATGCAAGATATGGCGTTACTATTGATAAAGCGTATGCTGAAAGTGATCATTATCTCAAAGGAAAAGATGTTGTCCAAGAGTGACTAGATCAAGGGATGTTTGTGCGTGATGAGAAATGAAATATTGTCTTTGTAGATGAAGCAGAGAATATTAAGAAAGTTGTGTTGAGGGCTGATGGTACCTCTATCTATATTACGCAAGATATTGTCCTGGCTGGACTAAGATATGAGGATTACAAAATGGACAAGATGGTCTATGTGGTAGCCAATGAACAGATAGATCATTTCAAAGCTTTGTTTGCTATCTTTAAAAAACTAGGCTATAGTTTTGCAAACGATTGTTACCATCTCGCATATGGTTATATATCTTTGCCAAGCGGCAGAATGAAGAGCAGGGAAGGGACTGTGGTCGATGCTGATGATGTTGCAGATAGTATGCATGCCGATGCTTTGGCCTTGATCAAACAAAGATACCCAGAATTGTCAGATGCAGAATCTCATGTCAGAGCTGAACAAATAGCGATGGCTGCCATTAAGTTCTTTATGCTCAAATATGATGTGTTCAAAGACTTTATATTTGATATAGAAGAATCCCTGTCTTTTGATGGAGAGACTGGCCCATACTTACAATATACGCATGCCAGATGTTGTAGTGTTTTACAAAAAGCAGGTATTGGGTTGGATATACCATCTGATGTGCAGTTTGATCTGTTGCAAGCAGATGAAGAGAGATTGTTGCTTTTGCATTTGTACTATTTCCCTACGTGCGTTGCTCAATCAGCCGATAAATATGCTCCTGACAATGTTGCTAGATATGCCCTTACTTTGGCTCAATTGTTTAATTGATACTATCAAAAACAACAGTTTATTGTCGAAGATATAGCGTTGCAAAAAGCTCGTTTGGCTTTGGTATCTAGTGTTAGACAAACTATGGAAAATGCACTTCGTCTTATAGGTGTATCGGCTCCTCAGCAGATGTAGTACATTATTTTTACAATAAATTGCTTATATTTGTATGAAAAAAAAATTGTTCCTCATTCCTTTTTGTATCGTATTGGCAGGATGTTTGTCTTTGGATAAACAGTCAGATGTTGTTACTGATCTTGTTAATCCTCGTCAGGCTGAGGTTTCTATACAGCTTATAGACATTGCTATGCCTGCTATGACAGGATGTTCTCGATATACATATGCTGATAGTGGATATGGCGTACAATTCGTCTCTCAAATTTGCGATACTGATCTTGGACATTACCAGCTTTATCCTGTAACTGAAGGTTATGCTATCAAGACAGATACGGGCATATCGGATCCAGTTATCCGTTTTTTTCGTAAGGATATAGTTAGCGACATTACACTTGATATATCAAATACCCTCAATGAAAATTTAACAGGAGATGCATTTTTGGGGTGTTTGGTTTCGTTGTCTCCTCTCCAAAAAGCAAGGCAACAAGAAATCTGGAGATATAGTGTAGTCCCTTTTGGAACATATGAGGAAATAGTCAAAGATATACAAAAAACTGACACGAACTATCGTGGATGCGGTATGTTTGATGGATCACAAGAACCATATGGCTACTTCCAATACCATAGCTGATCTAGTATGTATTTTTTTGTGCAGTTGGCTACTACTGGAACTTTGTTTGATCCCAATTCATTTGCCATAACGCAATAGTATAGTATTGATTTTATTATTTTGGTTGTTTTTGTTCCTATAAATAGTATAGGAAATATGAGATTTATTGTTGAATATTGTGATGTTAAAAGATACTCGCCCTTTTTTGGATAGCTTGGAAAATAATTTTTATGGATTTTGGATCAAGAATTTTAGGATATCGTTGTTGTGTATTATTCTTTTGGTGTTCTATGGTATCTATTCTCTTCTGGTTATACCAAAAGAATCAACCCCGGATATTAAATTTGGGATAGTTAGTGTGACAACAGTCTATCCAGGAGCAAACCCTATCGATGTAGATGATCTAGTGACGACAGAAATTGAAGATAAAATAAAAGAATTACAGTGAATAGATGCTATCCAATCATCAAGCTCAGTTGGGTTTTCTCAGATTACTATAACTTTAGAAAATGAAACTAATACCAAAGATTTTATAGCTAGTGTTCAGCAAGAAATCAATAAAGTCCAGCTTCCTACTGAAGCTACAGATCCTGCTGTTGCTGAGATAAGTACTGATAATGAAGTGTTGTTTCAAATGATGCTCTATGCTTCTAGTTCCGTTTTTGATCAAGAAAATTTTAGAACTTTGGCTAATGACTTTGCTAGGAACATAAAAGGCAAATGACCTATAGTTGATGTGACTATTGCTGGGCAATCTAGTACGAGTGAATATGATGTGGCTGTTGTTGTTAATCCTATCAAACTGGAGCAATTGGATATAAGTGCTAGCTCCATAGCTCAGGCGATTAGATCTTATGGACAGAGTGTTCCCTTGGGTAATTATGCTATTGGTGATTCGCGTTATGACTTTAGAATATCTTCATCATTGCAGTCTTTGCAGGATCTGATGCAGGTGCCTATTATTACTCCTCGTGGATCGATATTTCTCCAAGATATAGCTAGTATTGAAAGAGATTATGTTAGCGATGCTGTCATTCTTGGTTGAATTTATGGAAGTAGTGGTAACCACGCTGTAGAACTTACTATTTTTAAGCCACAAAGAAGCGATGTATTTAGTGATTCTGATGCAGCTAGATCTATCATTACGTCTGAATTGCAAAAAAAAGTGTATGCCGGTATATCATATGCATATACTCAAGATATTGCCGAGGTTATTGTTGATGATTATTCTTCTTTGGCAACCAATGGTTTACAATCACTGTTGTTTATATTCTTGATTATGCGATTTTTTGTATGATTTAAGCAGTCGATTATAGCAAGTTTTGCTATGTTGTTGTCATTTTTTGTGACGTTTATATTTCTCAATACTTACTGATACACGCTTAACTTTTTGACAAACTTCAGTTTGGTTCTTACCTTTGGTATGGGTATAGATACGGTTATTGTTATCATAGAAGCTGCCTATGAGTATATGAAGAAAGGATTTGATTCGAAGACAGCAGTATTACTTGCTATGAAAAATTATGCATGACCAAACATATCTTCCTCTATAGCAAATATGATCGTATTTATTCCTCTTCTTCTTCTGCCTGGAGTAACGGGCAAGTTTTTGGCATACATCCCTATTACTATATTTGTTACCTTGTTGGCGAGTTTGTTTTTGGCTTCATCTATCAATAGTGCTTTATTTTGGAAGCTCAACAAAAATTTCTCTTTTTATTATGTGGATGATCCTGCTTCTGATCAAGATGAAGAATTGCTCATTAGTGAAGATGAGATGAGTGTTTTGGAACAAGAGAGAAAGGGGAAAATCGCGCTTCCTCACACCTCACAACCTCGTACAGATGTCTTTATAACCGGAATAGCACATAAGTATACCTCTTGGTTGCATCGTATTGTTGTTAGTGTCAAAGCTAGGCGTATTGTTATATTTGGTCCACTTATTGCTCTTGTTCTGACTTTTGTATTTTTATCTCCACGTATATGATTTTCGTTGTTCCCTTCTGGAGACAATCCATTTGTACTTTATCAAATTCAGGGTGATGATTGATCTACTACTGAATCTATGCAAGTGATCCTGCCCGATGTTGATTATGTATTGTCTGATATCCCTGAAATTAAGGCATATACTATTACGGCTCTGAATAATTCTGTAGATATATCAATTATATTGTTTGCTAAAGCTGATAGGCAAAGAGATTCGTTTGCTATTGAAGACGAGATAAAACAGCGCTTTACCTATCTTCAACAACAAGGATATCGTGTCGAAGGCAAGGTACAGGCATGAGGTCCTCCTGTAGGTAAGGCTATTGGTATACAGCTTATCGCTCAAGATGCTTCTCAATTGAGTGTACTAAGAGAGGTGTCACAAGATTTTGAAACATATATACGTACACTTACTGGTGCTATTAATATATCTAATAGTAGCCCTACTACTCCCTGACAATTCCAATTTACTCTCAATAAAAATAAGTTATCTGCTTTGGGACTAACTCCAAGCGATGTACAGAATGATATAGCTCCAGCACTTCTTGGTATTGATGCAGGGACTATAGCTATTGATCAAGAAGATAGGGACATTGTTGTTAGATATCCATTTCTTGGATCTCGTCTTTCGCCAGATCAGCTTATGAGCACTATGATTAGCACAAGACAGTGAAGCATATCTCTTGGTGATGTAGCTGACTATACTTTGGATCCATGACTTTCTACTATTACTAGAGATGAGTGAGATATTACTGTTCGTGTAGATGCTGATTTAGAGCAGGGAATTCCTGCTACAGCATTACAACCATTGATTATATCGTATGCAGAAACATATCCATTTCCTGAGGGTATTTCCTTTAAGGCTGGATGAGAAAATGAAGCCAATAGCGATCTTATACAGGCAACTATGATGGCTTTCTTTATTGCTATATTCTTAACTTTCTTGGTATTGGTATATCAATTTAATTCTTTCTCACAGCCGGCAATTATTTTATACTCTATTGTTTTAGCATTGCTTGGTGTTAATGTATGATTATTTGTAACCGGGAATCCTTATAGTATGTCATTTGCTATATGATTTATTTCATTGATAGGATTGGTGGTTAATAATGCGATCTTTTTGATAGATAAGATCAATAGAAATCTCCAATTATGAGCTGAACTTTTGCATGCAGTATTGGATGCAGGAGCGACTAGATTTAAGCCTATTGTTATCTCTTCTTTGACAGCGGTTCTTGGTATTATTAGTCTGGCGTTCCAGGATGAGTTTTGGGCGTGATTGGCATGGACAGTTGTCTTTGGATTGTTGTTTTCAGCGTTTATGACGCTTATTAGTGTGCCTAGTATTTATTATGCTGTGTATCAACACAAGGCACCAAAGACTTATGTTTGGAAGGAGAGGGTGAGATCTTTTGTGAAGCGTGGATATGATTGGTTATTTATCCGTGTTCAACCGGTCTACAATAAAATTATTGATCGTATTGGGCTATAAAAATTCTTATACAAAAAGGAGCTACATATGTAGCTCCTTTTTGTTTTTTATTATTATTATTTCTTCTTTTTTCTCATGTGTCTTGCTACGCCGTATCCTATCAGTGTAAGTATTACTACCATTGCTATATTTTCTGTGGGTCATACCTTTGGTACGGTAGGAACTCACGGTCTAGGAGTGGTAGGTGTAGTAGGAGTACCGCTAGAAATGGTCTCATTCATAGTGTAGATTATTTCTCCGCCGATTTGTTTGCCTCCACTATCTAGGGCCATAAATCTTACTCTCTGTGGTGCGTTACTGGTCAGTGGAAAAGAGAATGTCTCTGCGCTCATGTTGGGTGTTCCTAGGAGTGTGAATTGTTGTGTCTGATTGTTTGCTAAGAATATCTGTACTTTACTTGCTGCGTCTATCTTAGTCCATTTGAGTGTAATAGTATTGCCTGCTCTTGTATGTGTGATATTTGCTAGTTTGAGATCAAAATCTCCCGGAGCATTGAGTACTTGTGCTGATCAATTGATACACTCATTACCTTCTCCATCTATTTGTGTAGCGAGTTTGAAGCATATCTCAGTAGGCGATATTTCTCCCATGATATTGTCTGCGTTGTATGGCGCTACTGTAACATAATATATTTTGTTAGCATCTACATTATCTGTGAGATTGAGTTCAAATGTTACTTTGTTGTTGGCTGGAAGTGTTGTGAAATTAAAGTCTTTTTGTTTGTATTGGTCGAGTGCATCGAGATTGCTTCCTTGGAGATCGGCTAATTGTACTGGTCCATACATAACTACATATTTTTTGATAGGATCTCCTACTTCGTCTTTGATGATGGGCGATTCGAGAACTATTTTTGAAGTTGTTATTTCCTTAACAGCAATTGATTCGCTGGTATATCAGAACTCAATATTGCTCGTTAAGCTCTGAATCAGTGAGTTGAATGTATCACTGTTTGCAAAAGTCGATCCGACGATGCTTGTTACTGCTAGAGCGGCTATTGTAAGTTTGTGTATGCGCATGTGAAAAAAAAGCTATTAAATATCATGTCTGTATATAAAATTTGTCGTCGGCTTTGCTATGAGTTTTTCACAAAATTGCACGACAAATGTGAAAAAACTGTCAGAAATGATGACTTTTTATCTATTTGTGATATACTTTGGTTATCAGTTTATACGTCTTCGACGAACATTGTTTTGCTCCTATACTGCATAGCTTCTGCGATATGATTGACCGTGACGTCAGGACTTGCTTCCATGTCTGCAATTGTTCTGGCGAGCTTCATAGTTCTGTGTACTACTCTAGCAGATAGTGATAGACGAGTAGCAGCTTGTTCGAGAAAATCTTTGGCTGTTTTATCTAGTGGGATGTATTGGTCTATGTGTTTGGCACTGATATGTGCATTTGCCCTGATTCCGGTATCTCCAAATCTTTCTTGCTGGATACGTCGAGCGTTACTGACTTTGTTTCTGAGAGTTTCAGAGCTATCAGTCTGAGCGGTGTCGAGGATGGTGTCTATTTTTTCTCTGGGAATTTCGAGAATCATATCGATCCTATCCATGAGAGGTCAGGATACTTTGGACTGGTATTTTTTGATCTCCATAATAGAACTTTTGCATGGGATTTCTGGGTCTTTATAATAGCCACATGGCGATGGGTTCATGGTTGCCACAAACATAAAGTTTGCTGGATAAGTGACTGTACCACTGGCACGAGAGATGTGTATATCTTTGTCTTCGATAGGTTGGCGGAGGACTTCGAGCACTTCTCTGGGAAATTCTGGCAGTTCGTCGAAGAACAATATCCCTTTGTGTGATAGGCTTACTTCTCCAGGTTTGAGTTGAGAGCCTCATCATATTATAGAAACCTTGGATGCTGTATGATGGACTTGGCGAAAAGGTCTTTGTGTGATGAGTGGTTTGTCTTTCCCCAATCATCCGACGAGTGAGTATATCTGACTGACTTCCAATATCTCTTCAAATCCCAATGGTGGCATGATGGATTGGAGTGCTTTGGCGAGCATGGTTTTGCCGCTTCCTGGGGAACCAACCATTAACAAGTTATGGAGTCAGGCTACCGCAACGGCTAGTGCGCGCTTGGCGATGATATGTCATTTAATATCCGCAAAATCGACTTCATAGTGGCTATTGTTTTGATAGAGTTGTTCGATATTTTTGGCTTGTGATACTTGGGTAATTTGTTTCCCTTCTACAAAAAAATCCACCAAATCTTGGAAGTGTTTGAGTGGATATATCGTGATGTTTGGAATGTATTCGAGTTCATATCTATTGTCTTCGGGGATGAAGAAATGTGTGTATCATTTTCTAGTAGCACTGATGACGGATGGGAGTAAGCCATTTACTCTTTTGATACTACCGTCGAGTCCTATTTCCCCAAAAAATAGGAATTTGTCTATCAGGTCTGCGTGATGAAATTTGTCTTCTTGGATGAGTAATAGTATTGCTAGTGCCATAGGGACGTCGAAGCTTGTTCCTACTTTTTTGATATCGGATGGTGCGAGATTGAGGACTATCTTGCGCTGAGGAAGATCGATGCCGACGTTACGGAAAGTTGCTCTGATGCGTTCTTTGGATTCTTTAATCGCTGCGTCTGGGAGACCGATAATTTCTATGATAGGCAGAGATCTGTTGCTGTCTACTTCTACCTGGATTTCAAATCACTCTAAGCCGACTGTCGCAAAGGTTTTGATTTTTTGCATAGGCATTGGGATTTTGTTTTGACTGTAAAATCACACTTGAGATAGTGTTTGTGGGTTGGGATGCAAGGTGATTTTAGAATCAGGACTGTAGTTCCAGCATCTTCGCGTAGTTTCATTTTTTGCGGACGAGTTGAGCGTGTGTGCCGCGTTCGACGATCTGTCCATCTTCTATGACTATGATATCATCTGCTTCTTTCACAGTCTGGAGTCTGTGTGCGATAATGATAACGGTTCTCTTTTCAAATAGTCTATGCAGCGCTTCTGCTATTTTTTCTTCGCTGATAGAATCGAGTGCGCTTGTAGGCTCATCGAGTAGTATTATTTCTGGATCTTTGAGGAAAATTCTTGCTATGGCTAGACGTTGACGTTGGCCACCAGAAAGTCTGATGCCACGTTCGCCGATCTCTGTGTCTAGTCATTTGGGGAAGTCGTAAATGAACTCGCACCCGGCATCTTTGATAGCTTTGTCTACTATTTTTTTTGATGGTTTTCACTCTAGTGCGTATATCAAATTTTCATACACCGTCCCGTCAAAGACAGTAGGTTCTTGAGTCAGATAGCCGATGTGTGGATAGTATGTTTTGAGTGCTGTCGCGGAAAGATCTTGTTTGTCTACATGGATGCTTCATTTGTCAGGATGCAGATAGCCAGCCAGTAGCTTGAGTATTGTGGATTTCCCTCATCCACTTCATCATACGAAGGCAGTTTTTTTGCCGCCCTTGATTGCACATGAGAAGTTTTGAAGTACGATAGATCCTTCATCGTATGTGAAATCCACATCGACCATATCTATGCTTCCTTGTTTGTATGTGAAAGTATCGCCTTTATAATATCATCTGATCGTTTTGGTATTATCAAAGAAATCTCGAATCTTTTGGATATAGGTGAAATTTTTGGTAATGTCTTTGAATACTTCGGTAGAACGTATTGTTGATGCCATGAGATATCCTATCATGGTGGTAGCTGCTACGAAATCGGCAAAGATAAATGTTCCTTGTTTGATATTGCTGACTGTATAAAACAGAACGATGACGATGATGGTGTAGATAAGTACTAATGGGACATTGAACATCCCTCGAAGGTAGTCGTTGACTCTCATATTTGCTTTATTGGACTCCTCGTTTTGTTCGTCTAAGTATTTGATTTCTTCTTGTGTTTTGTGTGATTGGAGGACTTCTTGTTTGCTCATAATCATACGCACCAGCTGCTTGGATACCATTTCTTCAGCTGTTCTTCTTTTTTCTCTTCGGTATATGGCGCCTTTGTTGATCTGATGTATAATTGCCAATACAAGTATGTATCATGCAACAAATGCAATCGCATATCGTATATTAAATGTTGCGATCAGTATAAAGAAAAATATACATTTGGCACCTATGTCGATGAAGCTATAAATGCTATCTATTATGGCTCAGGCTCGTTCGTCTGCGCCTTTACTTATCATGTAGATGAGTCTTCCTGTTCCATATTTTTCAATAGTGGTATAATCTAAGTAGAAGAATTTTTTCATATATGTCCTAAGTATATGTCCTCTTATAGGGAATCGAGACTCTGATCGTCATCGGTGCTTGATGGCGTATTTGAGTGCTGTATGAAAGACGCATATTATCAGAAATCATCGTGCAATAATTTCTAGATAGTAGATATTTCTTTGTTCGGCAAAAATCGCCATCCATCTAAAAACCAATATGGTGAGTATATCGAATGATGAAAATAATATAGCTTGGAGGATACACTTGGTAAATAATCGTCCAGTTTTGATGCCTGGTTCATAAAATCTATATAATGTTTGTCCTATATTCATGTATTGCAAAAACTAAATCTCGACTTTTTGTACCGAATGGGTATAGTAAAACAAGTTTTTATCATCGTGCGTACGATGCATATCCATTTTGTTTCACTGTTTCCCGAGATATTTGACTCATTTTTGTCGACGTCTATCATCAAAAAAGCACAGGAAAAAAAGTTGCTGCAGTTTTCTATGATTAATCCAAGAGATTTTTGTGTCGACAAACATCAGCAAGTTGATGATACTGTCTATGGTGGTGGTGATGGGATGCTTATCAAGGCGCAGCCAGTGATTGATGCGGTAGAACGTATTGTTGCAGATATAGAAGGTGCTTGGGCAATCGTCATGACTTCTCCAAGTCAGGATGTTTTTGCACAAAAACATGCGCACTTGTTTTCTAAGTATGATCATCTGATTTTTGTGTGTGGGAGATATGAAGGGATAGATTATCGTTTTGTCCAATACATGCGTGAGAAATACGATGATATGTTTTTTGTTTTATCGCTCTGAGCTTTTGTTACTTTGGGTGGGGAAGTGCCTGCTATGGTGATGACAGAATCTATTGTAAGGCTCGTATCAGGCGTGATCAAAGAACAATGAAGTTGGGAAGAAGAAAGCTACAGTGTCAAGAAATGATGATCGAATTTGGAACATCCACAATATACCAAACCAGCTGACGTCCATGGATATAAAGTGCCTGATGTTTTGCTGAGCGGAGATCAGGGTGCGATACAAAAGTGGAAAGTAGACAATAGTTTGTAAATTTTATTTGTGTTTGCTCTATGTCAGCAAAATTACAATTCTTGTATTTTGGAAGACTTGATGATGAAAAGGGCTTTGGTGCGATTGCGCAGATGCTTCAGTATTTTTTGCGTCAACAGAAAAAATTACCATTTGTGATAACTATTTTTGGAGCAGGAAAATATGAACAAGTTATCAAGAGATTGTCACATAAAGATAAAAATATCCATTATTTTGGATTTCAGCCTTTGAAGATTATCAAGCAACACGCTAAGCAGAGTGATTATATTCTTATGCCATCATTGTTTCTCGAAACCTTTGGTTTGTCGGCGCTCAATGCATTGTCTCGAGGAATGCCCGTGATAGGATACAAGAAGTGATGATTAGAGCCTTTTGTCTTGCCGGATTATAATATAGGACAGTTTTCTTGATCTCCAGAATGACAACTTAGATCTATGATAGAGAAAATTTTGTCTGGAGATGTTGATTATGTTAAGAACAAAAAATTGGTTCTTACTATTGCAGAGCGTTATAGTTTTGATGAACGATTTATTCTTTTTCAGAAGATTTTTGGTGGTCCCAAGAAGATATTGTTGGTAACGGATTTTGTCCAAAAACTATGAGGCATAGAAACCTACGTACACGATATTGCTGAAGAGCTGCGCCTCTACGGCTATACCATTCGTATTCTTGGTAGCGAGTGATGACAGACAAGATGATCTAGGTTGTGGTCTATGTTGTTGTCCTTGTGTAATATATCTTTTGCTGTGCGTTTGAGATCTATGATTTGTAGGTTTAAACCTGATGCTATATGGTATCATAGCGTCTTGCGTTATGTGGGTTGGTTGCCTTTGGCAGCTTCTGGTCGCTTGGCAAAGTCGTATGTGATGTTGCATGATCTGTGATATATCCATCCCTATCCACATCGTGTTTATGAACAATCAGATATTCCGTCTTCGATTGGATTGTTTGCTTTTGTTCGTAGTGCAAGTAGTCACAATCCCTTGGTTTGGATTGTGGTTGCTATAAAATGGTGTATGGTGCGTTTGTTGCGAAGACAGTTTGATCGTATGAAAGCTGTCTTGGTGCCATCTGCCTTTATGCAGTCTTTGCTTTCTCCGTGGACAACAAATAGTATAAAAACTTTACCTCATTTTAT
>CAYRCS010000025.1:0-14858 GCA_964422855.1 uncultured Candidatus Peribacteria bacterium
GCTTGTTTTTCTCATTTTTGTGTTAGATGTGAGCGACCATAGGTCTCATGACGGTTTTCTATATTGTGTTCTGCGTGTCCGTGTCTGACAAAAATATTTTTCGTAATATTGCTGGATCCAGACTTGGTATACTGAAACAATGTTTCCAAGTTATCCACGACGATATGATTCTTTTTCTCATCTTGTGATTCCCAGACAGGAATAGGAGCTCATCGATATCTGTTTCTGGAGATATTCCAATCAGGTGCAGATTTCAACACATCACGAAATCTATTTTTCACCGTCTCTGGGACAAAAGTGATATTGTTGAGTGCAGGTATAGTATTTTGCGCAATACTTTGCTCTTTGATAAACCAGGAGTTCATCGCTCTGTAAATAAGGGGTGTATCACATCTTCGACAGTGCGGATAGCTGTGGTCATATGTTTTGTTTGTTACCACAAGTTGACGATTTTTGAGATCCTGGATGATATCTTTATTTGCCTCATACACTCTCACACCTTTCCATGGAGCGACTGCATCCGTAAATTCGGCATAATCATCGATAGGCATAAAGAGCCAATCTTTCGCATCTTGTCTTGGAAATTCTTGTGCTACTACTTCAAAATCATCCTGTCCAAATGCTGGAGCTATATGGACGATACCTGTACCACTTTCGGTACTCACAAATGATCCCGCTAATACGCGATGTACTTTGTCTTTGTATTCTTGCGTAATAGTGTCAGATTGATGATAGAAGTCGTACAGTGGTTTGTATTGTAGCCCGACAAGATCTTTTCATTGTATTTTATACAGGACTACATATTGCTCTGCTTCCTTGTAATAACTAGATAATAGTGCTTCTGCTAAGATATAATATTCTTGTGTCTGGAGATCAAAAATCTGTACATAGTCTATCTCATTACCTACTGCCAAAAACATATTGCTCGGCAATGTCCATGGGGTAGTAGTCCATGCTAAGATATGCATTGGGAGGTCTCAGAGAGTATGTTTTTGGATTTGTTGATATGCCAAGAGATCCTTGAAGCGCATCACATCGCCATCATCTGTCATCACAGCATGCAATACCTTGTATCCGTATCATCGAGTATTTTCTGCTTCTACAAGCTCTACATAATCTATATACGCATGTTTATTTTTTTCTTGTATGACAGGTTCTCCAGTGATAGAAGCCTCATACAAATGGATGCAACATGCTTCTCCATCCATGATGACTTTTTTGTCACCAATATGTTTGCCGACAGTTGCTTTGACAGCCAATTCTTCTTCGATTTCTCTAGCGAGAGCTATCTCAGCTTTTTCTCATTTTTCTATCTTCCCACCAGGAAATTGTCGGCTATTGTGTTTCTTATTGAACAATGATAACATACGACCATTTTCATCTTTGATGACTCACTGCACATAGCATGTATGTCCATCACAGGTCTGTCAGACAGCAGGATTGCCAGAGTTTATAACTTGAAATTTGACCGTAATAGCAGGATCTTGTCTATCTTTGTATCCGTCATTTATCTCTGAATTTGATAGGGCAGTAGCACAACTTGGACAGTATCATTGGATAGCAAAACCTTTGTATACCAAGTTCTGTTTGTACATCTTGGAAAATACCCACATCACAGATTCCATGAAGTCTAGGTCCATAGTGAAGTATGCATTGTCCATATCGGCCCATCTACCGACCATATCGACAAATATTCTCCATTCATCGTTTACATTATTTACCGTAGCTCTACATGCTTCCACAAATTTTTCGACACCGAGTTTATTTTCGATATCTTTCTTACCATCGATACCCAATTGTTTTTCCACAAATTTTTCTACAGGCAAACCGTGACAATCTCGTCACCATTTTCTTTCGACTCTATATCATTGCATCGTTTTATACCTTGCAAGAGCATCCTTCATGATAGATACCAATCCATGCCCATAGTGTGGCGTTCCTGATGCAAAAGGAGGTCCATCGTAGGTGATTATCTCGAGTTCTTCAGGTCTTTGTTCGATTGATTTTTCAAATACCTTATTGTCTTTCCAAAGTTGAATAAGCTCGTGTAGTACTTTTTTGTGATCCATTGTTGGTGCACCAATAAAAAAACGATTTCTTGTCCCAGTCTATGTAACAAAAACGCCCAAAACTGCAAGGTATCTTTTAGTTAGCAGCAGTACTAGAAAACCCATATGCTTCGTCCTTTATTATCAATGGTTCCAATTCTTTGGTAAGTGCTCTGACAAACGCTCTCTGTGGTACAAGAGGGTACAATCTCTTAGATCACTCAATGAGTTTGAGTTTTTGGATGGTTTCGTCTTTGTGTTGTGTGCCTTTGATCATAAATTCTTCGACAAAGAGATTGCTAATTGCTTTGAGTGCAATTTTTTCTTTGATACTCAGTTTGTATTGTTCTACTTGTGGATTGATAAATTCTGGCTTAGGTACAGCGACAAATCCATCAGCTACCTTCCTCCCAGGTCATACTCGATGCTGGTCGTTTACTACCAATGCACTACTTGCTCCTGCATCCAAGTTGATCGCATAATAGCAGCCATAACGTTCCTTGATATACTCTGGCATCTCGTAGATAGATCCTATTTTGACAAATCACATATAGATCGTGTCTCCAGTCTCGTTGGTGCAGATAAATGCTTTTCTACTAGCGGTATTCATTTGTTTACTTATCAGATTTGGAGATTCTTCTGTTCTGTCTATTCCCTTATCTAAGAGTATCGGGAAATTACTGATACCATAATAGATATCATCGATTCTACCACTATTGCTATTGCCCATATATCATTGCCATTTATTGTTCTGTACAAAGAGTGCTTTATTATTTTCATCTACTCAAAGTATGCCTCTTTCCCCAGTATCATCTCGATATTTGCTATATACTTCTCCAGCTACGACTCTATCGCTTGTGGTGCTGCCATCAGCTCCACAGTAGCGATACGCGGACTCTGCAGGACAAAAAAAACTCGCATTCATCCCCACACTAGCACCCATCTTTCTGGTTTGATCTATGACATTATCCACTGGCTTCCCAATCCAAGTCTGGAGCTCATATTCATTGAGCGATATCTCGATAACGGTATTGTCGTGTACGGTAAATGCTTGTGCTGTCCCAGACAATATAATACACAAGAGAGCAAAAAAAATTGTACGCATATGTGTTGATGAGTAATGCTAAATACTTATTTTATACAGATAAGAATATATCCTATCAATACGGTTTTTTCGTAAATTTCTTCGATATGCACAGTAAATCCAGCTTCTGTGGCAATGGTACGTATTTCTTCGGGGCTATGCTGGATATGATTGATCTTAAAACTTTCGCCATCAAGTTTGTGTATAAACTGACGTCTTTGTATAAAGTGTCCGATGATATATTCGCCATCTTTTTCTAGGATACGATGTACTTCTTGGAAAAGTCATTGCAGATTATCAACATGCTCAAGCACAAAGAAACTCAATGCCACAGCAAAATATCCATCATCAAAGGGGAGAGCTCCTTCCATATCACAGACCACTTTCTTAACATCTTTGCCAGGATGTTGTGCGAGCAAATCGCTTGCGATATCACAGGCAGTATACGATCACATTTTGATCCCATCAAAAAAGCGATACAATCTTCCATCTCAAGCTCAGAGGTCTACGACATTTTTTTTACTGAGATCTCTTGGCAAGAAACGCAAAAAAACACCCTTTTCAAAACTATCCAAGTGCTTGTGATGTTCTTTGTATTGTTTGGCCAATTTGTTGTATCCGTCAGCCACCTCCAAGGATGCTATATGCTTTTTATCGTACGCCATCGTTCTTAAGTTTTAGAAAAATTCTTTTTCTTCGTCTCTCATAGTTTTGCTGCCTGCTTCAAGTGCATATTTTTGCATTTTTTCTTCGATACTTTCATCAGGAGAGCTGAGGTATTTGACTAATTCCTTAGTTTTCTCCGAAGCTTTCTTGAGATGGTAGTAATATTTACTGAGTTCTGATATTACCTGAGTAAGGTCTTCGTTTTTATCAAGCAATTCGCTTGTTTTTTCTTTTAATATAATATTTTGTTGCCCATACTCTTCCAAGTCGCTGTGCATGCGATTGAGTTCTTTGGTAGCTTCTTTGAGATTTCCTCTCAACTCATTAACCGCGTCTTTGTGCTCATATCTAAAATAATACACCAGATACCCAAATCCAAAGCCAAGCAAAAAAGCTAATACTACATATCCTGTCATACCACTTTGTGTGTGATAAGTAAAACTGCCTTGCTTCTATGGGTTTTGTTATAAAAAGCAATTACTTCTTCCATGATAAAAAAAACACTCTGCTCGAGCAGAGTGTTTTTCGTATAAGCGTCTACAAAAAACTAAGATTTCTTGATAGCAGCCTTGAATTCAGAACCTGCCTTGAAAGCAACAACTTTCATAGCTGGGATCTTGATCTTTTGCTTTGGATTTTGTGGATTAACACCTTCTCTAGCTTTTCTGTGTGAAGCCTTGAAAGTACCGAAACCTTGGATTCTAACTTCACCTTGTTTTTTAACACCTGCGATGATAGCATCGATGAAAGTGTTTACCAATTCTGCAGCCAACTTCTTAGATACACCAAGTTCGTCAGCCAAATGAGCGATAAGAGCAGTCTTTGTCATTATGTACACAAATTATCATATAAAAATGTACCCCATCATAGTAGGAAGCTACCAGCGTTTTGCAAGAGAACCGCAAGCCCAACTGTGTCTTTTTGTCTTTTATATAAACAAAAAAGAAAAAGCAGTTCTCAAGCGGGTTTTCTAAAATTGCCCCAGGTGAGAACTGCAAACAAGAGTTGACAGTAATCTATTTTATTTCATAATACTATGATTCTTCGAGCAGTGACTTGAGATTTTGCATGGCTCTAGATAGTCTCTTTCTGATGGTCGAGTTTGGTATACCAAGGATATCTACGATTTCTTCAGTAGATTTTTCTTCTATAAATTTCATATGGATGATATCTCTATCGCTATCAGATAAGCGCTGCAATGCTATTTGGATTTTCTCAAACGCAAAATCACTTTCCAACAACTCAGTCATATCTATATCATCGACAAGCGTATCAGCAAAAGATGTATCGTCCTCTTTGTTATCTAGATTGGTGAACGGGATATCAGTATGTTTTTTGAGATAATCTTTGACCGTATTTTTAAATATCGTCCATACATAACTGGAGAAAGGATATTTCTCATCATATTTCTTGACCGCATCCCATCGCTTCATATAGAAGTCTGCTATGATGTCGTTGGTATCTTCTTCTGATATGAAGTAATTTGCTTGCACATAACGAAAAAAATAGTCAACAGACTGGAGATAGAATGTATTGAACGCTCCATGATCCTGCTGTTTGAGAAGGCGTATACTATTTTTATCGAGGTCAAACATACATCTGTGCTATACTAAATTGTACACATCCTCACATATATATACTGTGGTAGAGGACATTTTGTGACTTACAACATCTTTTGCAATACAATATGATGAAATTTCCCATCTTTGAAACATTCATTTTTGATACCACCAATACACGTAAGTACTTCTCTCGGCGATCCATCGGGGTTATTTTCGACATCCACCAATGGCAGCGAGAGCTTATCTATCTGTATATCTTCATGTCATTGTACAATACGCGCACAACAGACAAAACAAGCACCAGCACAGCATGATGTTGGTATCTCGATACCATGCTTAGCAGCCATCATCGAAAAGCTCTGTGTACTATTCCCTTCAAAAGAACCTATTTCTTCTCCTGCATTATTTGTGATACTTACGCGTACTCCTACGTCAGACATTTTTTTTACACTACAGATATAAATTACTTGATCATAGATTGTATAATATTTTTGGCTTCTTCGAGTTGGTTGTCTTTTCTGTTTGCCTTATATTGATCCACATCAAACTCTATGACAACATCAGGTGTAATACCAGTCTTATCGATATTTTCACCATTGGGAGCATACCATTTACCTACAGTATACTTGAGTGAGTCGCCATCTGCAAAATCATACAATGTCTGGATCGATCCCTTTCCAAATGTCTGTGTGCCTACGACACGAGCACCTATTTGTTCCTGCAGCGCCAGAGCAATAATCTCTCCAGCAGAGGCAGTCATACCGTCGACCAATACGACGACAGGGAGGTTTGTCAGATCATTGTATCATAATGATGCCATTTTTTCTTCAGGGTATCATGTGTATTTGGTAGATACGACGAGCTTTCCTTTTGGTATAAAATGAGAGGAAATCTGTACAGCGATAGGTAGGAAACCACCACCATTTCATCTCAGATCAAGCACTATGCCACTGACTTTGTTTTTCGTAAGATCAACAATGCTTTTTGCCAAGAGCTTCTCTGTTTCTTCGCCAATGACGGATATGTTGATATATCAGACAGTTTTTTTGTTGCCCAAGGTATAGATTTCGTGTGTTACTGATGGTACAGATATCTTGTCTCTCGTCACAACAATATCGAGCAATTGTTTATCTTCGTTTTTGTCTATTCTTTCTATGCTGACAGTTACTTGTGTTCCTTTGGGTCCACGAATTTTTGCTACTGCTTGATTGATATCCAAGTCTTTCACGCTTTCTCCATTGATAGCAATGACGCGATCCAATGGCATGAGTCATGCAGCCGCAGCAGGGGATTTTTTGAGTACTTCCTGGATGAGTATATAATATTCTTTCTTATCGACGACAGCGCCTATTCATTCCAACTCACCTTCACCTTTGAGATCTTGCTGGAGTCCAGAGTATTGTACTGCATCGAGATACACAGTATATGGATCGTCAATCGCATCGACAAATGCCTTGAGCGCGTCTTCTATCATCATATCTACTTTGACTTTGTCTTGTTCGATATACTCCAATTGCAAAACATCCAGCACTTCTTCAAAACGTCCATATCTTTGGCCCAAGCTACCAACTTCTTCAGCATGCAACTGATCTTTGATCTTGCCTATGATGCTACTGATATCTACTTTGTTTGACGCCAATAATGGATCATGCACAAATGCTACATTACTCCAAATTACTGGTCCCACAAGACCAAAAAGTAACCCAAACAAAAATATACCAACGATATGTATTTTTTTCATGTGTTTATGTTTATCCTAAAGCTATATTTTCAAATATTTCTATGATCACTCCATGCTTTACAAAGACGATATCCAGTCTAGGATCTTTGTCTATGTCATGTGTATGGAGATACTGTTCTATAGTTTTCTGGACATAATACAACTTTTTTCCTGTGATGAACGACTGGAGATCATCGATATGATTGACTACTTTGACCTCTACGAACACAATATATTTGTCGTTTTCCACAATACAATCTATCTCTCATCAGCGTATAGTATAATTTTGCTCACGAGGAGTGTAGCCATTACTTGTATAATGTTTCAGCACTAAGGCCTCACCAGCATAACCTACAGCTTTTTTGTCCATACATATTATATGCTGCCAAAACGTTCTGCTACCTTAGTCCAATCAACCACATGCCATCGATCATTGATATAGTCAGCTCTCTTGTTTTGATGTTTGAGATAATAGGCGTGTTCCCAGACATCCAGTCAGAGTAATGCTTTCTTATGGTCCATCAGAGGATTGTTTTGATTTGGCGTATTTACTATACTCAATTCATCATGTTCGAGCACCAGCCATGTCCATCCACTTCAGAAATTATTGAGTGCAGATTGAGCAAACTGTTCTTTGAAGGCATCGACAGATCCAAATTGTTTGCTTATTGCTTGTTCCAGATTTGTAGGCATTGTCTTACCGCCTGCGGTCATACTTGACCAGAAAAATGTATGGTTTCGGTGTCCGCCGCCATGATTTTTGACAGCAGTTTGTTTATCTTTTGGGAGTAAGACAACTGATTGTAACAATTCATCAAGTCCTGTCTCTTCCCACTCAGTACCAGCCACAGCCGCATTGAGTTTATCCACATATGTCTGATGATGTTTGCTATAGTGTATTTCCATAGTCTTCTCATCGATATAAGGTTCGAGTGCGTCGTATGTATAAGGAAGTGGAGCGAGTGTATGTACCATACTATTTGACCAAAAAGATAAATCATATACAGGCAAATGTATAGATACACCATATTCTTGCAAGGTATTATACCTTATTTGCGATATTGACAAATACGATAATTGTTAGTTTCTATTGAATTTGTGTTATATTTTAGTACTATCGCTCTATGGAAAATCCTAACTACGAAACCTATACCTGACAGTATAGGCACAATTATTATAAAAATTTATCAAATATCGTTAGTGAGACATCTAACTTCGTTTTGGAAAACATTACACAAACAGAGGGAAAAAAACGAGTAATACATACATACGATACAATATGTAATGAGATTAAAGAAAGTAGGAAACAAAACAAAAACAGCGTACAAAAAACTATCTGAATCCATGCCATCTATGTTGCAGATGAAGACAAACAGCTCAACCCGTATCACAAAGATCTTTTGAAAAAATTGAGAGGCGATGGTTATCAGATTGATATAATGCCAGATCCACATCCTAGAGCATTGCCATTGTCTTATGATATCATCATCAAAATCTCTCGATAATCTCACTAGTAATCACTCAGGATATCAGTATTATGTAAATAACAATGGGACAGTGCCATATCCGCAGTAAGGTTCTATTGTTATGGACCTTATAGTCCCTTTTAATATCAAACAAACACATGTTATTTAGCGAACTGGGCCTCCAGCCAGAGATTCTCAAATCTTTAGAAAAAAAAGGTTATACGAGTCCTACGGAGATCCAAGAAAAAACAATCCAAGCATTTACATCCGGCAAGCATATCGTCGGACAATCACAGACAGGTACTGGTAAAACAGCTGCCTTTGTTATCCCACTTCTCAACGCAATTGATCCAAAATCAAAAGGCGCACAAGTGATCGTTATGTGTCCTACCAGAGAATTGGCGACACAGACAGAAGAAGAATTTTTCAATCTATCACGAGGACTTATCGGTGTCAAAACTTGTACAGTTGCTGGTGGTATGTCTGTCCGCAGACAACAAGAAAAACTCCAACAAGGAGCACAATTCATCATCGCTACGCCAGGTAGATTGATGGATTTGATCGATAAACGCATTATTAATTTGAGCAAGGTAAGTTATGTCGTTCTCGATGAAGCTGACCGTATGTTTGATATGTGATTTAGAGATGATATTGATTATATCCTCAGCAAGATCCCAGCCATCAAACAAATGATGAGTTTTTCTGCAACAGTAACATCAGAATTACAACAATTACTCGGTCGTTATATCGGTTCAGAATATACAAATATCAAGATCGCTGCACAGAGTATCGTTGTTGATAGGATAGATCATGCGTTTATCCGTATTCAGGGTAGACACAAAGAAGAGATGTTGGAAAAATATCTCGAAGCACACAAGGATCAAAAAATCCTCATCTTTACGCAGATGAAACATGTTGCATCGACAGTAGCAAGAAATCTTCATGATCAAGGATATAAAGTTGCTGCTTTACATGGCGATATCGATCAGAGAGTGAGAAATATCACCATCAAAGATATCAAAGCTGATAAAGTAAAAATATTGGTTGCAACTGATGTTGCTAGTCGTGGATTAAATCTCAATGACATCCAATTGGTTATCAACTATGATGTTCCACAAGATCCAGAAAGTTATGTACACCGTATCGGTCGTACAGCAAGAGCTGGACAGTCAGGTAAGGCTATCACATTGGTCACAGAAAGTGAAATGAGTTCTATTCATGCTATCGAAAGAAAAAACAAGATACAGATCAAAGAAATAGATGCAGACGGTAATGAAAAACCAAGAACATATACCAAACATCATGACGCTGGTTTCGCATACAAACGTTCAAGATCAGGTGGAGGATATCGCGGTAGATCAGGCGGTGGTTCAAGAGGCGGATATGGTGCCGGTGGTAGATCATCAGATAGACCGACCTATAGTTCTGCAAGACCAGCAGGAGATCGTCCTGCGTATGGTGCTGATAGACCAGCAAGACCAGCAGGAGACAGACCAGCATACGGCGCATCCAGACCAAGTTATGGTAGCGATAGACCAAGATGAGATCGCCCAGCATACGGCGCATCCAGACCTTCATACGGAGCTGACAGATGAGCTCCAAGATCAGATGGTGGATCAAGAGGTGGATATAGCGATAGACCAGCAAGACCAGCAGGAGACAGACCAGCATATGGTGCATCTAGACCAAGCCATAGTAGCGATAGACCAAGATGAGATCGTCCTTCGCATGGTGGTAGTTCTAGACCGTCACGCCCACAGAGACCTGAACGCAGATCATATGATAGATAGTTTTGACTAGATAAGTCACGACATGCAAGAGAAATTGGAATCCTTGATACAAGAGTTAGCACATACAAATGCGGACCACTTGTCCAAGGATTTTCTCTTATTGCAAAAAAGAAAATTTGCCAAATTTCATAAACTATCTGAGGTCCCATCCAATACACAACTCATACGCGTATACCAAGATTTGGTGAGAGATGGTTCCTTGGAGACCAACAAACCCTTGGAACAATTACTCAGAAAAAGATCAATCAGATCTGAGTCAGGGATTGTGCCAATTCAAGTTTTGACCAAGCCATTTCGATGTCCGGGCAAATGTATCTTTTGCCCAAATGATTTCACCATGCCAAAGAGCTACATCAACACCGAGCCCGGTGCGATGAGAGCTTTGCTCAATAATTTTGATCCTATCAAACAAGTATATAATAGATTACTTTCTCTTACATTGACCGGTCACGATACAGACAAGATAGAGATGATAGTCCTGGGTGGTACATGGGATGTATATCCAGAAGAATATAAAACAGATTTCATCAAAAAACTCTATGACGCCTGCAATACATTTCCGCAATTTTTCGACAGTGTCGCGATGAATCCAGATCTAGCCAAGAAGTATTCCTACACGATCCCTGAATTGAGCGACATCCAACTCCCAGATACTATTGATGAATCCGAGAAGATTAACGAAACCGCAGCACACAGAATTATTGGGCTGACTATAGAAACCAGACCAGAGTATGTGACTGATGAAAATTGCCAGTACTGGAGGATGCTTGGTGTTACAAGATTGGAGGTCGGATTGCAAAACTTATTTGACGACGTCTTAGACAAAAATAAGAGAGGACATAGCGTCCAACAGTGTAGAGAAGCAGTCCACAAGCTCAGACAATATGGCTTCAAAATGTCGCTCCACATGATGCCAGGATTGTACGGTTCTACCTACGAAAAAGACCTCGAATCATTTAGAATGCTGTACGCTGATCCATTTTTCAAACCAGATGAAATTAAATTCTACCCGACATCAGTCATCCCAAATACAGAACTCTACGAACTGTATCTCAAAGGTGAATATAAGCCATTAGAAGCAGAAACTATCCAGAAACTCATCAGAGAAACATTCTTAAACATCATCCCACCATATACCAGGATAAAGAGACTTATTCGTGATATCCCATCCACCGAAATTATCGCTGGTTCGAGTATTACCAATCTCTCACAACTCACCCATGACAAGCTCAAAAAACAACGAAAAGATGCTCCGGAAAGTACACATCTATATGGTAGGTTATACCCAAAATTACATGTATTTGATTCTTTAGATTTATATCTCCAATCAGAAGCAAAACATCCAGTCTTGGCAGAAGATGAGATACAAACATCTATCATCGGAATATCTCCAGATATATCTCATTATAGAAATTTCGTCTCATTGGATACGAGAAGTCGTGAGATTCGTAACAAGCGACAAGTCAATAATAGTATGCCCAAAGTCGTCAACAAGACAGAGGATAAAGAACAGGCAAATCTTGTCATTAGATCATACAAAACAAGCGTTGGTATGGAGTATTTTATCAGTTTTGAAGATTCTCTGGGTTATTTATATGGACTGTGTAGACTTTCTATTCCAAACGGAGGTCAGACGATAGATTTCCCATGATTGGATGACAAGACTGCTATCGTGAGAGAACTTCATGTTTACGGACAGCTCGCCAGCTTGCGCAAAAATGAAAAACAAGATACACAGCATAGATGATTTGGTTCACAACTTATCGCCGCCGCTGAACAGATCGCCAAACATACAGGATACGAGAAATTGAGTATCATCGCATGAGTAGGAGTAAAGGCCTATTATCGCAAGCTTGGTTATACCGATGTCGGTACCTATGTCCAAAAAAGCTTGTAAAAAATATTGCATCGGGCAGATAAATTTATAGTATAGGGCAAATATTTACGCACATCACATCCATGAATCACCACTACACAACTGTCAAATTCACACACGTGTATGGTCTATCATGCTGCTGTAGCATAACGATAGCGTAATTTTCTCAAAGTTCATTCGGGCAAGAAAAGTTCGTGCACTCCAGCACGTCCAGAGAAAATTAATGAAGGGTTGGCCTATCTTTATTGCTATTTTTTTGTATAATCATGACTACAAATACAATCACACAAACTATAGATACCACAACTGTGCAGAACCAAGTCCAAGAAACATTACAATACTCTGATAGTAGGCAAGCAGCACAATCTATCTTTGATATACTTACACAAACATACAAAGATATTGTTGAAGCTCCATCAGAATTTCAAGAACAGCCATTGTCAGCGTCTGCATTAAAAGATCCTGAGGCCCGAAGATATACAGCACAAGATATGGATCTTATGAGAAATAGATTGAAAGAAAAGGCGCAGAGAGGTGAAGTATTTGATCAGATATTGTATCCTATTACTAACGAGATCAAAAATAGCATGCATTATGAAGTCTTCAAGACATTGGTAGCAAAAATATTAGCAAAACAAGAACAGGCTTATGAAGCAAAAAACGAATATGTTTATGTGTATAGCAGGCATACTGTAAGTGAAAAAATACGATCTATTATCAAATAAATACTTATATGGAGGTCCTCATAGCTAGCCCTATCGGCGTATCACATCTGACACAAGCAGAACTCAAAACTTGCTGATTTTCTGCTCGTGTCGTTTCTCCTGCTTTGTGTACGACACAGGCTGATTGGCCATGAGTCTACAAACTCAATATCAGCTTACGTACAGCCAATAGAGTGTATGTCCAGCTTGCTAAATCTCCTGTCAAAAATTTTGATCAACTCTTTGATCTCGTCCAGACGATAGAGCGGTCGCAATACATTGCTCCCAATCATCCTATCGTCGTCAATGCACAGAGTAGTAACTCAGGTCTCCATAGTGTCAGGACTATCCAATCTATCGCCCACAAATCTATCCTCGTCAAGATGACGGGCTCCAGAGAAGCCAAGCGAGAACAAGACGAATCATATATGCCTACAGATCTTTTGATCCAGATCGTCAATGATCAGTGTACCATATGGCTCAATACCTCAGGCGAAAGCCTCCACAAGAGATGATATAGAGAACAAGCTGGAGCTGCTCCTATCCAAGAAACCATAGCAGCGGCATTGATCCTACAATCTGGTCGAGATGCGAAGACTGACTTCCGAGATCCGTGTTGTGGCTCAGGAACGATTGCTATCGAAGCGGCAATGATAGCTGCCAATATAGCTCCAGGTAAGTACAGAGATTTCGCCTGTCATTTTTTCCCAAATGCAGATGATGCTATCTGGGATAAAGTATATGCAGATGCCCTCGCAGCAGAAAAGACACCAACCATAAGTATCAGAGCTACTGATATAGACCCCAAGATGATCACGATGACCCACGAAAACGCCTACAATACAGGCGTAGAAAAATATATCGTCCATAGCGTCAAAGCATTTGCTCATGACGATACTTTCACCTGATGCATCGTCACAAATCCGCCCTATGGGATCAGAATAGCAGCAGAAGCTGATTTATGTAATCAATTGATAGCACAATTAGAAATATGTCGTGGTGGTATGATCGTACCAGAATGACAAAAAGTCCAGTTCCCATGAGCAAAATCTATGCCAGTCCGCAATGGTCCAGAAGACTGTATTTTTTGGTACAAACAATAAACTGTCTCTTTATCGCAAAAAAGCCATTTTGTGGCTCTTTTTTTGACAAAACATGCCTCCGGGGATATACTAGGAGTATATTTATGTTTTGTGCACTGGTATGAGTCTAGAGAAACAAGGTAATGATGATATCCTCAATCCAGCAGATGGAGTTATTGAGTCTACGCAAGATGATTTGTCAACTTTAGCGACTGATGTTATTTCTTCTGTACCAGAAAATAAGGAATCACAGCGTGACGCTGCTGATGAGCAATACTATGAACTTGGAAAGACAGATATAGAAAGTGGTGACTTACAAGATGTTACAGATGCGATAGATACACAAGACAATATCACTGCAAGTAAGATCACTATCTTAGGATGAGCCGATCAGATATTTATGAGTGAAGCCAAATGACAAGCAGTCTTGGATGCGGAGATATCCAAATTACAAGCACTAAAATCATCGTTTTCTGCTCCCAATGCAGCTATGATAGATGGTCTTATCAAAGAACTCACCGATACATCCAAACACACAGAACTTGCAAACAGACCTGAACACAAAAGAGCTGATGGCAGAAGCAATCTGGGTAATGCAAGACTCATCGCAGCTAGAATTGCATCATGATATACAGAAATATTGACGACCATCAAAGATAAGATCGCAACAACAGGCACAGATATCCAGATATCATATGATATCCCATGGGATAAGTGTGTTATAGGCAATAGCGGAAACAAATTATCTGATAGAAAAATCCATGTAGATATCTCTTTGCAGTTTACAGACGAGCCAAAGAAGAATGAGAAACCAAAGGATGACAAACCAAAGGATAACGGAGATGATTGGTGAAACGAGA
>CAYRCS010000026.1:0-1939 GCA_964422855.1 uncultured Candidatus Peribacteria bacterium
GCAAAATCTTGAGCCAATTCTTCTACTATAGGCCCCAATATTTTACATGGTCCACACCACTCAGCGTAAAAATCGAGAAGGACTACACCATCATAGTTGAGTACTTCATCAGTAAATTGTTGATGATTTTCGATATGCATAACCATGTTTTCAAAATAGACTATATAAAACCACGCCCTGAGTATAAGTTTTTATGCTCAGCAGTAAAGCCGGGATGTTTTTTTTGTATTGTTTTTTGTAAGAAATGGTATCTAGTCTATATTGTATATATTTATGAAAATATGTCACTACTATAGGTTTATGTCTCCAAATGTATTACGAAGATCAATTATGTATCCAGTCATATCTTCAAGGAAACTAGGTAACAAGCCAAAAATATCATGAATTGATGCAAGAGCAAACAAGACATAGTGAATACCAAATTTTTGTTTGTCAGTAAGATTTGGTTTATCGAGAGCCTTGTTCATAATCTGTGTAAGCCTATCAAGTTTTGCCATCTCTTGTTCTACTTGGAATTGGGTTTCTTCTATAATAATTTGTGCTTCATCAATACTCGCAATATCAATAGAACTGATATCCATAGTGCTTTCAAAATCTGGTACCAGATTTTCCAATATCCCATCCAATACATGAGCTATGGATTGATAATCGCCACAGTCCACAATATCTACCGAAGCAAGTACATTGTTTGCTACACAATATTCACCCAGATACAAAGCAATATTATCATCGACGATCTGTTGTGTCTGACTACCTATTCCAGATAAGAACTCCATGAGCGTGCTATCTATATTGTCGCTCATATTCTCTATAATATCAGCGGGGGTCATTTGTGCATATGCAAAACTATAGCTAGAGCTTATTGCGCATATAGCTATAAGAGCCAATATTTTTTTCATACTATCAAGAAATATAAAAAATTATTTTCCATTTTCCTGTAACCACTTCTCCGCATCCAATGATGCTTGACAACCAGTTCCAGCAGAGGTAATAGCCTGTCTATATCTCTTATCCGCCACATCTCATGCAGCGAATACTCATTTGATCGATGTAGAGGTAGGGAAGTGAGTTCCTTCTCCAAAATTCTGAGTCGATCATTCTTCGCATGCTTTTGCATATGTGATCAAATATCAGGTTTCATCACTTAGTAATTGCTTGTCCAAGAATGCTGTATTTGGCGTGTGTCCGATAGCATAAAACAATCCACCTACTTCGAGTACATATTCTCTATCTTCTTTGTTATTATATACTTTGAGTGCATTGAGCATATTGCCATCTCCGAGTGCTTCTCTGAGTTCAGTATTCCACAATACTTCTATTTTTGGGTTTGCTAAGACTCTATCTTGCATGGCTTTGGAAGCCCTGAAAGTATCTTTCCTCACCAATATAGTTATTTTTGATCAGAAGTGTGTGAGATGATTTGCTTCTTCCATTGCACTATCTCCGCCTCATACGACGACAAGATGTTTGTTACGAAAAAATGGGATCGCTCCATCACATACTGCACAGGCAGAGATTCATCTCTGTCGATAGATCTCTTCTCCAGGGACAAACATACGCTTGGCAGTAGCTCCTGTCGATATGATGATGGTTTTGGTTTCAATAATATCAGTGCCAACAAAAACCTTGTATGGTCGCACAGATAGATCTACCTTATCTACGGTCTTAGTTTCTATTCTCACTCCATTGTGCAATGATTGTTTTCTCATGTTCATCATGAGTTCGCTACCATCTATTCACTCAGGAAATCCAGGATAATTTTCGACGATTGTGGTAGTCGTTAGTTGTCCACCAGCTGCAATTCATCCAGCCAAAAATCACTCAAACATGAGTGGTTGCATAGCAGCTCTCGCTGCATAGATAGCTGCGGTATGACCTGCTGGTCCAGAGCCTATGATGACGACATTTTCCATTCAATATGATACTGCATAAAACGATG
>CAYRCS010000026.1:2039-14035 GCA_964422855.1 uncultured Candidatus Peribacteria bacterium
CCTCAGGTCTCTTTTGCAATATGCTTGAGGAGATCTAGATTGATGTCGGTATAGACACTTGTACCAAAGGTATCTGTCCCTATGATGGTAGAGCCTGCGCCAAGTCATATAGTATATACTGGTATATTAAGCTGTTTGAGTGTTGGCAAAATCTGCTCAGGATCATATCATTTGTTAGAGTCGCCATCCGTAATAAGGATGAAAAATGGACGCACATCTCACTGTATATGTTTGATATTACCCAATGCCAAAAGTAAAGCATCGCCAATCGCAGTCCCTACAAAATTTTCCGTGGGCGGAAAGTCGCCCATAGAGAGAGACGAGATATTTGTTATTGTAGCAATAGTATCAGATGAATACGCCGTACGCAAAACAGGAAGTCATGAGAAAAACAAAGTGCTCCATTGGTATTGAGGGAGTGATTGTATGAGATTGGATACAAATCCTTTGGCTACACTAAATCTACTCGGAGGCAAATCTTTTGCTGTCATCGAAAGTGATACATCAAACAATATTTGCGCTGCATATGCTGGTTCACGATTGACTAGTCATGGTGTGGTAATGCGTAATTGCAGTGGCAACAACACAGCAAGTATAATACACAAAACAATTGCTCACGTATATATATTGGACCAGATCGTAAGCGCCTTGCGCGGAGCAACAAACTGTGCTTTACTATTTCGTTTGTATAAAACAAAAATAAGTACCAGACAGGCGATACTTCGATAGAGTCATACTGCGTCATATACTATTTGCATATATTTCGATGGATCCTAAACCCACCTTTCTTGTAGATAAGTACTTACAATAATCAACCTTTCTCGATCTGTTCCAATACTTTGGGATCGACAACTTCTTTAGTCTTATAACTTATGACATCTTTTTGATCTCCAACATGAGATTCTTTGAGCAAGATATCTACTTCATCTGCTCTATCGAAATTAACCTGATACTTTCTGGTTGTGTCAAAGAAATATGTTCTGATAAGTTTCGCAATAAATGGAATAAGTGATAATTCTGATATCTGAAAAAATGCTATGATCACAAAGAGAAGAAAGACGGGCAAGGCAACCACAAGTCATACCATCTTGGAACCACTAGCAGATGCTTGATTAAATATAGCTAAAGAAATTGCTATACCCATCGCCAATATAAAAAGCTGGATAACCGATATAGTAAGCGGTCATATATTGAAGCTCATGGTCGCAAATATCCCTTTTTTGATATGCTTGGGGAAGACTACTTTCATGGAGCGAGGATAGATAAATACAGCATAAGTATACTCCTTAAGCCTCGAAATGTCAAATTATTTCCACTCTTTCTGCATCTGTTTTTTCCTATACGCATTTGCAAAGCGATGAGATTCATCTCTGGCTTTGATGAGTATCCTATCACTATCATCATAAGTGAAATCATAATGTTTGACTACTTTATCGGTGAGGACAAGCAGTTCTTCTTTCGCTCCATCATTTTTTGCTTTCCTTTTTCTCGCATCACCTTTGCCCAGTGCCACAAACTGGATATCTTTAGCCTCAGCCATAAATTCTTTATTGCTTGCAAGTAATTTTTGTACAACACCGAGCTGTCATTTGCCTCAGTCTATGATACATATATTTGGTTTTTCACTTGGATTGTCCTTGGAAAATCTTCTGGTCAAAACTTCTTCAAGTGCCTTGTAATCATTGTTTTGTTGATCGAGAGTTTTAACTGTTTTGATTTTATATCTACGATATCATTTAGTCATAGGAATTCATCAAACTAGGCACGATAAGCCACCACTCATCCATCATCCACTGAGATGTGAGATGTCGATACATTCTATCTTATAAGGAAACTGATTGAGCCCATATCTGGTTTCGATAGTTTTGAGTACATCGTTCATCAAACTTTCTTTTTCAAAACTACTTGCCTGCACAAAATCTTCAATACTTTTTTGCACGAGTTTGTGTAATTCGGTGAGAGTTTTTTTCTTTATTTTTTTGATCTTTGTATCGACCAAAAAGAGAGATCAATCGGTATACGAGTGTAAGTCTTCTAATTCTTTTTTGCAATCATCGGCATATATTTTTACTGCTCCATATTGGTTTTCTATCATTGCAACAAAGGCCGCCATATCGAGATCTTCGGCTTTTTGTTTGTGTCTGATGATGTCAATAATTCTTCACTCATACAGTGAAAAAATAGCAAACACTGTCCATCAGGACATCTCTTTGGCCATAGCTACAAAGCCACTGATGGATTGCTCCACGACGACTCTTTGCTTCTCTACGAGACTATCGATTTTGACATATATATCCCTCAGTTTTGCTGCTCGTTCAAAATGTTGTTTGGCAATTGCTTCGTCAATTTGTCTACGAATTTCTTGTTCGATAGGCTTGGTATTGCCTGCAAAAAAAGATGTGATGAGATTGATGATATGCGCGTATTCGGTCTTATACTCTTCATACGTTTTGTCAATCACTAAGCCGTGTCTTGCAGCTTCATCGATATAGTACTGTGCGTTTTTTTGTTTGAGTTTGGCTATCACGCTTCGTCATTTTTCCAATCAGAAGTAGAAGTCTGTCCCCAATTTGCCACTTTTAAATTCTGCAACTTTGCTTGTTCTAAACTTAAGTATCTGTCTGAGGTATTGCATAAATTCTTTGACTACTTGTCTTTGGTGTTTTGGTCATATGTAGATAGCTTTGTCTTCATATCTTTTTCTGACGATACTTATTTGTCAGAAGTCTTCATGACTGATACGGATAAAGCAATAGTTCTGATTATCCTTGAGCAAATTATTAAATATAGGCTGATGTTTTTTGATGAGGTTTGACTCTAAGTAGAGGGCTTCGCTCTCATTGTATACACACACATAATCAATTGTTTTGGCTCTATGTACCATCTCCTGCTTCCATACCGATCCAGGACTGAAATATTGCTGGACTCTTTTTTGTAAATTCTTTGCTTTACCAATATACAAAATATTTCAAACACTATCTTTGAAAATATATATTCATGGTTCATGAGGGATATGGTTTATCTCTATCATTTATTTTTTGATATACGGTATAATACTTTTTCTCATCATAATATTATCTATCTGTCGCAATAGTCCATGAGCTATTCATGGCAATCAGGCATTTCCCATAAGTTCTGCTGTTTGTTTGTCGCGACTGAGTATTGTTGTTTTGCCTGCTTGTATATCTTGGATAATGAGAATAGCATGAGTTATGTCTGCAGAGATCTCTTTCATGATGCTTGTGATTTCCTCTTGGCGAGCCAATATCATTGCACTATCATTCACTTCGATCTGAAATATAGTAAATTTTTTCTCCGGCATTTCTTTGAGATCAGAGACAAGAATCTGTCTAAGATTGTCACATACATAATGAGTTTTAAAATCAAACATCTGCATAAACAATTCTTTATCTTCTACGAATGTTTGGAGCCAGTCTCTCATCCTTTCATCGCGAAACGTAGTAACATCTGCCTTGAAATTAACCGTATTGGAATATATCGCACAGAGGAGGAGTTGCGCTATTTTTGGGTCAAGCTTGATCTGTTGGTTAAAGTAGAAAAACTCTGCTATCTGCGTCGCTGCAGCTCACACAGGTTCGACACGAAAAGCTGCATTTGGGAAAGCTGCATAATCAGGAAAAGATCTGTGATCTATAATTTCTATGACCTTATCCAGATTCACTGCATCAGGCATCCCACCTCTCTCTGACATATCCACCAATATAAAATTATCGTACCTATCATGTGCCCCCAATTCCTTACATGGTATTCACAGTGTATCTATGACAAATTTTCCTTCAATATGTATGCCATCTTGAAAGGCAACGTAGTAGTTGTTTGCTACATCTTGTTGTTGCAAAAAAGACTTATACGCGATAGCACAAGCTACGCCATCAATATCAGGAGTCTTACATGCAGTGATAAGGATATTTTTCATAGCTGCAGAATAATGTTGTCTCATATACTTGCAAGCAAAACAAAAACTCTCCGGAACGGAGAGTTTTTGGTACTATGTATTGGTATACAATTATCTCGTATAAGTAGCACTTCCATAGCCCAATATAGGGAAGAAAATGAACGGAAGTATAGCCATACCCACACCAAATCCAGTACCCTTACCAAACTTATGAGCCATACCTATAGATACTGCAAAATGCATAATAATAGCCAATATAGCTCCTGCTATCCAACCCAATACAGGGATGAGGAATAACAATCCTACGAAAATCCACCATCCAGGTTTGCCAGCATTTGTGATAAATACATAACAATTATGCCCAGGAATCAATGCTTCATACCAATTGTTACCCATCTTAGCAAACATCTTACACAATGGTATAAGGATAAGTACAACAGCAATAATGGCTATCGCACCAAATACCCCTGCTCATCGACCAAGCATCATGCCCAAGTCATTGTTTGTCATAACATTTTGCATCATCATAGCTTGTTGTACTGCTGCTGGATCACCGGAGTTTTCTGCTGCTGTAGTTATGGCTTCCATAGCTTGTTGCAATGCTGCTGGATCAATATTTTCCATGAGATATGGTAAAGAGTATAAAACTTTTTGTGATTTTTTTATTGTCCGATAACTACCTTGCTTGCAACGATTACTTTTTTTGTCTGTCCATCATCGTAGATGAAACCTTTGGCAAATTCTGCAATAATTTTGCCCTTCATAGCTTCATCATCGGTAGGCTGCATACTGACTGGATCATGCATATAGGAGTCAGGAGTTTGTCCTATAGATTCGATAGGCTTTACTTTCATACTACCCAAGGTCTGCAAAAATTTACTATACACGATTTCTACTCACTTCGTCAGTGGATCTTCCTTGTGATCTGGTCATATACTTTCCAAAGACTTTCTCAAGTCTTCTACAAACGGCAAAAATTTCTTGACTACGTCTATGAGTGTATCGATATGTGCAGTCTTTGCTTCTTCGTCTTTTTGTCTGCTCCATCTATCAAAATCCATCTTGAGATTGATGTAGTCGTATTGCGCTCTCTTGGTGATACCACCTTGTTCCTCCAATTGTTTTTGCAACATCTGTACTTGTTCTTGGAGTACATCTATAGTGACTGTTTTTTGTGTACTATCTTGAGCACTCTGATCGCCTTGTGTTCCCTTGTCTTGTTCTTCGATTTGTTCGTCTTTTACTATGTCTTCTGCCATATCCTGATATACATACAAAAAATAAATACGCATACACTATAGTAAAGATATTTTGGAATGCAAACTATTGCGATATACTATGAGAATTAGCATAATATTCCCCCAAGGTCCACCCATTTTCATACAAAAAAGTAGCCAATCATTTCCCTACATATCTTCGATGCCAACCCTCTTCCATCTGTCCGTCGATATCCATGCCTTTTTGGAAAGTGTTGTGAAAGCCATATTTGTGCGCATTGTTTTCTAGCCATTTATAGTATTTATTATTCTTATCGCTGATGGAATACAGTCCCCCTCTATCAGTTCATACTGCTAGATCGACAGCTAGTCATGCTTGATGTTCACTGGTACCTGCCTGTGCACATCTTGCTCTCGAGCATCATGCACCTAGGAGTCTTTTTTGATCTTGATAGGACCTATATGCGCTGACGAGGACAAACTTTTTGGCATATTCTATATAAAAGTCTTGTGCCATTTCAGTAAATGCACGACTTGCCTCTGGTCTCAGTAATGGTTTTGCGGTTTTTGTGATGATATAAGAAGTATCTACTTCTACCAGATCTGCAGGAATATAATTTAAATCATCATATGGCTTACGAACACTAACATATTTTTGTATAGATGCATCATTTTCGAGATCGTAGTCCGCATTCATTAAAAGAGCGCCTTTGCGCATCAAGCCAAGAATAGCAAAAACACCTTGTTCTGTGCCACTTGGTTTGTCCATACCGTATCCGATAGGATCTGTTGATATAGCTTGATCGACAAACATAGCAGCAAAAGCCACTATAATCGCAACAAATACAAGTCTTATCTCTCGTTTTTTCATATTGAGCACTATATACTTTCCCAAACAAAAAGAAATATAAAAATCAGGCTATTTTGTGCTACATTTTGCTTGTTTTTACAAAGGAATTGTATACACTCACTTGCCAAGCTGCCGTAGTTCAACGGGATAGAACAACTCTCTCCTAAGGAGTGGATACTGGTTCGAGTCCAGTCGGTGGTATATACCGACACAGCTTTAGCAAAGGTAAACGTACACTCTAGCGGCATCCAAACTGCATGTGTATCGCGAACTATTTTATCATTTTATTTCCAGAGTTTAACATGCCTACAAAAAAAACAGCAGCAGCCAAAAAGCCAGCTGCAAAAAAGGAAAAGGTAGCAAAAACAGCTGCCGTAGCAGAAAAACAAACATCTGCTGAAAAGGAAGCAATCTTGCAGAGACACGAGACAGATACTGGATCTCCAGAGGTACAGATCGGACTTTTGTCAGAAGAAATCAACAATCTCCAATCACATCTTGCAGCTCACAAGCATGACTTCGATGCAAAAAGAGGTTTGTTGAAGAGAGTTGCTAAGAGAAGAGGTTTGATGAAGTTTCTTAAAGAAACAAATTTGGAGAGATACCAAATCGTAGCTAAGAAATTCGGACTCAAAGTATAGTTTATCAGGCAGGCATAACCTTTCGTCCAAAATATACACGACGACAAGGCCTTTTATATTCTTAACATTTTATTTCGCATGGCAAAAGCAAAATCAGCTTCTGCTTCAGCACTTTTGGACGCAGTTCCAGTAATCAAAGAAGGTGCTAAAGTAAAAGGTATAGTTAGAGGTAAAATTGAAAACGGTCTTCTTATCGACTGTTGTGATGGTGTATTTACAGGAGTTATCCTTTCTAAAGAATTGAAGGAATTGGAAAGAAGTAAATTTGAACTTGCTCCAGGTAGAGAAGTAGAAGTAGAAATCATCAACCCATCTATCAAACATGAAGATGGATACTACATCATTTCTATTACAAAACTATTACAATACGATATCTGGAATGACATCCTCGCTAGATCAAACAAAGATGAAGTTATCACAGTAATCCCTACAGAAGCAAACTTGGGAGGTCTATTAGTAGATATGCATGGTATCAAGTGATTTGTGCCATTGTCTCAATTGGCTCCTATTCACTACCCAAGAGTTGAGGATGGTGATCAAGAAGCTATCTTCGGTAAATTATTGCTTCTTATTGGTCAAGAATTGAGAGTAAGAGTAATCAATATCGACGAAGATGAAAAGAGAATTATCTTATCAGAAAGAGAAGCTCTCAGAGAAGAAAGAGAAAAGGTATTGGCTGAATTAGCAGTGGGCAAGACATTTGATGGAGTCGTAAGTGGCTTATCATCATACGGTTTGTTCGTTACTATCGGTGGTACTGTAGAATGATTGGTACACATCTCAGAATTAACATACGGTCACGTAAATGATATCAACAGATTAGGAAAAGTTGGTGACAAGATCCAAGTGAAAGTCATTGGTTTGGAAAACGGCAAGATATCATTGTCTGCCAAGCAAATCAAAGAAGATCCATGGACGGCTATCCCAAGAAAAGTGAAGCAAGGTGATATCATCGATGGTGAAGTGATCAGATTTGTACCATACGGAGTATTCGTGAGAGTATTTGATGACATCAATGGACTTATCCACTTGTCGGAACTATCTCAACAATCTATCAACAATCCAAATGAGATCGTGAAATTGGGTCAAATCGTGAAAGCGAAGGTTATCCTCTTGGATCTCAAGAAGAGAAAGATTGGTTTGAGTATCAAGGCATTGCAAATGTCTGATGGTGGCGACGCACAAAACGAAAAAGCGCCAGCAGCAGTCAAAAAAGCTCCTGCCAAGAAAGAAAAAGAAGCAGAATAATTGTATATGATATACATACAAAAAAGCCTCTCCAACGGAGAGGCTTTTTTGATTATTGTGTATTATATACTAATTGATTATCGCTGCTATCCCATACCACAACATCAATCCAGTCACCACAAATTTCAATCCAGTTCCTAGTGCAAATCACAGCAAAGATCCCATGCCAGATTTGATAGCTTGTTTGCCTGTTTTGTTGTTCATCAATTCACCCACGATAGCTCAGACAAATGGCCCTAGGATAATTCACAAAGGTCAGAGAAACAATCATACGATAAGTCATCCTGTTGCTCATCGTGTACCTGCCTTACTTCCACCAAATTTTTTCGTTCCCCATATTGGTATGATATAGTCCAGTATCATGCTAATAGCAGTCAATACGATCATGATAAGCCAAAATTGCATCCCAAAATCATCATAACTACTCAACTCTAGCATGAGTAATCCGAGCAAACTTATTGGTGGCCCAGGCAGTATAGGAGCAAATGATCAGAGGAGTCAGAGCAAGAGAAATATGATAGCAAATACAGCGAGTACGATATCCATATGTTATTTACAAATAAATGTCCCTAGGCTTCGCTCCATCCTGTGGACCGATCACGCCTCTTTCTTCCATGATATCCATGATCCTTGCAGCACGTGCAAATCACACATTAAGTTTTCTTTGGAGGAGTGTTGCAGATGCTTTTCTTGTCTGTGCGACCACTTGTATTGCTTGTTGGACAAGCTCTTCATCATTACCAGCATCGCCTCCTCAAATTTCTCCACCACCTTCTCGTTTGCCGTTGATGACATCCATTATTTCAGGGTCATATATATCATTTTCTGATAGTCACTTCATATATTTATCTTTGAGTTTGCCTACTATTTCTTCAATTTCATCAGTATCGACAAATGGTGCCTGGAGTCTGATAGGTTCTCTGGTAGTAGGATCCATATAGAGCATATCTCATTTACCCAAGAGTGTCTCAGCACCTTGTCTACCAAGGATCGTTCTACTATCAATTTCCGATACCACTCAGAAGGCGATTCTTGTAGGTATATTTGCCTTGATAAGTCCGGTGATCACATCTACTGATGGTCTCTGTGTTGCCACGATCAAATGCATACCGATAGCTCTGGCTTTTTGTGCAATACGCGTGATATATCATTCTACTTCTTTTCTATTCTTACTTGATAGCATAAGTTCTGCTAATTCATCGATCACGATCACGATACGGAACATCTTGTCTCACATGATTTTAGCATTGTACTCATCGATATTTTTTACTCTCTTTTCTTTGAGGAGACTATATCTTTTTTCCATCTGTGCGACTGCCCATTTGAGCAACTTGATTGCTTTCTCAGACTCGTGGATGATTGGTCAGAGGAGATATGGCAATCCACTATATAATTCCAATTCTACTTGCTTGGGATCAACCATCAAGAACTTCAATTCTGATGGCGTATTTTGATAGATGAGAGACAAGATGAAGTCGTTGACTCAGACAGATTTACCACTACCTGTTGCTCCTGCTACGAGCAAATGTGGCATTGATTCCAATGTCTTGAATACCGTAGACCCATCAACTGATTTACCTAATGATAGATTGGTAAAACTCTTTTTCATGTGTCCAGCAAAGTCTGCAGAACCCAGGACATCGCCGAGTCTGACCATGCTTGGTTTGGGATTTGGGATCTGTATTCAGACCGTATCGGTACCAGGGATAGGAGCTATGATTCTGAGTGATTTGGTCTTGAGTGATGAGGATATATCGTCTTTGAGTGATTCGATAGATGATAGTTTGATACCAGCATCAGGTTTGATCCTCAGCTGGACAATGGACGGTCCGATATCAAATCCATCGATCTGTATCGCGACGCCAAACTCCATCAATTTGCTTTGCAAAGCCTTTGCTTTTTCCATCAAAAAAGTCTCATCAATAGTCGCCGTCTGTCAGACATTGGTCTGCATGAGCGAGATATCAAATGTCGGTTTGTCTTTGGAAAACGAAACAACCGGTCTGATTTTTTCTTCTTTTTCTGCTATCTTTTCTTGGACTTTTTGCTTGAGCATTGTTTTGATGACGCTTGCAGAGATAGGAGCACCCATCTCATGAGTAGAGTGTTGTTTGGGACTTTCATCATAGTATCTTTCCACAGTAGCCTTTCTTGGTTCTTCTTTTCTTGGAGCTGGTTTATCATCGACACGGAAGTTGATGTTTATCTTGGGCAAGGTGAAATTAAGCGTATAGAGTATCCATATCAATATAGCCACAAACAACACGATCACAAAACCTTTGACTGCAATAGCCTGTCCACCAAACATCATATCAAGTATCCATAGTACTGGATACGACAAATATCATCCAAAAGCCTCATATCTCCCAGTTTCTCCATCGATGAGTGGGAAGTTGAATATAGCAGACAATATCACCAGCAAACTCACAAACCATCTAAGGATGACTTTCATGAGATATCCTTTGGCCAATATCATCAATCCTGCGACTATACAGAGTGCAAAGAACACACTTACACCTATATCTCAGAGCACAATACGCGCATATTGTTGAAAAAATACCAATACTGGAGAGCCTTGTGCCAAAAAGAGAGAGAAAAAATACAATCATCACAAGGTAAATAGCCCTAGTGAGAGCCTATATTTGTTGAGCATCAAGCTACCAACTCATTTCTTCCTTCTAGCCACCTTTATATAATAACATATAAATCACTACATATACCGATATCAATAAGCCGCCGCTTTGCAAGCCCAAAGAAGCTGTATTTATTTTCTCAGATATTGACATTGTAACTTAGTCTGGCAAATATATGATATGCTGGAATTTATATTGTTATTGTGAATAAAGCATGTGATTAAAAAATGCTATATCAAGTAGTGTTGCATCTCTTAGCCCCAAAAAACTAGCTAGTATTGCAGCTTTTATCCTTGCTACTTTGACAGCTGATGCTCAGATGAGAGTAGATGGCAATATAAGAGTAGATGGATCATTGAAAAACAATGGTCATACACTTATTGCCCCAGGTGCAAACATAGCCGGAGATGGAGTCATACATCTAGACTGAAGCATCACTAACAATAAAGGCACTCCAGATGCATTTACTCCTGCAAGTAATGCAAGAGTGGTAATGACAGGCACGAGCCCAGAAACCGTTGGTGGTACGACAGTGACCAATTTCCCAACCCTGACGATAGATAATCCAGCAGGAGTAGAACTCTTACAAAATCAGTCAGTCAAAAATCAGCTCATATTCCAACAATGACTTCTTGATCTCAATGGTCAAAATATTGATCTAGGTACGACCTGATCATTGTCAGGAGAATCAGACGCATCTCGCGCAACCGATATTTTTGATGGTGGGACAATTTCTGCTACGAGAACATTGAACGCCCCCACAAATCAAGATCCAGCAAATTTGCGTGAGAATATTACTTCACCTGATAATTTAGGTGTCACAAATATCGTCCGCTGACATACCCAAAAAGTTTCCGCTAGTGGGTATGGTATATATCTATGGTACGTCGTTACGCCTACTAACACACCTACCGCAGTGACCAACAAAGTCACGTATTTTGATGGTGAACTTGCCGGAGTATCCGAACCAGAATTAGACCAATGGCAAAAAAACTGAGCAAATCGAGATCGTCAATATGGCACACCAGATATCAGCAACAATTATGTCACTGCATCATCAACTTGATTTGGTGATACACTCACCCTTGGTGGGACGATCAGCAGTCCATTGCCAGTCACATGGGCAAATGATTTCAAAACAACCTGTAACGATGGACAGGTCGGCATCACATGGTCTGTGTATACTGAGATAGATAATTCCTGATTTGCAGTAGAATATAGTACGGATGGTATCCAACGAGATAGTGTAGGATTTGTCCCATCACATACTGGTAATAGCAACTCACCACAATCATATAGCTTTTCACATGACAACGATAAGGGTGGTACTTCATACTATTTTTTGCGACAGATAGACAATGATTGAGATCGCAAACCTTCCCAAATTTTTGCTGCCTACTGTGATCCTATAGAAACCAGAACCATCTCCATTGCCTATCCAAACCCTACCCTTGATAAGATATATATTACCGTCTTGGACAATCAGGAGAC
>CAYRCS010000027.1:0-7928 GCA_964422855.1 uncultured Candidatus Peribacteria bacterium
TTGTCCGACGTTTTTCTTTTCTTCGGGACTGAGAGAGCCGAGTGTTTTGAATTCTTCGTTAAGTTGGCCTTTTTTGCCCAAATAGGTGTCAAACCAACTATCAGCTTGAGCGCTTGTTGTTACTTGTTGGAGTTGGCTTAGAGCGTTTTGTATATCGATCATCACTATCAATGTGTGGTAAATTTGTCTGGATACTAGTTGTTTGTCCCAGCTTTGCAAGAAATAGTCTTGGTATATTGTGGTCTTGTCACTATTGGATACATTAAAATTATATTTGTCAATCTATTGTGCTGTATGTGTCTGGTGGATTCTGGTATTTTTGCGTTGTAGCTACTATACTTGGATATATTTATATCTTCTATCATCAATGGATCGCAAAGAACACGCTATGTTGATCAATATAAAGGACCTTAGTTGGGCCTATCCAAATGGACATCATTTGGTTTTTGATCATTTTAATTTTGCTCTCTATAAGGGCGATTTTGTTGTTGTACAAGGCAAGTCTGGCACAGGTAAAACAACGCTCGTACACTTTCTTATAGGTAACCATCAGCTTCCTGCTAGAACTATGTATCATGGACAAGAAGATATGTCTAAGTTTTCGGCTAGTGAAATGCAGAGATATAGAAAGAGTATTGGTGTCGTTTTCCAAGATTACAAACTTCTTGATTGGTTGACTGTGGAAGAAAATATAGCATATCCTCTCAAAATAGCTTGATTGGGACAATCGCTTATCGATATGCAGGTCAAAAAAGTTGCACATCTTTTGCACTTGGAAGATTCTTTGCATACTCCAGTTGAAGTACTCAGTGGAGGACATAAACAAAAGGTTGGTATTGCCAGAGCGCTTGTGAGCAATCCAGAATTTATCATTGCTGATGAGCCTACTGGTAACTTGGATCGAGAAGAAACCAAGAAAGTGGCAGATACTTTATTGGATCTCAATGCACAGGGGATTACCGTTGTTTTTGTAACACATGATGTACATTTGATAGAATATATGAAACTTAAAAACCCTAAAATCGCAGTGCAACTTATGTAATTTATAGCTTCTTGTACTCATGACACAATTATTGGCTCAGGCACTAAGAGACCGTATCAATGCTCGTATTATTCTTTTGGATATACCGTTTTTTTTGCAAGAAGAGGTAGATAGATTTTTGCAATATGTGCATTATTATAAACTCAAGAATATAGAAAAGCACTTGGATGTTTTTTGTGATTATTTGTTGTATTTGGACAAAGATTATACTGCGCAGCTTATCTCTTATCTTCAAAAGGGAGATATTGCAGCCAATACTTTTGCTCCTGATGGTGTCTCTGAGGAACATATGTCGTATTATTTGTCTGCTTATGGTAAAGACACTATACAAACTGCTCAATTGTTACCTATGTTGGTTCGTGGTGGTTTTGATACTTACACAGTCTTGACGATGATGCTGTGTGTAAAATGACTTTTTTTGCTTACTGCTACTGAATTTTGTCATGCGAGTAGTACGAGAATATCCTTATATGATCGCTTGTTGACGTCAGTACGCGTATAACCTTGCGAATGTATTCTAAATCACTATAGGTATCGTGTTTATCGCGATATTTTTGTGATATGCAGGATCCAAAACTATTGTTGCTGCTTGATATTGTCATAGAACACTATATCTCTAAATGAGATCCTATAGGATCTAAGTTTTTGCATAGTTTGGAAGACGTAGAATACGCTCCTTCCACGCTCAGAAAATATCTAAATGTCTTGGAGAAATCTGGCTTAGTATACCAACCATACAATAGTTCTGGTAGGATACCTACTGTCAAAGGATTGAGTATGTATATCGAACAACAGATACACGAAGATGTCAAAGACATAGAAGCAGAGGAAATGGATATCAAAAACGCCAGAATGGATCTTAAGCGTTTGGTGGAAGCTTTGGGTAGTGTGGCAGATGGAGTAGTTGCAGGATTCCTAAAAAACGATGAATATTTTTTCTTATGAATTAATAATCTCTTAAAAGAGGACTTACATGAAGATTATAAACCAGTGAGAGAGATTATTAAATTTATCGAAAGCAAAAAGATTATAACACTACTTGATGAAAAGCTTATGAAGAGAAATCAAATATATTATAGTTTTTTTGAGTGAGATGATGTAGTGATTTCATGTTTGTATACTAAGATTAATATAGCAGGATATGATTGTGTTATGACTGTTCTTGGTCCTACGAGAGTTAATTATAGAAAAAATGTTGCTATCTTACAGAGAGTTTTGCAAACATTAGCATAGATTATGGTTGATAAACTCAATGAGCTATCAGAATCAGAGAAGAAAAAATCTCCTGAAGACAAAAACAAGGAGAATCCTTTTCGTTTTGAACAACAAGAGCTTGCGTCTTTGCGCTTGTCTATAGAAGAAAAGAGAGATTATGATCTTGAGAAATCAGGCCAAATATATGAGAAAAAGAAGCCTTTGATACAAAATAATGTTCATAAAAAATCTTTGGATATTGTCTGATTGCCTCCGATAAACCAGGAAGGCTTGCAAAAGAGGAAGGAATCTGCACAATCTGTGGTAACTATGGTGCAGGACGCAAAAAATGATACAGGAATTGTAGGTGTGTTGTGATCTTGGGCTGATCGTATTTTACATGGTGTGGACTTATAGGTATTATGCAACAGGTTATACAAAGTGCAGGTGGTATAGTTTATCGTATTGCAGACGATGGAGATCCAAAATTTCTATTGCTCAAAAGATATGCTGTTTCCAAAAAAATTGAACGAGTAGCTCCAAAAGGTAAGATAGAGGCTGGAGAATCTGTAGAAGCCGCGGCACTGAGAGAAATTAGCGAAGAAGCTGGCATTCCTATCAATAAGATGAAGCTAGGAGAGCAAGTTGGTATTACAAAACTTAGAAGTGACGATACTCACAAAGGACAGCTCAATAAAGATACCACTTATTTTCTTGTAGAATATACTGGAGACCCTACACTTGTGAGTATAGAAGATGGAGGATGATTTACGGGTAATTATAAATGGGCTACCTTGCCTGAAGTACTGGCTTTGGTCTATTATCAGGATATTAGAGAGCTTGTAAGAAAGGCGTATCACCTTATCAAAGATAGGAATAAGAATCAATCGATCAAATCGGCATTTATGCAGCTTCTAGATTAGTGGTTTTATATGTCGGTATCTGATATGCTTCATACGATAATGCAGTGATCTGAGTGTGTGCATATCGTCCATGATAATGGAGGACTTTTGGTTTGTCCCGATCTGCATAACAAACAACAAATTGAACGTCTAAAAGATAAAGTTAGTGCTATATTTTCGCCTTATGTATGTGATCCAACTGATTTTGCAAAATATTGGCCAGATGTGCCAGTATATTTTCATAATGATGTATTGGCTTGATGATTGGTAGATATATTTAGAATACAAGCATATGCTATTGATGGAGTAGGTTTTGACTATATAATATCTACGTGATCTACGCGTATATATTATCAGCATGTGCCTTATGTATCTGGCGATTGGTATACTGCTATAGTTTCACATCAGTTGCCTATAGATCTCTGATTGTTTCGTTTGTATGAAGGCCTCGATAGTGCCTTACATATAGCTCAAGAACTTCATGCTCGTACTGTTGTTCCTCTTCATGTGAAGACAGACGAGCTTGCTATAGATTATTGTAGAAATATCATGCTTTATAATTCGGGGGTACCCAAATACCTCAAGCCTTGACAATATGTTGTCCATGGCGTATAAAACGGTTGCAATTTGTCCGTTTTTGGGTATATACTTTGCTTGTTATTTACATCCTTACTTGCTTCATGCCTGTAAAAAAAGCTACCGCTTCTCCAAAGGAGCCTACCACTAAGAAAGCGCCTGCTAAAAAAGCTTCTTCAAAGCCTGTCGCAAAAGCAGAAACTGAAGAATGATCAACAAGTCACAATGTCTCTATTATTGCGAAATTGTATAATGTAGAGCTTGTTATGCAAGATGCTATCAAAAAGGCTGTTAGTAAGAATTTGGCAGGCAAGATGGATTCTTATCTAAAAAAACTATCTAGCAAAAAAGATGCTGTGGTTTCCTTGGATTATAAAATAGAGAGAAATAAGCATAACAAATATGATGGGAAATTTCGTCTTTCATTTGATGGAAAGCAGTATATGTATATGACTAAGACTTCATTTAAGTTTGTAGAAGATATCGTAAGTCATGCATTTGATCATTTCAAACTTATGTTATCTGAAACAAAATAAGTTTTTATCTTTCGTTCTCTAGATTATTATGCCAAAAAATTATCTTACCAAAGAGGGATATGAAAAATTAGTAGCGGAGCTTCATGATCTTAAACAGGCTCAACTTCCAGCCGTTATCCAAAGAATATCAGAAGCTAGAGAGATGTGAGATCTATCAGAAAACTTTGATTATAAGTCTGCATTGGAGGATAGAGATCTTATCGATAACAGAATAGCTGAGGTTGAAAGACTGATCGAGGATGTAGAAATTATATCTGACAAGAAGCATGCTAAATGAGATACTGTAGTAGATTATGGTTCTCGCGTAACTGTCAAAATGGAAGATGGTAAAAAGTCTACCGTAACTATAGTAGGTTCATGAGAAGTAGCTATCCAAGATGATGAATTATTTATCTCTCTTGATTCTCCTTTGGGACAAGCTATCAGAGGGAAAAAGCCTGGAGAGACAGTAACTATGAGGATGTCTACAGGAAGACAGTTAGTAGAAATAGTCGATGTGAAATATTAATCTTGCGTCTTAATATCTATAATTGGTGTTAGTCTATTGAAATTTATATTGAAGCCTAAGTGGCATGAAATGCTTGCATTATCTGCCACTTTTTCTGTATAGGTTATTTTTACTTCTGTTCATGAGCCACTTATTGATTTGTGTGTGGCGGTATCTATTATCTGTTGGCATGATGCAGGGATAGTATCTATCTTGTTTTGAATGTATTGTTCATCTATAAAGTTTATAGCTTCAGATATATCTAACAATAAGTCGTCAGTTTCCGGAACTATCTTGTATGGCTTATTCGCATCTGAAAAGGCTATTCGGGATGCGTCGTTCGTCTTATAATAAGTGATCCCAGGGTATGATGTAAAGTTGTCATATGCTCATTCTATGAGCTGATCTTGTAGCTCTTTACAGTTCTCCTCACACGTTTCTGGTGTAATAGTGATGATGGGGATATCTTCTAATACCAATACGATGCTGTTGTCTACTTTCTTGGCTATGAGATTATTGATGTTGCTTGTATCTATAACTATCAATTCTTTTGGGAAATAAGTATTTTTGTTTTGTATAATGAGTTCTTGATTTGCTATATATATACTTTCCACCTTTATGATGACTATGTTTTTTAGTTCATTTACTATCTTCCCATACACCTGTATATTTTTGTGTGTATATGTATTGAGATTTATGTTGGTACTTATGAGTCCAAATTTTCTATTGGTGTTTGTGTTGATAGTATGCGTGTATATAGGGAAATTGTTTGCACTCACGAGGTATCAACTGATAGCTATGTTCTTACCTTCTTCTAATCCATCGGGAGCAATTATATTCACCATGCTTGTTTCAGATCCATCCGCTTTTTGTGTTAATTGTCCTATCATTAATAATACCGCAATACAAAAAAATATTACTTTCGTAATGTTGTTGTAATTGGTATGTATCTTTCTGATCACCATATTGTATTGCTTTGGATCTAATTGGGCCCTCCGGGAATTGAACCCGGATTACACCTTTCGCAAAGGTGTGTCCTATCCATTGAACGAAGAGCCCTAACGATATGCGATTGTATCTATTTTGGCCATGAACTCAATGTGTAATTTGCTTGCGTAAAATTTGCTTTTTTGCTACGAAGCTATATACTTAAATATCTTTATTATTTGGCTACAAAAATGTCAGAAACAAAAACAAAAACAGCAACAACAGAGTGAACAAAAGCACCAAAAGCAGAGAAACAGTCTAAAAAAGTTGTTTCTCTAGAAGCTATGGAAAAGTATGCTTCTATGGTACATTTTGTCAAAAACACTATCGGTACTATAGAAGGTGATCTCAAAAGAATTAAGGCTATATTGGCTAAGATGGAATCGTTTGATGCTAGTGATGTTGCTAGTTTGGTGACTGATACCCAATTGGATGAAGTCATGGGATCGCAGGGCTTGCAATCATATACTGAAGAAGATGCTCAAGTTGTAGAATGAGTGTTTGATGGTTACTTTATGATAGGAGCGGATCAAAAAAAATATCCAGTCCCACTTAATTATGCAAGTAAAACCAAACTTGTCCCTGGAGATATGCTCAAACTCAAGATTTTGACAGATGGAAAGTTTGTGTATAAGCTTATCCGTCCTGTAGAAAGAAAGCACGTTAGAGGAGTCTTATCTAAGACTGATGACAATAAGTTTGTTGCTATGACAGATGATGGAAAGACGTTCTTCCTCAATCAAGCTGCCGTCACTTTTTTCAAAGGCAAAACAGGCGATGAATTATATATCATTACTAATGCTGAAGGAGCTGGTAGTTTCGCAGCGATCGAAGCTGTTATTAAAAAATAATTGTGTTTTATAATGAAATCTAAAACTCTACGAAAGTAGAGTTTTTGTTTTGTTTTGCTTGTTCGTGTATTTTCTGTCTATTAAACTGGTGCTGGTCAAATTTCTTTCGTTGTTGGATGATTGTCGCATTGTTTTTGTTGTCTATTAATATCCCATTGGATGTATTGATAAGCTCTGCAGTAGCTCATTGATTGTACCCTAATACTGGTACTCATAGGGCTATGGCTTGTGCGGTTACTATACCAAAGCTTTCCTTGGTTATATTAATTAGTCCTTTGGCATCCTTCAGTATCTTTATATATTGTTCTGGGCTTGTTCGTGGTATAAATATCGCATTATCTTGAGCCAACTTTTTGAGATACTGCTCGTCAGGTCCAGAACCTATGATAATAAGAGGAAATCATAGTGTATTGTTTGCCAATATGATGCGATCTAGTTCTTTTACAAAACGGACCAATCTTCCTATATACACGTAGTATGCTTGTGGTAATGTGCTTATTTGTTGATTGTAAAATGTTTCGTCTATTTTTGGATAAACTACCGTACTGTTTATGTTGTATATGTCTTTAGCTGTTTGTGCTGTGTATTTGCTATTGGCGTATACTTTATCGAATGTAGTATATTTTTTATCTCGTTTTTGTAGGTAGGGGACTATATTGGTTCGTAGTCGTCACTGTATTCACTGTATCTTTTTTTTATACTCGTCTGTATGGGTTCGTATGTATTGCATAGGTGAATGCAGATAGAGTGTCGTAGGTATATTTGCAATATCTATGTTTTTGGCGATAGCAAAAGATGATATAATGATCTTGTCTGGATGATTTTGCTTTATTTTCTTACTCATATATCGCATACATATTGGCGCGATAGCTATAATATAGCGGTGATCAAATATTTTTTTTCGTCGAACTTGTCTATTGCTAGCAAATAATGCATTTAATCGAGATGGGAACATGGTTTGTATTTTTACTCTATGATGCTTGGTTTCTAAGTGCTGTTCTGAGCTTACAAGTGTATATATACTTGCTTGTGAAAATTTTGTATGATCGACAATATCTTTGAGTACTTCGGTTGCTCATCAGGGTTGTATTCGACACTGAACAAATATAACTTTCATTTGGATTGGGTTGCAATAGACAAATATATAACTGGAATGTATTGAAAAGCTCTGTTAAAACAATATGTTGGCATAGAATTTATCGTATTTTTCTTCTTCATGAATCAAGAACAAAAACAGACGTTTATATGGAATGTCATGAAACTTATAATAGGTGTCGTTTTGCTGTTTATATCATATGGGTATCTACAAAATCATCCTGCAGAAAAAGTCTCTGTACTTTCTTGATTTGAAAT
>CAYRCS010000027.1:7938-13410 GCA_964422855.1 uncultured Candidatus Peribacteria bacterium
TGTATCAGAGGTGACAAATATGGGTATATGATATTGTTGGTAAAGATGTCGTTGGTCTCAAACAGAAATTTAGACTCATACAATATTATCAAGAACTCATCAGAACTGCAGAAAACAAGAAATGCTCTGATGTTTCTCTGTTAAAAGAATTGCATGAATCATATATCGATATACGTGCCTTGTCGTACGATGAACTTGCTGCATCTTTGCCAGAATTATCAGCTCGTGCCGATGAAATCAACGTAAAGATTTTCGCCCAATGTTCTGGATCTTAGTCAATTAATCTATCGTTTCTACTCCGTAATGTACTACGATGTAGTATCTTTTTGTGTTTTCATTCCGTCCTATACCGATTCATATCTGTGTAAACCTTGCCCCCATCAATGCTCTGTAATGAGGTCAATTACGACTAGCTTCTCCTATAAAAAAATCTCGAGTACTTCGTGTTTCATTGAGTAGTTTGTCTGTACAATCGTCTGTATTGCAGGCTTTGTAGTATCCATATCATATATTTTCTGAAAATGCGGAACTACTTGTATCGCTAAATTTTACTCCTTGATCACCAAACCACTGTAAAATCTTAGTATAATCATAATAAGAGTTGTCGCCGTTTCTTTTGTGCGTACTGCCAGTTGGTATGGTATTTTCGGCCAGATAATTTGCTCGAATTTGTGCTGTTTTGTTGAGTTGATGGTTGCTTGTAAGTATTTCCAATCCTGCTTGAGATCTTGTTAGATTATGTTTTTTGATCCATTCTTCTCTAATGATCGTATAATCTGCTTTTGGTATGTTTTGTAGCTGTTCGAGTATATCTTGATTTTGGAGTATGTTGTATTTTTTGATCATAGTGTCTAGTATGTTGGCAGCTGCTGCGTTGTTTTCTGCTTTTTCTAGCATAGGCATAGCTTTTTGGTAGAAATCTATGCGCTTTTCTACTGGCATTCTGTCTATAGTATTCCAAAATGATTGAAAGGAGTCGCTTGCATATGTGTATGATACAAAGCTTGCTATAGTTGCTATAGCTATAAGGATCGCTTGGTTTTTGATTTTCATGGAATAGGCTATATAAATATATAGTCTATATGTATGGTTTTGCTTGTTTTTTTCAATGTTGCAAATTGTCTGACTTTATATATAGGTCTAGGTATATATTTATATGTATGCTGCACCATGCACTTTGAGGTACACTATTACATGATTCCTATCGCGGTTGCTGGATGTATCCAATTTATCAAGCTTATCATTGATCTGATAAAATCGGGAAGTTTGCATTGGGATAGTATATTGACGGCAGGAGGATTTCCTTCGGTACATAGTTGACTTACTTCTAGTGTTGCTGCCTTAGTATTTATGGTAGAAGGAGCCAATAGCTTGCTGTTTGCAGTTACGCTTTGATTTGTGGTACTTATATCATATGATGCGATGAATGTGAGATATGAAGCATGAAGACATGCTTATTATCTCAATCATATCAGAGTAGAACTCAAAGATGTGCTATGGCAAAAAGAAGACTCGAGCGTAAGACTCAAGGAAAGAATCGGCCATACTCCATTGGAGGTAATATGATGAGTCGTCTGTGGTGTTGTCTTCACTGTTTTACTGTACCAGGTGCTCTATATATGGTAGTTTTTGCTGAAAGACGTCATGCGCCTCGTATTGGTGCTGGTACTCGTTTGCGTAGGCGTTTTCATTTTGCTTTCCCTTTTCGTACTTTACGTGTGTCTCTCACGTATTTTTGGTACCTTGTCATTGCGATTATCCTCATATTTGGTATCAGATATGTGGTTGCTCGTACTGTCTTTGCTTCACAATTTACTATACAAAAGATTGTTTACGACTCCGGTAGTGTATGATTATATGATAACCCCTACCTTTATAAGGATATAAGACAGGCTTTGTTGGGAGAAAATTTCTACCTGTATAAGCGATTTTCTAAGGGAGAACTTTTGAGTCGTTTGCAAACTAGTTTTCCTATAGTGAAAGATTTGCAGCTTTTTTACCTTGATAAAAACACGATCGCAGCATCTGTTCGTTTTTATGATCCTGATATTGTTTTCTATCAAGGAGACAATAAATATGCTGTTTTTAGAGAATCAAGTTATCTTCTCTTACCCCAAAATACCTTGTGACAGGACGTTCCTCGTGTAGCCTTACCTTCCTATCTCACAGGATTACAAAATCTGGATGGCATATTTTATCCTATCACATCGAAGGATCTCGTACAACAAATTAAGCTGATACAATCATATTTTACAAGACCAAAAAACATTGTCTATCTTCCTGGTGCTGAGAGAACTTTGGTAGTAACTGCAGACAATAAGAATATATATATCAACAACCTGCAAGATGTTGCACAACAACTCCAAAAGATAGATCGATTGAAACAATATTATCCTGATCTAGGGCAGCTCAAAGAGATTGATTTGTGAAGTTTGGATGTATCTAGGATTATAGTACGTAAATAGTTTATTTGTTAGATGTATGATGGTACAATTCAAAAAAAATTTCCCGATATTTATGAGCAACCCAGAATTGATTTTTTTGGACAATGCGTCTACAACACAGAAACCGCAGCACGTTATCGATGCTGTGTCTCAATTTGTCTCGCATGATTATGCAAATATCCATAGATGATCATATGATTTAGCTGTACGTTCTGAGGAATTGTATCATAAATCTAAAACACAAGTTGGAAAACTGATTAATTGTTCGGCTGATGAAATCATATATACTTATAATGCAACTGCATCGTCGAATTTGCTTGCTCAATCTTTGTGCCTATCTGGTGTTTTGGGAGAGTGAGATGAAGTTTTGCTCGGCATATGGGATCATCATGCCAATATCGTCCCTTGGCAGCAGTTACAGAAAGTATTTAAATTTTCTATACAGTTTATTGAGATTAAGCCTGATTATAGTATTGATCGAGATGATTTTGCTACAAAATATACGACAAAAACAAAAGTTGTTGCTTGTTCGTATGTTTCTAATGTGACTGGTCAGGTCTATGATATGCAGAAGTTGTCTAGCATGTTGCGTGATGAAACGTTTTTTGCTATTGATGCGTCACAGGCAGTCCCACATTTTGCTGTGGATGTACAGGAAATAGCTTGCGATGCTTTGTATTTCACGGCACATAAGTTTTTTGCCTATACAGGACTAGGAGTTATGTATCTTGCTAAGCAACATATTAGATCTCTGGAACCACTGATGAGTGGGGGAGGTAGCATTGCAGATGTGACTGTAGATGGAAATCAACTTCTGCGTACTGTAGAAAAGTTTGAGCCTGGGACTCCAAATATTATCTGAGCAGTCAGTATGGGAGCTGCATTGGATTATTTAGACTGGATTGGTGGGTATAGAACTTTGCATGAAGTACAAACTCCCTTAATCGATGCTCTTTGCCAGTGATTTCGTGATTTGTGAGATAAAGTTACGCTTATCTGATCATCAGATGGTACAAATAGAATAGGGGTCTTCTCTTTTGCAGTACATGGGAAGAATGCACTCGATATTGCCGATGCGCTAGCAGATAAACATATATGCGTGAGAGCAGGAGGACATTGTGCTCATCCATTACTGTATCATATTGACCAGAAATCCTTGATTAGAATTAGTATATCGTTGTATAATGACAATACTGATATTGAACGTTTTTTTGCTGCATTGCGTGAAATAATATAAATTATATCACAGATACTTATATTGTCAAATAAAGCGCCTCTTTTGGGGGGTGTTTTTTCGTTTTTGGAAGCTGGTTTTGGTATACTTAGTGTATTGTTTAGATATTTCTCACTACCATGAGTCCTACAGACACAAAAATTGAAGAAACTCCTGTTGAAGCTCCTATAGTTTCTCCAGTAGAGAAGCAGCAAAAAACTATTCAAGATGTTTCTGCTGATTTGGAGAAGTTTAAAAAAGAAAAGCTCGCGGATATTGAGTCCTTGAAGGATATTGCTGATGATAAAAAAGAAGAAAAAAGGAAGAATATTCTCTTAGCTATTGCTGATAAGCAGAAGGAAATAGAAGATCTACAACAAAATTTCACTACGCAACAAGATTTGGATGCTCTCAAAAAAATGATTTTAGATTTTGCGGAGTTGAAACAGAAGGTAGAGGATAGTAAGAAGACTGGATTTGAAAAATTTACAGCTCAAGTAGGGGATAAGTTTAATAAGGCTGTTGATTATGCCAAAGAGAATCCTTGGAAGACTGCCTGAATAGGAGCATTGATTATTGGGGGTGGATGGCTTGTCAGTAAATTGTTTTGATCTGATGATAAAAAGGAGGATAAGAGTGCTAAAAAGAGTCGAGGAGATAAGATTTGGGATGGATTTAAGTGGGTCGCAGCTTGAACATGAATATATACTGTGATCGACAGGTTTATGACCGGTAAGTGGCGATGGGAAAAGAAAGCAGATGGTGGGGTTGGAGATGGATTGTCTGATATAGAAAATGTAAATAAAGCTTTCGAAAAATTGGACTCTAAGGAAAAAGAAAAATATAATACCTATGGTACTGCAGTCAACGACTTTTATACTGATGTATATACTTTTTCTGATGGTACTGTACCAGCGGGGATGAATGATGTGATTTTATGATCTACAGATAAAAAATTAGATGCCACTGCGTGAATTATTCCATTTATGTTGGATGGAACTTTTGGTAGTATCGCCGATATGAATAGTGAAACATGATTATTTAGTCTGGACGTGAATGCCGATGCTCATGAAATCGCAAAAAAATTGGCTTGAATGGTAGGAAACGGTGCAGGTAAAATGGCAAAATGGATACTTGATACTATATGATTTGAATGAGTTATAGATCCTGCAAATATTGAAACACAAGTTGTCGATTTTCTTACGGGTTCAAATAAAATAGATGATACTAAGCTTATATTCAGAAAAATTTTGAAGGTTATAAGTTTCAATAATTACGCTGAGAATGTATTTATTAATCAGGAAGTACAAAAATTATTAGCTACTGGTAAAACTCTTTATAAGAAATGAAAACCAGCTAGAGATGATGAAGAACAATGATGGGAAGTTAAAAACTATGATAAGACTGATACCGATCTTATCAAAGATATCGTTAGTCATCCTGAAAATTATAAAGTTGACGATACTGAACTTGGCTCTTTGAAGACCGAGGTTAGATCTCATACTATAGCTGAATTGTCAGCTAAAGTTGGTGGTATCACTAAAGATAAAATATGGTCTGCTAATGTAGAACTCAAAGAAAATATAGATGATATAAACTCAAAAAGAGACCAGAAGCACAAAGATCTTGAAAAAGATAAAAATGGTACCTTGGATAAAATGAAGAATGATGCAGAAGATCAGCTTGCTGGTAGTTTACGATCTCGTATGCAAAAAGGTATGCCTTTGTTCCATCTTATAGATTTTGGTTGAGCGGCTAACTGAACTAAAGAGAGTCTCAAGAAACATGCCGGTTTTCAAAAATTATTGTCTCAAT
>CAYRCS010000028.1:0-11497 GCA_964422855.1 uncultured Candidatus Peribacteria bacterium
ATCGGAGGTGATCGAGATATTCCACAGCTAAGTATTGGACTCCAAAGCAGACCACCACTTATAGTAAGATTTACCAAATTTTTGCTCAGAATATTGGTGGTATTGGCAACAACTATGACTATATACAACGGTATCAGATACATGGCTGCAGCGGGCTGAGAAGACGCAAGTAGCGCAAGACAAGATCTGATATATATTGCGATGGGGCTTATCATAGCACTAGCCAGCTTAGCAATTATCAATCTTGTAAACTCGATAACAATCGGAACAATAAACAATTTACCTGGATTCTAAAAACATGAGAAAAATACGAGGAGCTATAGTCTTAGCAATATTGATGGGATTAAATTACACTATAGCGATAGTTATACAGGTACCACCAGCAGGCTGAAATGCTGACATCAATGTCCAAAATCCAGTCGTTGAAGGTGACGAATCAACATTGTTTGTTGTATTTCAATTTATAAACCAATATCTCCGATTTTTCATGGGAGCAATAGCCATGGGGGTACTCATATATGGAGGATTTTTACTTATGACAGCAAATGGCGATAGCGAAAAAGTAAGCCAAGCAAACCAAATCATCATTGGAGCTGGCATTGGTATCGGGATAGTACTAATATCTTACGCAGCGGTAAGATTGATCGTCAACATACTATAACACACTATGCGCCAACGCAACAATTTTCTCTATTTGTGTATGGATAGTTATATGTGAGGTATCTATCATGATAGCATCATCAGCCATCTTATTAACAGCATGTTCTCCTAGGTAATCCGTCTGATCTCTTACCGAGATGTCCTGGCGGATTTTTTCTTCATCAGCAGGCAAATCCATTGCAGCCAATTGTTGCATTCTTCTAAGGACTCTAACCTCAAGATCACATACCAAAAATATCTTCAGATCGGCTTGCGGAAATACGACTGTTCAGATATCCCTTCCATCTACAACAACTCATCCATCTTTACCATAGTTTTGTTGTAATGCGACAAGCTTCTGTCTTATTTCAGGGATAGTGATAATTTTATGAAGATTTTCAGCTAGACTGATCTTTCTGATTTCTTTTTCCACATTTTCCCCATTGAGGATCATATCAAAGGTATCAGTTTTTGTATTATAAGAAAATTCAAGTTCTATATGATCCATAAGAGCTATTTTCTCTTCTTTACTAGCATCTATAAGTCACTGACGTACAACATAAAGCGTTACTGCCCTATACATAGCGCCCGTATCCAGATACGTATATCACAAAGCCTTAGCGACACCTTTTGCAGTAGTGCCTTTCCCTGTTGCTACATAACCATCTATCGCAATAATAAGTTTCTTTTTCATCGTATTAAGCAAGGATATCCAAAACGTTGACATATACCTCCTGAATACTAGGAGTCGCATCAACAGTGATGAGCGTTGCGTATTGCGCAAAAGCATCAAGAAGAGGCTGTGTTTTAGCATAATATTCTTGTATTCTTACCTCCAAGACCTCGCGAGTTTCTCATGCGCGACCTCTCAAGAGCATTCTTTGGATAGCTTCCTCGTTATCTAACTTGAAGAAAATACCAATGACTTCTCTATTATTATTTTTTTCAGTCTCCAAAAATCTTTCGAGTTGATAGATCGTTCTAGGATAACCATCCAAAAGCATATGTTTTTTTTCATCATTAACAGCGCACAAAAACGCCTCAAACAAATGGACTGTCATATTATCATTAATGAGCAAACCTGACTCCATACGATCTTTAACATAATCGCCTATCCCATTCTTTTGACTCGTAAGAGCTCTAAACACTTCGCCAGTAGATAAGTAACCCAACTGCCCTTTAAACTTCTCCAACAAAAGCTCAGCCTGCGTTCCCTTTCCTGATCCAGGCATCCCAAATAGCACAATATCCTTCATTCTACAATAAGAGTAAAACAATAAAATGCTTGTATATTTTATGCACATAAAAACAAGGCAAGCAATCAAAAAAGGAGCCTTTCAGCTCCTTTTCCAATATATAATAGAGTAATTATCTCTTTGACCAAGATGGTCTTTTTCTCGCTTTTCTCAAACCTGGTTTCTTTCTTTCCTTGATTCTCGCATCTCTTTTGAGCAAACCGTATGGTTTTAAGGTCACTCTCAATTCTGCATCCCAATCAATAAGGGCTCTTGCGATAGCTAATTTGATAGCATCAGCTTGTCCACTAAGACCACCTCCTGAGATAGTAACAGTAATATCAAACTGTTGGCGATAGGTACCACCCAATACATCAAAAGCCATAACCGCAGCCTGCAACATATGTTTGTTACCACCAAAATATTGTTCAACAGTTTCTTCTTTACCGTTAGCTTTGACGATAGTTATAACTCCTTTTCCTTGAGGAAACAATTTTGCTACAGCAGTACATGTCTTTCTTCTTCAGAGAGCATATACATACTTCGTTTCATTAGTTTTCGCCATGGATTTAGAAGCTTATTGGTTTAAAATTATCGTATTGAGCAGTAGAGCCAAGTACGACCTTCAATCTTTTCATTCTACCATCTCTCAATTTGTTTCTTGGGATCATACCTCTTACGGCAGTCACCAAAGGATCAAGAGGCTTTTTCTTCATAAGAGCTCTCAAAGTAATAGTCTTAAGATTACCTTTATATCCACTATATGAATAGTAATTTTTGTCATCCAACTTATTTCCAGTTACGATGATCTTGTCAGCGTTTTCCACGATAACATAATCACCAGCATCCCAGAAATCATTGTAATACACATTATTTTTACCAGTAAGTTTGTTAGCTATCTCAGCAGCCAACCTACCCAATGTCTTACCAGTAGCATCTGTTTTATATCGAACTCTATTTTTCTCCAAAAAGTCTTTTTTGACCCATAGAGTTTTATTGAGATCTTGCTTAGTAAATTCCATGACACACTAACCCAACAAATAAAATTACTCAAGTTTTAACAAAACCTTGAGGCTACCATCTCCTTTTCTGAAACCAACTTTATAGTCAGCCACAAATCCAGAAACTTTATTATCTTTAAGAAACTTTGGTAATATCTCATTCAAGAGCTTCTTACCAGCAATATCACCATAGATATGAGACTTGATAATCCCTGCACATAATCTTCTAGAATTCTTTTCGTCAGCTTGTGCATTATATGTCTGTACAAGACGAGAGAAGAAACTATCAGCATGTGCTTTGAGAACAAAAGCCTTTTTCTCAGTAGTAGTAACATGACCTGAAGTAACTAAATTAGTCAACATTTCAGTCATAGCAACCTTTGGTCCTTTCACACCTACAACGAGATCTAGTGTGTGTTTATATCTGTGTCTCATGATGCAACAACATAATTAAATATATTTGCGAGCTATTAGCCCAACAATGATTTTCAGATGCTAGACAATGAACTGTTAATTTCATCGATAGCTTTTCTTCCAACTCCCTTCATAAGAAGCAATTCACCTTTCTTTTTCTTTTCGAGATCTTCAACATAGAGGATTTCGTTTTTGATGAGTGCGTTTCTTGTTCTTTCACTAAGTGGAAGAGCGTCGATAGGCATAGTCTTCACATTAATTTCTTCTGGAAGATTGGATACCTCGCTGCGGATATCTCCATATTCTACGAACATAGATCTATCTACATATACATCATCAAAGATGAATAGTTTGGCGTATGAAGCTAAGGCTTCACCAGCAAACATCACTATTTGTTTTGGAGAGACTTGTGGGAAGGAAGTCTGTATCTCCAATACAAGTGTGTCTTTGGTAGAACCTGTAAAGTCTTCAATTACCTCTAGTACATCATACTTCATATATTCTACTACATTGAAGTCATTATCGATCAACAAAGTGTTCACTTCGTTTGATCATTCTTTAGCATCTCTGTGTCTGAGATAATCGATACTATAGTAACCATATCATTTCTCAATTCTCACATCGGCAATAATTTCAGTCGAAGGATCAGTTATCTCAAACAAGAAAACATCATCACTAAGAAGAGTTATCCCAGCAGGCAACTTAAGTTGTCCTGAAGTATATACTCCTGTTCCTTTAAATTTTTGAGGCACCCATTGGATCATATCTACGCTTTCATCAACAACGAAGCGAAGTTTTTTGAAGTTAAGCATGATGTCTATAACACTTTCTTTGACCCCATCAACAATATGATATTCATGAGACACTCCTTTGATAGTCAAACCCGTTACCGCTGCTCAGATATTATATCACAATACAATTCTTCTCAATGCGTTACCCAAGGTATGCCCAAATCATCTTGGCAAATGATGTACTGCAAACTGAGAAGTAGTGGCATTTACCTCAGTAACAACGATCTTTGGTGCACCGATAAGCTTTTGGATATCAAGCATAGGAGATTTTGTTTGATAATGTAAAAGAAAGGACTATTTTTGTATAGTATTATGCTCTCGCATAGAATTCAATAACCTTGATCACATCTGCAAGTGGTGCAACTTCACCTACTTGTGGAACGGACAATATTTCGATAGAATACTTATTTTTGTCTACCTTCAACCATGTAGGCACTTGTGCTGTATGAGCAAAAGCTTGTGCATACAATGGAGAGCTTTGTAATTTGTCTTTGATAGAAATCACATCACCTACCGCAACAAATGTAGAAGGGATATTATGTTTTACACCATTGACAACAACGTGTCCATGACCTACCATTTGTCTCGCTTGCATGATAGTTTTTGCCAAACCAGATCTCAAAATAGTAACATCAAGTCTTCTTTCCAAAAATTGGTACAACGCAACATCATGACTGATGTTATTGTTTTTAGCAAATTTTTGAGAAATCTCTTGTACTATTCTACGAAATTGTTTTTCAGAAAGAAAATAAGATCTCTTGAGAACTTGTTTGTTTCTCAAAAGCTTTCCAAATTCAGAATATCTAGCCATATTAGCACCGTGCTGACCTGGTACAGATCTATTCTGCTTGACGTCATACTTAGCAGGACCGAACAAATTGATCTGTTCTCTTCTACAAAGTTTAAATTTTGGTCATGTATACTTCATGAATGATCCAAATAGATGAATAAAGAATTACATTTTCTTAGGTCTATATCCTTTAACTCCACCAAATTTGATAGGAGTTCTTTCTTCTATAGACATGATTTGTACTGTACCTGTTTCGTTGATACCTTTAAAGACACCATCTCTTCCCATACCAGTTCATCTTACGACAACCGCTATTTCTTTGAGACCCAAACCTTCAGCTTCCTTCAAGACATGCTTGGTAAGCATTTCTGCTGCAAAAGGAGTATTTTGTTTAGCTCCTTTGTATCATAACAAACCAGTTCCACCACCCAATAGCTTGTCGCCCTTGTCGGTAGTGAGAGTCACTATAGTATTATTGTCAGTAGTTCTGACATGCAATACGCCAAATGACACCTTAATATCTTTCTTTTTTGCCATCGATAATGTACTAGCTTAATATAAAATTTATTTCTTCAATACTGGTCTTACTTTTGATCTACCAAGAAGTTTTTTAGCTGTTCTACCATTCTTTCTGGTAACTTGACCTCTTACAGGCAAGCCTTGCAAGTGTCTCATACCTCTATAACATCTAATTTCCTTGAGTCTCTTAATAGCAAATGCTATTTCTCTTTTCAAATCGTTTTCCAAAGCAAAATCTTTGAGTGCATCTGAGATTTTCTTTTGCTCAGCTTCATCAATATCTTTCACTTTTTTCATATAGTTGATACCCAAGGCATCAAGTATAGACTTAGATCTTTGGCGACCGATACCATATACGGTAGTCAATCAGATCCAAATAGACTTATTCTCGGGCAATACGTGACCCATCAATCTAAACATGTGGAGATTATAACAAATTATAAATATAGATTAACCCTGTCTAGCTTTTCTCTTAGGATTTTTTTTGTTGATACGATATATTTTACCATATCTCTTTACCCAGATGTCTCACTTTTTTGGGTCAAATTTTATTGACGACTTTACCTTCATGCGGAGATGTTAAGCTAGATATAAAACAACTAGTCGATAGCCTCTGGAGTCTCTGTAGTCAATGATTCTTGATTAGCCGGAGCGGGCTCATTAACTGGCGAAACGCCTTTGGAATATCACTGCAGTCTAAACGTAATGCGACCAAACTTCATATCATAAGGACTAACCTCTATTTTTACTCTGTCTCATTCGATGAGACTGATTTTGTTCATAGCCATCTTACCAGATTTTTTGCACAAGATGACTACGTCCATACCGTCAGGACGCACTCTATAGTTACCAGCCGGTAACACTTCGAGCACTTCTCCTTCAAACTCAAGGCCTTGTTGCTTAGCCATTAAGAGCTATGCCTTTAACGGTTAAAACAGTTTGCATTGGTCTAAATCCAAGTGTTCTCTGGTATCTATTTTTGATCTTAAATTTGGTAACCGTAATTTTTTCTCCTTTGCGAGATTCACCTACGTCAAACGTAACGGTAGCCTTCGCAACAAATGGAGCGCCAACTTGTACTGTAGCACCATCAGCAGTAAATACTGCCAAAACGGTATCCACAGACATCTTCTTCTCGTCTGAATCTATATGATCAACAACAATAGTATCGCCTTCTTGTACAATATATTGATGTCCTTGCAATGCAACAACTGCGTACATAATAATTAACATGATGTAGTAAAAACTATACAATCTTACCCAATTGAGCCAATGTATTGTATTTCTTCTTTGTTCTTCTGTAAGCTCCAGAGATGATAGCTCTAATTCTTCTATATCTTCTTGAACCAGGGAAGTCATATGCTACAAATTTTCTATACCACTTTGTTCCAGAGTGTTTTTGTTTCTTTGCAGTGTCCAAAATATGAGACGCCCAAAGCTCTTTCTTGAAAAAAGAAACAACTCTTTCATTAGTATTTAAATCACCACTTCTATATACGACGAAACCCATAATACAAACAATAGGAGGAATAAAACGCTCAAACAATGAGACTATGATATCATTTTTCTGCAAAAATGCAAGGTTATTTTAGATGAGGAGGACTTGCCGAAAGCCGGAATCGAACCGGCACGGAGGATTAACTCCGGAGGATTTTAAGTCCTCTGCGTCTACCAATTCCGCCATTCCGGCAAAAAATGTCCTCCTCAAGCTTACTTAACGACTTCAGCACAGATTTTATCAAAGACAGCTGGGAACGCCAAAGCGATATTGGACAATACTTTTCTATCCAATTGTACGCCCTTCGCAGCAACTGCACCAGCAAATCTACTATAAGAAATACCTTTTGCTCTAACAGCAGCAGACAATCTCTCAATCCAGAGCTTTCTGAATTCTCTCTTCTTTTCTTTTCTACCCTTATAAGCATGCTGTCCTTGTTTTACCAAAGCAGCTCTTACTTGCTTATATACCTTGCTTCTACCAAGTCTAAATCCTTTAGCAGCAGCGAGGAATTTGCTATGTCTTCTCTGTTTTGTAAGACCGTTCTTTACTCTAACCATGATGGACTACTTGTATGGGATTAAAAGTTTCAATGATCTGATATCAGCCTTCGAAGCCAACTTTCCATAAGGACGACTCTTGTTATTTTTTTTCTTCTTGTTTGTAAGAAGATGGTTGTTGCAGGCTTTTTTGAAAACCAACTTACCAGATTTAGTTTTGTGGACTCTCTTTTTTGCTCCACTGTGTGATTTGATACCCTTACGCATCTAACTATTGCTTCTTAGCGAATAAAATAATGCTGAATCCATGTACTTCTTCTTTTGGAGCAGCATCTCTTGGTCTACCATATAGTAAGAGATCATTTTGCAGCTTCATAAGCTTTTCTTTTGCTTTAGGAGCAAATATCTTCTCCCTTCATCTCAATCTAATTGAGAACTTTACTGCATGACCATCTCCCAAGAACTCTATAGCATGCTGTACCTTGATCGCCAAGTCATTGTCTCCTATCGCGTATCATATCTTAATTTCTTTCATATCCAGTTTTTTCTGTTTCTTTCTCTTTTCTTTTTCTTCTTTGCCTTTTTCGTATTGGTGTTTACCATAATCTACGATCTTAGCTGTTGATATCATTTTATCTCTATCGTATGATATTTGCACCAAATCCAAACCACATTCATCTTTGAGCTCTAGAGCCTTTTGTCTAGTCAATATTCCGATATTCTGACCATTTTGATCAATCACGAGAATATTTGGCGCTTTGATGTTTTCGTTGATAAAGATTGGCATTGGACCTCTTTGTTGGGAATTGGGTACAAAGGATCTTTTTTCCATACAATATAGATAATATAAAATCCTGGTGTTATGAACATACTCCCGACGGGATTTGAACCCGTGATCTCCACCGTGAGAGGGTGGCGTCATAACCGGACTAGACTACGAGAGCGTTCCGCCAAAGCGAGACAATCACGCAACTCTTCCGAACCAAGACAAGGCATTAATTTGCCCATGCTTGGAATCGAACCAAGAACCTACAGCTTAGAAGGCTGTCGCTCTATCCAATTGAGCTACATGAGCGTGACTAAGAAGCTCCATACAAGCTCCGACTGCGACATAGAATAATTTGGACCCTAGGGGAGTCGAACCCCTCACCTCCTCGGTGCAAACGAGGCGCTCTAGCCAAATGAGCTAAGGGCCCAGCTAGATAATATAGAATAGAACTTTGGGCAGAGCAGGATTCGAACCTGCGTAGCCGTGAGGCGGCGGATTTACAGTCCGCAGTAATTGACCGCTCTACCATCTGCCCATGTACAACACTATTGTAATTGCAATGCTGTTGGATCAGATACTGATTGTGTATTAGCTACGCCAAACATTATCAAGAACCCTATAACAATCACCACAAACCCAAATGCAAGATAACCGTTTCTTGTTGATCATAAGTGTTGGTCAGCTCGAGATATAGAACCAAACATTTCGGTAAGATTAGCTGAGAAATACATCAAAGCAAATCATCCTCATACCACAAATAGACCAGTAACAATGCGTCCCAACATATGGAATTTTGTAAGACAGTAATAAGCGGACAACGGGACTCGAACCCGTACGGACAGAGCTGAAGTCTGCCATGCTACACCAATTACATCATATCCGCAGCTCAACGCAATACAAAAAAAGCGCGTCGGTAGATATATCTAAAGATTAGATTGCCAAAAGCAAGGTCTTTTGATACATTTTGCTGCTAGATGTCCTTCGATGATACATTTCCAGCCGCGAAAGTCAAGAAAAAATGAGGGATCGAGCAGAATGAGCATATTCTAGCGAAATATACAATATTGTTTGATTTTTGGCTACCTTTGGATAAAGACAAGGACGTTTTATGTTTATAGCAACACAAATGAAAAAAATAGGAATAATGGGATTGGTGGCAAGTACTATCCTCCTCAGTGCATGCAGCAAACAAACAGACACTACTTTATCTATAGATCCAGCAAATATGACTCCATGTATACAGGCAGTTCAAGACTATCTAGACAAAGCTGACATGCAATGACAAGGCACAGCAGTCAAAGCAACAGACGCTATCGTAGTAGATTATATAGGAAGACTCGAAGACGGTACAGTATTTGATACGAGTGTTAAGGATGTAGCAGTAGCTTGTGGCAAATATGCCTCTGGTAGAAACTATGACGAAGGCTTGGGCTTCACGGTAGGCGCAGGACAGATGATCGCAGGCTTTGACAAAGGTGTGGTAGATATGAAATTGGGGCAGACGAAAAGTATAACAATCCCAGCTGCAGAAGCATACGGTGAACGATCAGAAAAGAACATCTACCCTATCCAAAAGAAAGACTTCCCACAATCAGAAGGCCTAGCTGTAGGAGCCAAGGTACAGACATCATATGGACAGGTATTGACAGTAAATAAGATAGAATGAGATACTATCTACCTCGATGGTAATCACGAACTTGCAGGTAAAGACCTCATATTTGATATCACTATCAAGAAAATTAACTAATAAAGGAGAATGTAAGTCAAAAAATGCACATTTCTGTGCATTTTTTGCATATAATACAATAAATCAATATTATATATGTGTTATATGTAAAATTCACAATAATATGAATCAAGAAAAGAGGAAACCAATCGAGGAACAAAAAACTAATAATACTGAAAGTGAAGAAACTCTCTCAGAAGAAATTTTAATAAACTTAGATAACAATAAACAAAGCTCTTTAATTAAAAAAATTCTCTATCAGATAAAAAAGAATAAAACAGCCTTGTCTCATGCAGCCGATTTGACATTTTTAGCCAACTATAAAATGGCATACGAAGCATACATAGGGAAAACAATGGCATGAGAAAAACTAACTGCAACAGAAAGGGCTGGATACGCATCGATGGCAAGCACTGCAGCATTGTGATATGCTCTTTTGTCATATGGAGCAGCAACAGGGGATATAAGCGCTGCATGGATAGGAGCAAAGGCATATGGAGCTTCACGAATTATATGGATAACAACAAAAGGGTGACAAATTGCTATACCAAAAATCAAAAACATGTTCAAATGGATGAATAATGAAGGGAAGGTATATGTAGAACAAAAATGACGATCGGATACGACAACAGAAGTAGAAAAAGATAGCCACGAACAAGATGTGGAAATAGAAAAAGATAATCTACAAAATAAAACCCAAAATACCCCACAAGATGATATAGAAAAAAACATCCGAGATTATACAGAACGTCAACCCATAAAAAATATATTTGCCCTCAACGAACAACTACCAGAAAGTGACGATAGTGGCGAACCATACATATATAGATGAATGTACAATATAGACATCGAAACAGCACGCAACATCATGCAGCACGAAGGACTCAAAATAGACAAACTAGAGGAATGAGAAGATATCTGTTTCACGTCAGGTAAAGCATTCAACGCTGGAGCAATAAAATATGCTTCATGATGAAACAAGGATTTGTCGATTATCATACAGATCCCAAGAATAGAGCTCAAAAAAAATCACATCTGATCATCCGGTGCAGCAGACAAAGTAACAGTAAGTAAAGATATACCAGCAAAAATACTACAAACCTGATCTATATTTGTGATAAACTATGCTAAACAAAGACTAGAAAAAATAGTATTTTAATAGAAGCTGTGCCATGAAAAACAATAGAAATAAACAATATACAGAACACTCCACATGAGATAGCTACTATGATAGCACAGCCTTTGGTTACGAAGAACTAGGGAACCCATGAGTAATACATTTTTATAAAGCATACAAAAAACATATCTCACGCGAGCAACTAACCATGTATCATCGCATACATCATTATCTAAGCAAAAAAAATATCCCCGCTCTCCCTATAGTATGAGAATACGAGAATACAAAATATCAAAATATAAAACTCCATATACTTGATTTAGATGCTGATAATATAGGGATTGCATCTAACGTAAATGGACATCAAGTACAGTATATAACACATCCTGAATACATCGATGGAGATCCAATGCGTTTCCGAGTAGGGAAGAGAAATTGTGAAAACATTATCTCTCATCTTGTTTCCTGGCTATATGGTCAATGAATATATATACCTGG
>CAYRCS010000029.1:0-7042 GCA_964422855.1 uncultured Candidatus Peribacteria bacterium
TAAGCACTCCTGCTCCTACAGATGAATTTGGTCTAGCATTACAATGGATGTATACCAATGGTATGACCAAGTATAACAATGCGACTGATTTTAGAGCAGACGATGGGCTCACGAGACAAGAAGCTGCTAAAATTATAGGACAAGCATATGTAGTACTATGATATCCTCAGATAGCGACAAACTCTGGATGTACTTTTGGTGATGCGAGTAGTTTTGATCCAAGCTTGTCTCCATTTATAGCCAAGGTATGTGGACGATGATTGTTTCAAGGGAGCAAAGGCAACTATATGCCAAATGATGTTCTCACCAGACCTCAAGCACTCGCAGTATTGGTGAGAATGATGGAAAGCAGAAAGTCCAATGAATCCAAAGATCCACGACGACAAGACTACTTTACCAAAGCAAATGCTATCGGTATAGTAGACGAATATAGTTTCAATAGTTTCGACAAACCCATCACCAGACGTGAAGTCGCACTCCTGGTATATAGAATCAAAGAGATCGTAGAAGATGAAAATTTGAGGATACAAAGTATCAACGCCATGAATGATGCAGCTCCTGTTGTCGACACATGAAGTATTGATAAAACACTCGGCTATACCGAGCAATTGGCCATCATCGCAGCAGGATTGGATGCAAGTGACGATCCAGAATTGGCTGAAGCGATCAATTGGATGCACGACAATCAGCTTACGACATTTACCGAGATCAATGAGTACAAACCATTTCAGATACTCACAAGGGAAGCAGCCGCTAAGATGGTAGTTGCATTTGCAAATCTCTATGCCGATACGGACAAACTCGTCAACGCATATGCTGATCAGTGTGCATATACTGATATGAGCAAAGCAACTGATGATCTCAAATCTTCTATCACACAGGCATGTCAGCGATGATTACTTATAGGGAAGAATAAATTATTTGACCCAAAAAATCCTATCACCAAAGCAGACTTTGTAGCAGCACTTATTAGACTATTGGAATGAAAACATTTGGATGAAACCAAGTTACCACGATGGAAGGCATACTACCAACAAGCGCATGACTTGGATATCGTCGCCCCATCAGATGTGATTACATTTGATCAACCTATTACCAGATATGAAGTAGCTTTGTTCTTGTATAGATTTAAGGTAAAATATTTGTTACTCAAAAATCTCAATGCAGATAAATTACTCAATGAAATTATCACCACCGTCTCTGGATCAGAAAAAACTGCGAGCAATGGTGCTCCAGAATGAAACGTCTATGTCAGCACCAACCTCCTCAAAGATACAAACTTTGTCATCGGATATATAGAATTATTTGGTACAAGATATAAGGTAGTAAAAACAAGTATGCAATCATACTTTGGTAATAATTTTGTCTGGTATGCTGATATCAAAGATTTGGCAAGCGATGATAAGTTATGAACCCTCAGTCTCATCGTCAGCAATGATCAGCTCGTTGAAGGTACCGTAAGATTTACCGTCTGAGAATTTGATTATACCATCACTGCTGATGCGAGTACTACTGCGTATTATATGATAAGAGGACAATAAGATGAAGATAGCTATATTATCAGATAGCCACGATAACTGGACCAATCTCACAAAAGCAATACAACTAAGTAATGATGCAGCTTGTTCTATGCTTCTTTTTGCAGGTGATTTGATGGCCCCTGGCAAAGGCATCAGCACACTCAAAACATTTGCTGGACAAGTACATATGGTTTTTGGAAACAACGATGGAGATATATACAAGATGATGTCTCTATCTCAATCAAGCAATATCCAGATATATGGAGCTATCTATCAAGATACTATCGATGGCATCCGCATCATGATGAACCATTATCCAAATATCGTGACATGGGCTGCAAAGTCTGGGGATTTTGATATGTGTATCTATGGACATGATCATAGATATCATGAAGAGATGATAGGGAATACACTCTTAGTCAATCCATGATCCATACTAGGAGACGCAGAGCCTGCCAGTTTTGTCATCTACGATACACAGACAAAATCTGTTGCAAAAATCCTCCTATAAGAGTATCAACAAGTGATTTACCAAGGATTATATGTATGGAAGTAAAGAAAATTTCGACAGAGACAAATGATACGGTCGTAGCAGGACATAGACCAGAAGATTTTGATGCGTTTGTCGGACAGGAACAGATCAAAGAAGTCTTGCGTACTGCCATATCGAGTGCACACAAAAGAGACTCCCAACTTGGGCATATCCTCTTTTCTGGACCAAGCTGATATGGTAAAACAACACTTGCTCATATCGTGGCCAAGAAGATGGGCAAAAATTTCAAAGCCATTACAGGGTATGCTATCAGCAAACCTGCAGAGATAATATCCATACTCAATACACTCGAGACAGGAGATATCCTCTTCATCGATGAGATACACAGACTCAAACCAAACATCGAAGAAGTACTCTATATCGCGATGGAAGATTTTGTGATCGATGTCGTGATGCCAGAGTGAGACAATATGAGGATCCCTATCCAACCATTTACACTCATCGGGGCGACAACAAAGCCTGAGAGTTTATCACAACCCTTGAAAAATAGATTTGTCTATCATTTCCACTTCATGGATTATGACGGAGGAGAAAAAAAACAAACAGTAGAAAAATATTTGCTCCATCATGATATCAAAGTTGATCCCAAGATCATCAATGATGTCTGTGCCAAAGTTGATAGCGTACCGAGAGAAATATATAATTATTGTATCAAGATCAGAGACTTCGTGATAGCAAAAGAACATGGCATGCTCGATGCAAATGCATGGGGACATTTCTTGGAACACAGCAAGATAGATGATGGTGGTATGACTCCATTGCATCAGAAATACCTTTCCATCCTCGAACAATACGATAGACCGATTGGTATCAAAACTATCGCAGCACAATTGGGAGTCAACGAACAAGCAATTGAAGAAGATATAGAGCCTTTGCTTATGAAATTGGGGAAGGTAGAAAAGACTGCAGGCGGGAGAATTTTATCCATATAAGTAGCACATGATCGCAACGATATTGTCGGTATTAGCTATCCATCTCTTGGCAGTGATGATGCCAGGACCGGATTTTATCGTGACGGTAAAATATGCGCTGACCTATGGGAGAAAAGCGGGCATCCGAACAGCTATAGGAGTGTGATTGTGAATTGGTGTACATGTCCTCTACTCTGTAGTGTGATTGGCATTTATCATATCTCAGTCAATTGTATTATTTAGCATCATCAAATACTTGTGAGCAGCATATTTGATCTATATCTGAATACAATCACTCAGAGCCAAATCTTCTCCACAAACGACTTTGACTGCGACGCACCAAGAGCACATCAGCTCACGAAAAGCGTTTCAAAATGGCTTCTTGACCAACGTATTGAATCCCAAAGCGACCTTATTTTTCTTGGGATTATTTACGCTCGTGATATCTCCAGAGACACCAAAATCTACTATCGCTATAGCTGGAGTTATGATGATGATTGATACAGCGATCTGGTTTAGTATCGTTGCAATTTTTCTCACAACCAAACGTGTCCAAAAAGTATATCACAAAATCGAGTACTGGCTCAACAAAGTATTTGGAGGTTTGTTGATCCTCTTCTGAATCAAAGTGGCGTTGAGTAGTGTGGATAAGTAGTATATACGTAGCTAGATTACTTTTAGCAATAAATAACATATACACATGACACTCTCTATTGTCTTCTTCATCTTGTATATATGTGTTGCTGTGACTATAGGTATTGTATCCTCCAGAAAAGAAACAGAAGAAGGTTTTATGATGGCTGATCGTAAAGTACAGTGATTACAAGTGGCAAGTAGTATGAGCGCATGATTTTTTGATGGAGCAACCTTGTCCATATATATGGCATATATGTATGTGTACGGATTCTCGGCGGTTTGGATGTTTGGATGAATAGCCTTGTGATTTTTGTTACTCAAAAAATATGCCTATAAAATTAAACAAAAAGCTGATGAGCTACATATATACTCTATGCCGGAATATTTTTTCAAGATATTGGGGAAGTCCAATGGACTGATGTTTTCTTTTTTTCTGGTGATTCAATTTTTTCTCCTTCTTATCGTCAACCTCATCATCAGTGGCAAAGTCCTCTCTTCTATATTTCCTATATCATACTCTCTATCGGTTGCAATAGGTGGACTTGTGGTACTTAGTTACCTTTTATTGGCTGGATTTAAAGCAGTCGTACGTACGGATGTATTTCAGATGATCATTATGTTTATCATGGGTATCTCTGTGGCTATATTTTTGTTTGGGAAAACACCATTACCTCCATCAGTATTTACTCTAGGATCTATGTGAATTGGGAATACTATATGATTCCTTCTACTTACTGGACTTGGCATCATGGTTGCTCCCGATATTTGGCAAAGAATATTTGCTACCAAAAATGAATCTAATCTCAGAAGATGACTCAACTACGCATCTATATTTATTCTTCTACTCTGAATCATAGTCAGTGTTGTTGGATTGAGCACTAAATATTTTTTCCCGGGCATTATACCAGAAGATGCTTTGGTGACTGGGTTCTCGCATCTATTACCCTATGGACTTAAAGAATTAGGAATGGTTTTGTTGTATGCCGTTACTCTCTCATCATCGGATACAGTAGTCTTTGTGGTATCATCGATATTTACACGTGATCTCAAAAATTATAGCAAAAAATATAGTGATGAATCGATGAAGAAGCTAACACGCTTTTTTATAGTTGTATTTATAGTACTCGGTGTATGTATAGGTATACGATACCAAAAGGTCATGAATCTATGATTTGCGCTTGCAAGTCTTAACCTCGCTCTTTTCCCTGTAGTATTTGGTTCTCTTTACCGAAAACTCAATAGAAAAGCCGTTTTCTGGAGTTTAGTCTTAGGATTTATTAGCATTGTCTTATTGTTTTTTACAAATCAACTCAATCCCGAAAATTCTATTATTTCTCTTCCTGTAGTATTACTATCGCTATTTGTACTTCACAAACTACTCAAAAAAGAGACATATGATAATGCATAAACGTTTTGTTCCTAAATAATATATATGACTACTATAGAATTCCTCAGACAGTTCCGCTTGGGCGGCTATGCGATTTTTGATTTCGCGGTATCCTTTATTGGGATATATCTTATCGCTCCTCTATTATCCAAATTTTTCCGTCAGATCAAAATCGAGATACCGAGATTGAGTTGGATGTATTTGACTATACCGATTGGGATACTAGCTCACATATTGTCTGGAAGCATCACGCCTATGACCGCATGATTTCTTGATCTCCATAGTCATTATATAGTGAAAGCTGTGGTACTGGGATTGATAGTTTTGGGCATAAAAGATATTAAAATACTAAAAAAGATGTAGCCAAAACCAGCTACATCTTTTTCTACTCTTCACACTATGTGTGATCCGATAATTCACGGTACTGTTTGTTCAAGGTAGCATAATATGATTGGGCTGTGTCTCGTTCTTCTTGAGATAATGCCTTCTCATTTATTAGCATACCTGCCAATCCCATCGCACCTCTTACTGTTTCTAATGGAAGTTCTGCTACTCGTTCGACAAAACTTGCCAAACCCAATAGAGTTGCTTTTTTGACAGTAAGCTCATCACCTACCAAAGTAAGAGCCCACTCATTGTTTTTGTTTTTTAGTGTAATTTTTTTCATAGATTTTTTTATTAGGGCGAAAAACTACATTTTTACTGAGTAATTACTATAGATTTTTTATCTAATTTTTTGTGAGTACAGAACACATCAATTTTCTATATTGTATAGATGTATCCTCCAAAATTTTTTCATGCTCTACCATCAACTCTGGATTATAAAGTATATACGGCACTCAGTATTCATCATTTCTATCTCTAAATTCCTTGAGTAATCTAGCAGTTTGTTTGCATGTAGAGTAATTATCAATGATCTCTTTCTTATCTGAAAGAGACACCAATCAAAAAATAAGTTCATTCATTTTTTCCAATATTTTTTGGAGAAGTTCAGATTCAAACGCTGATGTAGAGAGATGATTTAACTGATATGTAGCAACCCTACTTTGAGGTGATTTATGCCCTGTCATACTAATCAACTATCAAAAAAGCGTATCGTGATGATACGCTTTTTGTATATTTTGTCAATGATATTAGAAAGGCAAATCATCGTCTCCACCAGTAGTCGCTGGAGCGCTAGGTGCTGAACCATCAGATGCTTCCAATCTCCATGCAGTTACGCGGTTGTAGAGTTTGTCATTGTATTCGCTTGCTTTGAAGTTCAATGATGCTTTAACTACATCGCCTTCTTTGAACTGTTTGATAAGTTCTACTTTTTCACCCAATACGTCTACAACGATACTATTTTTCTTGTAATCTTCCATCTCGCCTATTTCTTCGAGCATAAATGAAATCTTTGGCAACATTTTTTGACCTACGGCTACTTCTGGTGTGATTTTTGTGATTTTCCCTGTAAATTGCATGATGTGTATCGTGAATAATAAAGCGTTTGTCATCTCGAGCGTAGTCGAGAGATCTCAGAGATTCCTCCATTTCGCTTCGCTTCAGTCGAAATGACAGAAGATTGTTAGATGACAGATTGACTGCGTTGTTAGTGTTTTGCTCTTTTTTTGCAAGCGCAAAGCTCGTAGATGAAGAATAGAATGACTGCAATATTGAGCATAACATCGGCTAGATTGAACACTGGGAATGAGCCTATGCTCACGAAGTCTCTTACTCCATGCAATCGTATCCTATCTACCAAATTTCCCAACAAACCAGCTAGTAAGAGTATAGCAACTCGTTTGGGCAATAATGTATTTTTCCACAATCGGATGAAAAATCCAGCAGCAACAACAGAAAACATAATAACCAATCGCAATGGGACTGGCAATGATCGAGCTATGCCTGTATTGAAATGCGGCTCGAGAAACCACAATTCTTTTCCTATCTGTAAGTTATAGAAGAAATATTTTGATAGCATATCTGCCGCGAATAGCAGTGATACAATGAGTATAGAAAATCGTTTGTGCATGAAATAAGTTATATAAATTCT
>CAYRCS010000029.1:7052-11294 GCA_964422855.1 uncultured Candidatus Peribacteria bacterium
ATTGGTCTGGATTGCCGCGCTACGCTCGCAATGACATTTACTCTTCTTTGTGACGAGTAAAGAGTTGGCGAGGGTCTTTTCTTTCTCTTCATTTAAATTTGATAACCAATGGCGTACCTACGAAACCAAAATATTTTCTCAGTGTATTGTCTATCCATTTCTTGAATGCGAAATTTGATCTCTCGACGTAATTGACGAAGACCATAAATGTCGGAGCATTGATATCTACTTGTGTGACAAACATAATCTTACAGATCTTGTTCTTGGAGAAACGCGGAGGTCTGGTAAGCATGTCTTGTGCAATGACTTTGTTGAGGTCGTTGGTGCTTATTCTCTTGGTAGCTTCTGCGTGGATCGCGCGGATCATTTTCATCAAATCTGGTATCCCTTGTCCTGTCTTAGCAACCATAGGAACGATGGGTATATATTTGGCAAAATCCATCTTAGCCTGCGTCTCCTTCATGATATGGGTAACTTCCTTCTTGGTGAGCATATCAACCTTGTTCATAGCTATCACCATAGGCAAGGCGAGATTGTATACTTCGCTAATCAAGGTCATATCTCTGTGTGATATACCTTCGGTAGCATCCATCATAATGACGACTACTGGCCTAATATACTCGAGCATATCTTTGGTCTTCGTATAAGCTATTTTTTCGATACCGTGCATGTGTCAGACACGCTTGATACCAGCAGTGTCGAAGATAGTAAAATCTTGATCTTCATAATTGAAATCAGTCACGATATAGTCACGCGTCGTACCAGCCTTATCCTCTACCTTGGATAAGTATTGTCAGACAAAAGTATTGAGCATAGTAGATTTACCAGCGTTGGGTTTGCCCACAATTGCAAATGATATACCTGAGTGCTCTTGTTTGAGTCTAGCGAGTTCGTCTTGTGCATCTTTGAGACTAGGATTATCTCCCATAAATTCTATCATCATCTCTTGGAGTACTTCTATATTTAATTGATTGAGTGCACTTACTCATACAACGTTTTCAAAACCAAGAGAATAGTAATCTGCAATAGCTATATCATAGTCATTGCTCTTATGCTTCTTGTCCAATTTGTTTATGACCAAAATCACCTTCTTCTTACTATTGGTCTTGATGATATAATCAAAAATATAATGCTCTTTGTTACTGATACCTGCCACATCATCTATGACAAATAATATCAAATCACTATTATCAACGATGAATTGGATGAAAGGAATTTCTTCCGTAAAATCCAACAATCCTGGACTATCCAAAAATGTTACCTTACCCAATCATGGTATGTCTGTAGGATGACGCAAGATGTCTGTCGTCGTACCAGGGATATCGGTAACGATAGCTCTAAATTGGCCTATCAATCTATTAAATAATGTGGATTTACCAACATTGGTAGCTCCTACTAATCCTATATGCATCGTGTTTTGTGGATAAACTACCCTGATACTATGGAAATGGAGTCAAAAAACAATATCTCTACACAGAACTTTATATTATATTGATAGGTGATGGATCTTGCCATACCAGATAATGCCAAGAGGATATACAAAGGACACCATATAGAACTCCGAAATTGGGAGCAAAAATTGTTTGATGATAGTGTCGATACTTTTGAGTGACTCAAGATTAGAGACTTTGTTCATACCATCGTAATCCGTGATGATAAGATACTTATAGCTCAAGAAGAGCAACCGTGGATTGGGAAATTCTATTCGTTTGTGAGCGGAAGCATCGATGATGGCTATACTCCACTGGCTGCCGCAGCTAAAGAACTCGAGGAAGAAGCAGGCATTCTATCTCATGACCTCAAGCATATCGTCAGTTTTAATGGAACGGGCGTGGTCGTAAAAATCCATGTTTTCATCACCAGAGATTTTGATGAGACTGGTATACAAAAACTTGAACCAGGAGAGAAGATAAACCTGCTCCGAGTATCGTTTGATGAACTTCTGACCTATATGGCACGCGATGATCGAAGAGCTCATGATTTCAATGTCCGAGCTAGCAAAAAATATTTTATATCAGGCAAGCATGTAGAGTTTAAAAAATTACTTTTGGGATAAGGTTTTCTTGCTTTGTCTATCGAAATACAAATAGTACAGTTTCTTTATCAGAACATGTAGTATGAATCGACAGAAAATTATCGTCTACGCAGGGATTTTTCTGGATGTACTAGGAATTGGGGTACTTATACCTGCCACAGCAGAACTTATGCAATATTCTCAAGTGACTGACTGGCAGATATCGTTGGGATTAACAGTCTATGCGTTTTGTGCATTTCTCGCTGCTCCAGTCTTGGGACAGTTATCGGACAAATATGGGAGGAAAAACATACTAATACTGTGTTTGCTTGGTACAACTGCTTCCTTTGGCATACTCTTCGTACCAACGTTTGCCATCTATCTCATATCCAGAATTATCAACTGAATTACTGGATGAAACATAAGTATCTACCAGGCAATACTCTCTGATATAGCCGTGGACAATGCTGATAGAAAAAAGAATTTTGGGATACTCTGAGCATTGTTTGGTCTATGATTTATCGTATGACCGCTGGTGGGTGCGATATTGGTCAAGCAAGGTATCCAATGGGTTTTCTGATTTTGTTTTGTGTTCTCATTGATCGAGACACTTATGATCATCTGGAAATATAAAGAGACCAATCAACATATTACACATCGTAAAATTACCTACAATCCGATTCCTGTATTTATCAAATATCTTCGTCAAAAAAAATATAATGGCGTCATGGGGTCGAGCTTCTTTCTCAATGCCGCAGCATTTAGCTACCAGTCTATCATGGCCATACTCTTGGTCAATAGATTTGGCACGCCAGGCTATGAAGTATGATACTATCTAGCAGGGATAGGGCTTATAAGTGCCATCAATCAAGGATTTTTGGTCCCTAAATTTTGGACAAAATATTTTTCCAATAAGCAATTATTTTACATCATCCATATAGCGATAATTCCATTGTTTCTCGGGATGGCATTAGCTCCAAATTTGTGGATGTTTCTGGCGGCATGGTTTGCTGTCGTACCTTTTGCAAATCTAGCCATGACTGTATATAACAGTGAGATCATCCAGCATAGCCACAAGACAGAAGTCTGAGAAGTGAGTGGTTTGATGTGATCTATCGGTTCGCTTACTATGTTTGTATGACCACTCATAGGTTCGTATGCATTGCTCAAAGAAATGAATGTGTTTTATGTAACGGTCGGCATCGCTGTTCTCAGTTTCATAAGCATCTTGTATTATATCCGTGTTATCAATAGTATAGAGTTATGAACTACGAACGCTTCCAGCACAGCCTAGATGGCAAGAGCAAAAGTATATTTTTGGTCAACATGACAAAAGAGCCTGACCATCATTTTTCTGAAGCTGCTTTATCGTGTCTGGAAAAATATATCGCTACAGGCAAGCGCATAGGAATCATCGTGAATAAAAAATGATATGCTGGATGAATCATCTGTCATAGTTGTGGCAATATCCCACAGTGCACCAGATGCTCAGTCAGCATCAGTTACTACAAAAATACAGGAGGCGATATGATGGGATTGTGCCATATATGTAAGACACAATACGAGATGCCAAAAGTCTGTCCTGCATGTCACAAGGATGGGATCAAGCTATATGGCTTGGGAACACAAAAAGTACAAGAATTTATCAAAAATACCTACGGGGTTGATAGCCTTCGCGTTGAATCGGAAACCGTGAGTTCGCCGACCAAAATCAACAAACTATTAGCTGAAGTTGATAAGTATCAAGTCATCGTAGGGACATCATTACTCAGCACGCCGATACCAAACTATCCACTCGATGTGATAATATTTCTCCACGCAGATACAGGCCTCAATATGCCCGACTATGGAGCTTCTGCACAAAATTTTGAGCTCCTGTATGGCACATTTTGCAAACACAATGCACCATTTTTTATCGTGCAGACATTTAATCCTGAGTGGCCAAGTATACGCTATGCATGCAAGCTCGATCGCGCCGGTTTCAAAGAAATAGATAATACATTTAGAAAAGAACACGACTATCCTCCATTTGGTGAGCTGTGTGTTTTGATGTATAAGAATGAGATAGAAGAGAGACTCTATACACAAGTGGACAAGCTGTATAAGGAGCTTCTGTATCTCAAAGAAAAGTATGAGCTCAAGGATCTCGTGATCTACAGCACACCACCACTGATCTACAAAGTTTTTGGGAAATATAGATACAACATCATCATCAAATGACCACAGGT
>CAYRCS010000030.1:0-1590 GCA_964422855.1 uncultured Candidatus Peribacteria bacterium
GAAAAATGCATACACTCCCGCCTGGGAGTGTTTTCTTTAGCTGAAAAAACATATCATGGAATTAGCTCATGCACGTCATAGTCTTGCACATATCTTGGCGCAAGCAGTACAAAGAAGTTTGGATCCTGCAGTACAACTCGGAACGGGGCCAGCTGTCGATAATGGATTTTATTATGATATGCTCTTGTCCGAAGGTGTGGAATTTGGTGAAGAACAGATGAAGCCTTTGCAAAAAATTATGGAAGGTGTTGCCAAAGAATGACAATGATTTGCATCATATACAGCCAAAGATCTCAAGGACGCTAAGAGAATAGTAAAGGCTATGGATCAGCAGTTCAAAGTAGAATTGTTGGATAAATTTTTTGCACAAGATAAGAATGCGGTCTATACTTTTTGGTATAATTATGTGGATGCACAAATGTTGCCAAGATTGGAAAAAACATGCAAGCCTGAGTATGTCGAATACTATAAAAATATTTCTAAACTTGTTGCGCAAGAATGACAATTTGTTACCTTTATAGATCTCTGTGAAGGTGGACATGTAGAGAATACAAAGGATATTTCTGATGGATCATTTGCATTGGAAAAGATAGCTGGAGCATATCGACAAGCCAAAGATACCAATCCTATGATGACAAGAATATATGGATTGGCATTTGAGACTAAGGATGCTCTCAAGGAACACATCGCCATGATGGAAGAAGCGAAGAAGAGAGATCATAGAGTATTGGGGCAAAAATTGGAACTCTTTACTTTTGATGATGAAGTAGGTCCTGGATTACCACTCTGGTTGCCAAATGGTGCGGTGATGGTCGAAGAATTGGAAAGATTGGCAAAAGAAAAAGAATATGAATATGGATATCAAAGAGTTCGCTCTCCACATATAGCCAAAGATAAACTGTATCTCAGATCAGGGCACTTGCCATACTATGCGGAGAGTATGTTCCCACCTATGGATATGGATGGTGAGAAGTACTATCTCAAGGCCATGAACTGTCCACATCATCACAAGATGTACGGAGCATTACCAAAGAGCTATAGAGACTTGCCTGTCAGATTTGCTGAATATGGACACTGCTACAGATACGAAGATAGTGGCTCATTGTTTGGGCTTATGAGAGTAAGATCATTGTGTATGAATGATGCACACATCTACTGTACGGAAGATCAGTTTGAAGAAGAATTTATCAAGGTGATCGAGATGTACTTGTATTACTTCAAACTTTTCGGGATCGACAAATATCAGATGAGACTCAGCAAGCACAGCAAAGAATGATTGGGTAAAAAATATGTAGACAATGCAGCGTTGTGGATCAAGACAGAAGATCAAGTAAGAAAGGTATTGGAAAAATCTGGTGTACCATTCTTTGAAGCAGAAGACGAAGCAGCTTTCTACGGGCCAAAAATCGATGTCCAGATCTGGTCAGTGATCGGAAGAGAATTTACACTTGCAACAAACCAATTGGATTTCGCAGTACCAGAAAAATTCAATCTCACGTATAAAGATAAGGATGGTACAGACAAAACTCCGATCTGTATCCACCGTGCACCACTGAGTACACATGAGAGATTTATCGGTTTCTTGATAGA
>CAYRCS010000030.1:1690-4775 GCA_964422855.1 uncultured Candidatus Peribacteria bacterium
CTAATTGTGATGCATAAATAATCATGGATCTCTCCATGCTATATTTTTGATGTAATTTTCTATGCCAAAAAACAGTAACTCGGTTTGAATATCTTCTTTTTCTATCCTAGTGTAGTTTGATTCTGCTGTATAATCCTGCTCAAAGTATGCTGCCATTTTTGGGAAGCTACGATCCAGTTCTTTTTCATATGTAGCAAAATGCTTGGCGATAAATGTTCTCTCTTCTTTCTCCTGCTGTATTTCTCTTTCCATTAAGACACACAAATCATCTGGCGATAGATTATCAGTCGCTACCGATGTAGCAATCTTTTTATACATAGCTCTACCTATCTTGTGTCCATAGGTCAGCAATCTTGAAATATATCCATATATCTCTTTTTCTGCTTGGTTTGGAGATCGAGCTTTTACTTCCTGGATAAATCAATCTACCAAGGTCGGTTGACTCAGTGTATTAAAAAACCTTACCTGTCTAGGATAATAGATGGTATCCACAATTTTGTATGCTGCATATCACTTGATATTTTTGGTGCTGTTTGATGGGATGTTATCTATATCTGGACCAGCATGTATAGCCAGCTTCAGTCCATCATATCTTACATGTGCAGCAAAGGAATGTTGTTTGGGATCAAAACATTCTTCTTCCATGCGATTTCATTATCATCGTAAATAGTATAGTTGATGTAGGGATTTGTATTGGGCTTGCAAGACCTAGCTCATAAGATCTGCCTTGAGTTTGTCCAGATGCGGCCTCATTTTTTCTCTGGCTCTAAATATTGCTCCTTTGATGGTGCCCAGAGGGAGATCTCGCTTTTCGGCCAATTCTTCGTACTTCATTCACTTTGCTAATGACAATAACAATTGTTTTTCATCTGAAGCCAAAACCGTATTCAAAAGGATATTGATGCGCTTAAAAAAGATTTTTCTCCTCTCTACGTCTACAAGCACATCGTCTATTCCATCTACATATGCTTCAGATTTTCTGTCTATCCGCTCATCTTGCGTCTCATCAGAAGTATTTGAGTTTACGCTAGATAGTGGTATCTTGTGTGCTCTAGAATAATCTATGGCTGTGTTATAAGCCACTTTATATATCCATGTTTTGGGCGTTCACTTGGAAGGATTTCGATCGTGACGATTTTCATATGACTTTAGTATGCAATCTTGTACCAAATCTTGGAGTTCATCTATACTCTGCGTAAATGACTTGAGATAATAACTCAGTCCATCAATAATTTTTTGATCTTGTAAAGCCATCACTAATGGATCGTTGTGCTGGTTTTTAACTAGAGAGATATCGGTGGGTGCTGATGGCTTATCATGTACCGATCGTTCTTCTTTTATATCTTGTGCCGAACGAGAAAGTGCTTTATTGTTTCTTCTTAACTGCTCTTTATTTTCAATATAAAATAGAGGAAATTCGGCATTCAAAATATCCATAACAATTTTTTGTTGTACAGAAATATGTTTACACAATTCGTAAATTTCTCCACATAACTTTTCGGATGATATGATCTCATTATTTTCTATCATTATATTTCTTGACTATATCAATAATAATCTGCATAGGGCCTGCGTGTTTATATTCTTTGATGTAGTTATGTGCAGCGCGGAGTTCTTTGTCTGTTATAACTTTTATAGCTGCTCTTGCATCAGATATCAATGCTTGGTTTTTTGTAAATTTTTGTAACTCTGTAATAAATTGTCGTAGTATAATTTTATAGTTCTGTAGTTTATTGATGGCGAATGCATCTTCTTTGAGATTGTAATGTTCAAAAAATTGGTTTAAATTTTGACGACCGTTATGTTTTTCTACTATAGCAATATATGCCTGTTGGAGTTCTAATGTGCCGATAAATTCTTGTTGTGTTGTAGCTATATTTTTTTCGGGGCTTGTAGTTGTACCTGTTTTATCTTGTTCTATTTCCTGCATAAGTGGGTATGTTTCTCGAAATTCCTCTGGGTCCATTTTATTGAGATCAACAAGTATCTGATGTACTGGAGCAAAGTTTCCTACTTTACCAAAAAATAGTTTACTCAAGGAATTGTATATATTGAATACCGTATTTTTGATGATAACGTTGTCTACTATAATGCTGAGCTCTAGCTGTGCAACATCTGGATTTGTTGGTTTGATGTTCACAAAATGCTGAGATGTAATTTTTTCTGATAGCGCGGTCCTCAATTCGCCAAGAAAGGCGTATAATTTTGACTTGTCGTTTTTGATCGTCAATGGCAATCTACTCTGCTCGATGGGTAGCAGTGTAGCAGCTATGTCGGCAGCAAATTTATTTTCTGGTATATCTTGTTGTTTGTTTTCTATGACTATAGGTTCATATCCATACGATGTAAGTGCTTCCAAAAAAGCCAGATATCATTCTTTGTGTTTGCCTAAATTTCCTGATTTTTGCTTTCCTATCTGCTGCATAATGTTTGATATCTTGAGACGAACAAGACTACCTTTGTAGGTAAATTCTATGTCCTCACTTGTGTGGGGCTTAATTTTTTTGTAAGCATCTGCCGACGATTCTTTCTTATTGATCGCATGAGCTATCGCATAAACAAACTCTTGATCAGAGACAAAATCATGCCTTGCAAGATCAAATATCCTATTACCCAGATGAGTAATTGCTGCTTTTGTCTGCACTAATTGCAAACTGTCTGATGCTGATACTATATTTTCAAAATGATCTACGTCCGTACCTATATGGAGTACGCTGTTGATCAAGTACTGTCCTATAACATTTATATTTTCCTGATTTCATCACAAAAAATCCTTGAGCATAGGTTCGACTGCTTTATATTTGTCAGGATAGAGCTCTTTGAGTTGTATAAGTTTCCCTGTGAGCTCTTTTGTGGGATGCACGAGAGCGTTTATGATATCTTTGCACAATGCGGCTGTCTGCACTTTGCTATCTATGGCAGTAGTGATAGCCTCTGCTTTTCAAAGTATGTTCATGTGTATTCAATTTTTTATACAAATAGTCTATGCAATATACTTTTTATCTATCTTTTGTCAATCTATTTGCATATGGAACTGGATTTTATATATGATGGATCATAGTATTTTTATGTCAGCATATCCATG
>CAYRCS010000030.1:4875-10632 GCA_964422855.1 uncultured Candidatus Peribacteria bacterium
TTGTTATTAATCGACAAAAACGTATCGTGCAGTTTCTCTTTAGCAAAAGGCAAAAAATGATAAAAATACTCAAACAAATCATCCATTACTGTATCATAGCTCTCAATATATTATTTTTCTGTTTTGTTCTTTTCCTCCTCTATACCAGTATATTTAAGCCAGAATGGATAGCCTTCTTTATCCAATGGATGGAGTGAATTATTAATACTTTGTGATATCGAAATTACTTAATTGCATTCTTGTCTGCGTGAGTAGAAGCAGTACCTATTGCTGGAACTATGATCCCTGGACAAAATATATTGATGTTGGTCGGTGGGTTCTTTGGTAAGCAGTATCTGGTCTCGATCATCATCATAGCGGTGTTGGGATCTATCGCTGGCGATATATTTTCGTATGTATTGGGGCGACATTTTGGTGAAAGATTTTTGCACAAATACGGTACCTGGTTTGGTATAGGGACGACTGAAGTTTCTTATCTCAAGAAATGAATCCATCGTCGAGGCTTTTGGGCGATCATGGGAAGTAAATTCCATGGTATGGCGAGAGCTTTTGTACCTTTCTTGGCTGGAAGTATGCGCATGTCCCAAAAGACATTTATGCTATCAAATATCATTGCTTCGGTATTTTGGACCAGCACTATGGTAATCTTGTGAGTAGTGTTTGTACAGTACTATGAAATAGTTTTGCAGTATATTCGCTATATCGTACTTGGTCTCATGCTCTGCGGTGGACTCTATGTCTACTTCTTCAAAAGGGCTGCGCTCAAACAGTATATGGCTGACAAAGAAGCTGAGATAGACAAAAAAATGTCATAAAAAAAGACCACACGATGTTTTCGTGGTGGCCGCTTAAATTTCATGAAGATGTTGAGCGATTTCCCGGATCCCATATTGCGCGTGATGCGAACATAGAGTGTTTTGCCTTGATTGGAATACAATCGTTTGTGTTCCGATGCAGGCAAACAACTAAATGATATAGGATAACTTCTCTTACAATCTCGTACCATGAGCTCTATTGAGCTACTGTCATAATTGTAGATAGTAACACCATCCTTGTGATACCATAGACCGATATTGTGATCTACGAGCATCAGACCATTTTCATGAATAGTGTATTTGTTTTTTTGTGCCCAGCTATTTCCAAATAGAAATAAACAAAGAGCGAGTGTTGTGTAACGCATATAGTTTGGTTTTTGTTGAAGTTAGAGTATACTCGGATATGTGAGGAAAACAATATCAAAAAAAGTAGCAACCAAATTCGGTTGCTACACTCATTACGATGGATATTGTTACTCTAATAATCTTCCCTTCGTTCGTTACAAAACGAAGAATAAGTTTTTTAGAATCACGAATGTGTGCTGTTTGTGTACTTTTGGGAGGAATAAATAATCCCTTACGCACACGCAATCGTGGGGCAATATCATTAATGCCTACCTCAAGTTCTGCATCGGTTTGGTTGGAAATGAATATCTGATTATCTTGCACGCTGATACGAGCAATATCGTAGACTTGTGTCCACTCACCTTCATTTACAACAACAATCGAATCGCCTGCATAAGCTGCAGACAGGCTAGCGACAAACGCCATGAGTAGAATTATTTTTTTCATAATTTTGTACCCTCCGGGCCGGTTTTTAGTTTTTGTTTGTAAGCGATTATTCTAGATATTTTGCCATAAAAGTCAATCTCTACCGCAGTCGCACGACTTTGATCGAAAGGTAATAACATCTAGAAAGTCTTCTTCTGCCCCCGAACCACGCATCCAGAGCTTGAATCTATATCGCTCGTTATCAAAGCGAACAAGCAGTATCTTTGTGCCTGACTTGGCTGGCACGATGAGAGCTTTTTGTCCTGGGTATAGCCCATGTTTGCGGGGTCTATCCGTAGAACGAAGGTAGTCAAAATCAACTATGAGATTGTCTGTGTTATCTACTATCCAGATGGTGTCTCGGGATAGTTCGATAGTAATGCCCTTGCGGGTAATGGTAGTGCTTTGTGCGTTGGTATACATACAGCATACCAGGAACGCGATAGTCAAAATTTGTTTCATAAATTTCCGTTTTGTGTTTGTGATTTGTTTTTGTTATGCGGAAAGGTATACTCAGCAGCAGTTTTATTACAATGAAAAACAATACTCTATGTTGAGATTGGATAAATACCTCGCAAATTTGGGCATTGTCTCCAGAAGAGAGATGAATGCTTTTTTCAAAAATGAAATGATTTTGGTCAATGGCGTCGAAGCCATCAAGCCTGAAGATCAAGTAGAATATGGCGATGTCATCACACGAGCTGGACAAGATATTGTGGTCAAAGAGTTTGTATATGTATTGCTGCACAAACCTGCTGGCATCACCAGTAGTGATGTGGATGAAGCCTCATACCAAAGCTATAGAACGCTCTTGCAAGATTGTCCATACGTGAGTATGCTCCATGTGGCAGGCAGACTCGATCAGGATACAGAATGACTTATCATCGCCAGTAATGACGGGCAGTTTGTGCATCGTATTAAGTCTCCCAAACATCATCGAGAAAAGGAATATTATGTGAAGTGTAAAAATATAGTTACCGATCCACAAATCAAACAGCTCGAATGGGGAATTGAATTGGATGATGGCTACAGAACGCTCCCAGCAAAAGCGACCAAAATAGGAGACAAGGAACTGAAACTCATCCTCCACGAAGGCAAGTTTCATCAGGTCAAAAGAATGCTCCAAGCACTAGGAAATGATGTGATGTATCTCAGACGCGATAGAATAGGCGACTATACTCTAGGAGACCTCCCTATGGGCAAATGGCAATATTTCGAACCAAAAATATAATAAAAAAGCCATCTCTCGGAGATGGCTTTTTATATTGTGTATCAAATTATTCTGTAACTCCATTGATATTTTCGTGTGGATCGCCCCAGTGTTCTACTTTGTTTTTATAGTATACATCCCCAGCTTCAATTAATTTGGCAACATCTCCTCTACTGATATGTGTATCAAGATTGACTTCTGCGTTAGCCGATAAGCTAGCAGTCAAACCAGCTGCTTTGGCTGCGTTATAATAGTTGATACCTCGATGCGTCCCTACTTCAGACTTAGTGCCATCGACCAATCTAACCAATACCGTCAATGCTTGTGCGTTGGTAAATGATGCTGTTGGCATAAATAAGCCATTGGATCATCTGAACAATCATAGCTGACATGCAGCTATCATTTCTGACTGGAGATCTGTATGTCACAATGAGATATCTGTAAATACATTACATTCTGCCTTGCTTGTATCTGGTGCCATACCCAATACGTCTCTGGCAAATCTTGCAAAGAATGCAGCCGCTTCATCTCTTCTGAGTCAATTGGAAGCCATAAATCATGACTCTGTACTAAACTTCGTGAGACCATTGTTGTAGAGATAGTTGATAGCATCTTGTGTGTAGACAGCCACAAAAGAGCCTGTTATTCTTGTAATTTCTTCTTGGTCGCCTGTAGAAACTAACCATGTACCACCTCACCTTGGACACCAGTACGATGCATTAAGATCTGTGTAGCTCATGCTATCTGGGACATTGGATACTGTGACTGTTCATCCACCTGCACAATTCAGAGTAATGTTTTGTGCGGCGTATGTATATGACCATATAGATAATCAAAATAGAGTAAGTAGGCCGAGAATTTTTTTCATGATACATATGTGTGTGGTAAAAGTAGTAGTATGTAATACGATTTGGTTAGCGGATCGTGACATATCTGGCTCAAAAAACAAAGTTTCTCACAATGACACATGTCTACATCGAAGCTTTGTTGGCTCCAAAATCTCAGTTCTCAATAGGTAAAAATCAAATCAATGACGACAGATGACAGTCTGGACAGGCATAGTGTCGTGAAAAACTATTGAAAAACTTTGCATCTCATATTGTTTTTGTGTAAAATATCACTACAAAGTCCCGAGTGCTATTTAGTATTGTAGTTACAAAATATAATGGCTGCGCAAAAAGATTATTATAAACTCCTGGGTGTTGATGAATCAGCAAGTGCTGATGAGATAAAAAAAGCATTTAAAAAATTGGCTGTGCAACACCATCCTGACAAAAAAGGTGGAAATAAGGAAAAGTTTCAAGAAATAAATGAGGCATACCAGACTCTTGGCGACGCACAAAAAAAACAACAGTACGATAGCTATCGCCAAAGTTGATATAATGGCGACTTCAATAGTTACTCATCAGGCGCTGGTGGCTTCTGAGGTGGTGGCTTTGGATGATGAGGTTTTGATATTGATCTGGGAGATATATTTGGTGGCTTTGGCGGCTTCTGAGGTGGTGGCGGCAGTCCAAGAAATAGAGTTCGCAAAGGCGATGATATCAAGCAATCGCTTACCATAGATTTCAAAGAAGCATATCTAGGTACCGAAAAACGTATCAGATATCATAGACGAAAGATGGCTGACGATGTCGAGCAGACACAATGTAGCACTTGTAAAGGACAAGGCAAGGTATTGCAGCATGCGCAGACGCCATTTGGGGTCATGCAAATACAAAATACCTGTCCTACGTGTGGCGGCTCTGGAGTCATCTATACAAAGAACGGTAAGGAACTGCACGGCGATGGCATGGAGAAGGTTACCGAGGAGCTAGACATAAAAGTGCCTGCTGGGATCAATGATGGCGTGTATCTGAAATATGCAGGCAGGTGAAATGCGGGATTTCATGGTGGTCCAGAGTGAGATCTTTTCTTGAAGATCATCATCAAGAAGTCTGACGTATGGGAAAGAAAAGAAAAGGATCTGTATGTCAAAGTTCCTGTGACTATATTTGATCTGGTTCTCTGAGGCACAGTAGAAGTTCCACATCCTGAAGGTACTATAGAAGTGAAGATACCAAAAGGAACGCAGCTCACCGATCTAGTCAAGGTCAATAATAGAGGATTTGGAGCTACAGGAGTGTTTTCATCCAAGGGAGAACTCTACATCGTACCACAACTCCATATACCGAAGAAGCTGAGCAAAGAAGAAGAGAAGCTATGGGATGAACTTAAGAAGAAACATAAGTAATTGGACATTGCGAGGAGCTTGCGACGAAGCAATCTTTATACTGCAATCTAAGATGCATAAAGTATGCTACATCTATATACTTGCATCTCAAAGGGATGGTGTATTATATGTTTGAGTAACAAGCAATCTTCTTAAAAGAATAGCAGAGCATAAGCAATGAGACGTTGATTGATTTACAAAAAGATATTTTGTAAAGAAGTTAATATACTTTGAAGAATATCCAGATATACAGAGTGCAATAATGAGAGAGAAACAATTAAAATGAGGCAGTAGAACTGATAAAATCAAACTTATAGAACAAGCTAATCCGAATTGGATAGATTTATATGATCAAATCATTTGATAAAAGAAAGATTGCTTCGCGTACGCTCGCAATGACATAAAAAAGACTCAAAACGAGTCTTTTTTGTTATATGTAGAATGACTGTATTATTGTTGATCTCCTAGCAGAAGAGAAATTTGTTATTTCGTAGGCAATGATCTATTATCGACATGATAATAGGCGTTTTGATCAAATGGTTTTTTTTTTGGTATAACTAGAGAGCTATAAAAGCATCCGGATATGATTCAGATGTATGGAAAGTTCTATGATTTTTATAGGTCGTGAAAAGTTTTTTTATCAATATCTAGGAGTTTGTATAATTTGTGTTCTATGCCTATGGATATATCTTTGTTTGTATGATTTGGTACTGGAAATATTATTTTACCATTTGCAAACAACACATGCG
>CAYRCS010000031.1:0-10442 GCA_964422855.1 uncultured Candidatus Peribacteria bacterium
GTGTGCTCTATGGTATCGCTCCATGGAATTTTCCGTTTAATCAGCTCTTGCGTGCTGCAGTACCAAATATATTGGCTGGCAATACGCAGTTATATAAGCACGCTTCCAATGTACCGATGTGTTTGGAAGCTATCCACCAACTTTTTGTGGATGCTGGATTTCCTACAGGAGTATTTACTGCTTTGTATATCAGTGCTTCGCAGTCTGAACAGATTATTTCTCACCCTGCTGTGCAGTGAGTTAACATCACAGGTAGTGAAGATGCGTGATCGTCTATAGGTGCTTTGGCTGGTAAGTATCTCAAACGTTCTGTATTAGAATTGGGTGGCAATGATGCTTTTGTTGTACTGGACCATACAGATACTGATGCTATTGTTGCACAAGCAGCTGCTTGTCGCTTGTCCAATGGTGGACAACGTTGTAATTCGTCCAAAAGATTTATAGTACTTGATAAGCATTATGATATTTTTGTAGAAAAGTTTGGAGCATATATGGCAAGTCAAAAAGTCTGAGATCCAATGGATCCTGCTACTCAGGTGCCTCCTATGTCTTCTAAAAAACTTGTCCAGGATATAGACAAACAAGTCCAAGAAAGTATCGCGCAATGAGCACGTCTTGTGACTTGAGGAACTATTGTAGATGCAGAGTGCAATTTATATGCTCCTACCTTGTTGGCTGATATGAAGTCTGATATGACAAGCTGGCGTGAAGAGGTCTTTGGTCCTGTTGCATCTATTATCAAGGCTAGTAGTGTAGAAGAATCAATTGCTTTGGCAAATGCTAGTGATTTTGGCCTATCGGCGGCTGTCTATGGTGAAGATGTAGAGCAGTGTAAGCAAGTAGCTATGCAACTTGATGGGGGCATGATATTTATCAATCAAGCTCCAGGATCGAAGGCATCACTTCCTTTTGGAGGAGTAAGAAAATCTGGTTATGGCAAGGAAAATGGACCAGATGGATTGAAGGCATTTACCAATAGAAAGGTGATATTGTATTAATAGATGCTGTGCATTATTGTTTATTTATGCTCTAAGATAAGCCAAAATTACTTATATGCATTTTCTCTTTCATATGGACAGGAATTGTCTATACTAGTGTTGTGCTTAGGCACTATTTATTATTATACTATACTTACATGTTAACCGGTGTTGTTAAGTTCTTCGACGCAGTCAAGAACTTCGGATTCATTACTCCAGATGATGGTTCTAAGGACGTTTTTGTTCATGGATCTAAAGTTGAAGGTGATACTTTGATGGAAGGAGACAAAGTTGAATTCGAAATGGGCGAAGGCAGAAAGGGCCCAGAAGCTACAAACGTGAGCAAAATCTAGTCATACGATGATATCGTTACATTAGTTTCATACTCATACCCTTATGCGAAAAGTAGAGCTCCGGCTCTACTTTTTTCTATATGTATTTTTCTTTTGTAATGGATTAACTTCGATTGATGTTGCTCTTGAGACTAGATTCGGCTGGTTTGTCGTCCTCGCTTTTGCTAACTGTTTGTTTTGGTCTCTGAGTTGGTGCTTGTGCTGTACCTGTTTTCATACTGAGCGAAACTTTTTCTCTTTCGAGGTCTATCTCTAGTACCTTGACTTTGACTTGCTGTCAGAGAGATACAACATCGATAGGATGCGAGACAAAACGATCTGCCATTTGTGATTTGTGTACGAGTCCGTCGTTGTGTAATCCTATATCTACAAATGCTCAGAAATCTGTTATATTTCTAACGATACCTTCTAATGTCATACCTATCTGGAGATCTTTGATCTCCATAATCTCCGCAGCAAACGATGGAGGAGCGAGATCATCTCTAGGATCTTGTCCTGGACGCTGTAATTCCTTGATAACATCGGCCAATGTCTCCTGCCCTATATCATATTTTTCTGATCGTTGTGCGATGGATGGATGAGATATAGTAAGTGGGAGGCTTACTTTCTTTTTGGCAATTTGAAATTCTCACTCGATGAGAGCATAGACTTTGTCATATATTTCTGGATGGATGCCTGTAGCGTCTAATGCTTCTTTACCGCCAATGATTCTCAAAAATCATACTGCTTGTTCGTAAGCTTTTGGGCCGAGTCCTTTGACTTTTTTGAGTTGCGTCTTACTTGTGAATGGTCCATTTTCATCTCTATACTGAACAATATTTTTAGCAACCGTTTCTGATAATCATGCGATGTATTGAAGGAGTGTATAACTGGCTGTATTGACATCAACTCATACGCCATTTACTACGTCTTCAACTCTTTCATCGAGCTTTTCACCTAGTAATTTTTGATCTACATCGTGTTGGTATTGTCAGACACCGATAGACTTAGGATCTATCTTTGTGAGTTCTGCCAAAGGATCTTGTACTCTATGTGCGATGCTGATAGCGCCTCTGATAGTCACATCCAAGTCTGGGTATTCTTCTTGTGCAAGTTTGGAAGCAGAGTAAACTGATGCTCCTGCTTCTGAGACGACCATATATTGGATATCGAGCTTATTTTTTTTGATCAGATCTCTGACAAATACAGAAGACTCACGAGAAGCTGTACCGTTTCCGATAACTATGAGATTGATACCATACTCTTTGATGAGTTGCAATATGGTCTGCTCAGCTTCTGCTGTTTTATTTTGTGGAGCGGTAGGATAGATGACATTTTTGTACAAAAATTTCCCTGTCTCATCGACAATTGCTAATTTACATCCTGTACGAAATGCTGGATCAAAACCAAGAACTTTCTTTCCTCTGACTGGAGGAGTCAGGAGTAGTTGCTTTATGTTTTCGCCAAAAATTTTGATAGCAGCTTCATCTGATCGGCGTTTTTTTTCTGATCTAATTTCTCTTTCCAACGATGGCATCAGAAGTCTATCTAAGCCATCTTGGATAGCTTGTGTGAGATATTCTATTGTTGTGTTGTGTTGTTTTGGCACGAAGTATTTGTGTGCAAGTATTGTGATGTTTGCCTCTGATCGCTGTAATGATAGTGATAATTGTTTCTCATCTTCAGCTCTTGCTACTGCAAGGTATGCGTAAGATGGCATTTCAGCTAATTTTTTGCTGTAGTTGGCATATATTTTGTATACGCCGTTGGCGTCAAATGTCTTGGTAGGTTTGGTGTTGAGTGTGACGCGACTATTTTCGTGTTGTCTGATATCATCTCTGAGTTCTGCATGGTCAGAAACTTCTTCGGCGATTATATCCTTGGCTCATTGTATTGCTTCTGCTCTTGTTTTGACTGATGTTTTTGTATCACCAGTATCGTTGATGAAATTGTCTGCTTGTGTATCAAAATCTTCTTTGGAAAGTAAGCATTGGCGGAGTATATCAGCAAGAGGAGAGAGTCCTTTTGCTTTGGCGATACTTGCTTTGGACATTTTTTTCTCTTTGTACGGTCTATAGAGATCTTCTACTCTTTGCAGTGTCTCTGCTGTCATGATTTGTGTACGCAATTCGTCTGTCAGTAAGCCTTTTTCATCAATAAGACGGATAACGTCTAGTTTGCGTTGTTCTAGGTTTCTGGTGTAGGTATATATATCATGAAAATCACGTAATTGTTCATCAGTCGCACCTTCGGTCAGCTCTTTACGATATCTGGCTATAAAGGGGACGGTGTTTCATTCATCCAATAATTGGATAATAGTTTGCACGATAGGCTTTTGTATGCCTGTTTTGTTTGATATGATCTGCACTAAATTAGTGCTTGTTGCTTGAGTGTCTGCCATATGATACGCAAAAGTAAATTACTATCCTGTATACATATGTATTTGTCTGCTAAAATAAACCAAAAATAGTTGTATTTGTGATGGGTAACTATACCTTGGATTTGAGATTTTTTACTATTGTATGATAGGAATGCATATTGTATTCGCATGATTTTGAGCTGTAGGGTATGTGTTGATACAGGTATTGGAGGAATTGGCAAAAAAAACATGAAATCCACATACATATACTATTTTGGTGAGACGCGATACTATAAGTGATGAGCTTCATGCGCTTAGCATCCCTGCTAATGTGGTGATCGTATGAGATATGCCAAAATTTTTTGCTGATGGGACTGGATTGGCTGAACATGTGGATCGAATGATAAACTGTGCGACGCCTATGTTTAACAAGAGTATCATGCAATGGTGTCTGCACAATCATAGTAACTATATGGATTTTGCATCTATATTATGACCTGAAGATGTGCGTGCTGGTCGTGTACAACAGGATGAATTTCATGAAGCTTTTGTAGAAGCTGGCTTATTGGCTGTAGTTAATGCTGGTATATCACCTGGATTGACTGATATATTGACTGGATATCTTATTAAAAAATATACTATAACTCCTGTTTCGTATAACTTATATCTGGATGAAAATTTCAATAGTATGGTGCCATTGTTTTCATGGTCTCCGAGCGTAGCTTTGGATGAGGTACTTACACCAGCGTTTGTTCTAGATGATGGAGTAGTCCGTTTGGATAAGCCCTTTACGCTTATCGGTTATTGTGTAGGAAATAAGTGTTTCAATTATTATGAAATTACACAAGAAGAATTGCTCAATATGTATCATCATTATAAGGACTCTTTGCGTTCCTTGAAAATTGCTGTGGGATGAAGTGAAGTAGAGCATATTAAGCTCTTATATACGATGGGATTGCTCTCTGATGAACAGCGTGTCGGAGAGCTTAGCTTACTTGATATTGTCAAATCTAAGATGCCAAAAGCAGCGACCAAAGAAGAGATGATCGATGCTATGGAGAAGTGACTTATTGATGATGCTGGATTTTCATTTCATATAGAATTGGGTGGTCACGATAAGATATATGTGGTACGTGCTGTATTTGATTTTGATGCATTTAGAGATCTTAAAAACACATCGTATTATGGAGCGACAAGTATCTCATATCCTACAGGTATTTCTGCTGGATATATCTGGTGACTGGCACAATCATTTGCACAGAAAGGAGTGGTGTCATGTCTGGATATAGGATTGTGAGTTTCTGAAGATGCTGTTATTGGATTGATCGATTCTATGAAACAAAAATGAATTGCTGTTACTATAGAATAGTTTTCATGTTCTTGTATACGTGTTGCGTAACATTACAATTGCAGATCTCGTTTGTTTAGATCCTTGGTATCGTATATGAAGTTTATCCTATATTACCTCAAACCTTATAAAAAACTATTGGCACTTGCCTTGGTCTGTGCGACTATCAATCAGGTATTTTCTTTGCTCGATCCGCAGATATTTAGAATTATCATTGATACTTATATCTCTCATTTCTCTGATTTTGGTAGAAATGAGTTTATCTATGGTGTTGGGATATTGTTATTGGCCAGTATGTGAGTGGCTATGGTGTCTAGAATTGCAAAAAACATAGAAGATTACCTCTCAAATATGCTTACACAAAAGATAGGTATGACTTTGTATCAACAAACATTGTCCCATCTTTTTACGCTTCCGTATAAGATATTTGAAGATCAACAATCAGGACAGATATTGGAAAAGCTTCTTAAGGCTAGACAAAATATCCAGACCTTTATCGCGAATATGATTACTATATTTTTCACATCAGCGGTGGGTTTGGTATTTGTGATAGTGTATGCTAGTACTGTGCATCGATTGATTGCGGTGATGTATACATTATTATTGCCCATCATGTGAACAGTGATGATCCTTATGTCCAAAAAGATTAAAGCAGCTCAAGCAAATATTGTGAGAGAAAGCGCTGATCTGAGTGGTGAAACGACTGAGACATTGCGCAATATCGCTTTGGTCAAATCACTGTGATTGGAACAACAAGAATTGGATAGACTTGAAGATACCAATGTGCAGTTGCTGTGATTGGAGATCAAGAAAATAAAGTTGATTAGAATCTTGGAATTTTTTCAAGGGACGCTTATTAACTTTGTGCGTGTATGTCTTTTGGGGACTATGTTCTGGTTGGTTTGGAAGCAGGATATCTCTTTGGGACAATTTTTCTCATTGTATTTCTATTCGTTCTTTATCTTCTCGCCTTTGTATCAATTTGGTACAGTGATGCAAAACTATCAGGAGGCAAAAGCCAGTGATCAATTGGTCAAAGAATTGTTGGCGCTTGGAGATGATGATATAGTAAAATATGGTAAATCTCGTTTGCAGTCGATTGATACTGTGCACTTTGATGATGTGTCTTTTGGATATAATGAAAACAAAGAAGTCTTGCAGCATATTTCATGGTCTGCGGAACAGGGGCAAACGATAGCGTTTGTATGACCATCTGGATCTGGTAAATCCACCATTATTAAGTTGTTGCTTGGTTTGTATCATCCAACAAAAGGTACAATATCTGTCAATGGTAAACATCTTACGGATTATAATCCTGAAGCACTCAAACAATCAGTAGGATATGTATCACAAGAATCACAATTGTTTGCTGGAACTATCAGAGATAATTTGTTGTTTGTGAAACCAGATGCTACAGACAAAGAGATGTTGGCTGTATTGGATTCTGCCCAAATCAAACAATTGATATTGGATAATGCAGAATGATTGGATACGAAGATAGGGGAGGGATGATTGAAGTTATCTGGTGGACAGAGACAGAGATTGGCTATAGCGAGAGCATTGCTTCGCAAACCTTCGCTGCTTATCTTTGATGAAGCAACATCGAGTCTAGATACTTTGGTAGAGTCTGAAATCACCAAAACTATTCAAGAAATATCGTTGGAACAAAAGGAGATGATTATTATAATGATAGCACATAGACTCAGTACTATAAAGCATGCTGATACTATATTTGTCTTGGAACAAGGAAAGATAATAGAGGAGGGGAAGCATGAAAAACTTACTCATGAAAAATGATTGTACTACGCTCTCTGGAGAAATCAGTGAGGTGTCTAAGATGTTTATTGTTTGCGTCGAGAAATGATTGTACAAAATCTTCCAGATATATGATCTCCATTTGTGCCAGAGCTTGTGGAAAAATTTATGACAGGTGCTTGAGATATCCAACAGTTTGTGCAACGAGCTCCTGATCTTGCATCAATACAGTCGTATGCGGATATAAAGGTGTTTGCGGAAGACAAAAGAAATATTTTGGTGGATGTTTTGGCTGATCAATATAGTGCGATCGGATGATCACAGAAGGCCATCTTGGATAATATAGCAAGTTTGCGTCAATCGAATGTCTTTACTATCACAACAGGACAACAGGTCCATGCTTTTTTGTGACCTGTATTTTTTGTGACGAAGATATTGGACTGTATTGCTGTAGCCCAACAAGCTACTGAGCAAGGTGAGTGAAAAAAATTTGTGTCGGTTTTTTGGATGGCGACAGAGGATCATGATTTTGCCGAGATTAATACAGTATCTGTGTATAATACTCCTTTTGTCTGGGAGCAGAGTGCAGTAGGAGGACCGGTGGGTAGATTGTCTCCGAAGACTTTGGATAGTATGCTTGATCAACTTCGTGAGAGATTGGATAAGACTGAGTTGCATGCAAAATATCTTGATATCTTTGCTTATGCCTATAGCAATTTCTCTACGCTTGCGCAAGCGACACATTATGTATTGGATCAGTTATTTGGTGATAAAGGTTTGGTCGTGATCAATGGAGATGATGCGAATTTGAAAAAACTATTTGTCCCAATTTTGTCAGCAGATATTTTGGAACAACAATCTTATCCGGCTATCATGCAGCAGACTGATGCGTTGGTAGCGTTAGGATGGAAAAAACAAGCACATCCTAGAGAGATCAATGTGTTCTATATGACTGATGGTCATAGAGGAAGAATCATCCAAGAAGGAGATAACTACATTGTTGATGGGACAGACATAAGATTTACGCACGATGCTTTGATGCAGCAACTAGAACAATCGCCTGCATCGTTTAGTCCAAATGTTTTCTTGAGACCACTATATCAAGAGACTATATTGCCAAATGTGCTCTATATACCAGGTCCGGCCGAGTTTAATTATTGGTTGCAGATGAAGGAATTGTTTGCAGTACATGGTTTGACTATGCCAGTGGTGATACCTAGAAGTTTCAATCAATTTGTCAGTGCAAAGAATTACGAAAAAATACAGACAGGTCCTGTTTCATTAGCATCATATTTCTGATCGTACGATATTTTCTTAGATGCTATCAAAAAAGTGGATACAGAAGTACTTGCTGATACACAAAAAGTTATTGCTGGGCTGGAAAGTTCATTGGCTATGTTGCAAGAAACATTTGTTCAGAAGCAAATATCTCACAAGAAGATAACCAAGTCTCTAACTGTTATATCTAGTGAGCTGTCTACATTGTCTACTACGGTAGATGCAGCCACAAGTGCGGCTCTGGAAGAGTCTGAGACGTATGCGCCTTATATTAAGATTAAGAAAAATTTGTTTGATCTCGATCATAGATTTGAAAGAGATAGTTTTGTGATAGGGCAGTTGTCTGTGATTGATGGATTGACTCATCAAGAAAAAATTTCTGTGGCCTTGGGAAAGGTGTTGTTGTATATATATGATTAATTTTGTGAGGAGAGGAGAGTAGCCTTGTATAGATCTTCGTAGAGTGGGATAATTTTTTCTATAGAAAATTTCTGTGCTTGTTGATATGCTTGTGCTTTGAACTTTGCTAGCGTAGCATCGTCTTGCAATATAGTGAGTGCGTTTTTTGCCATATCGTCAACATCTCATACGTCACTAAGGAATCATGAAAATCATTGTAGATTTACTTCGGGGATACCTCCTGTATTGGAACTTACTACTGGTACTTGTGCAGCCATAGCTTCCAAAGCAGCAAGACCAAAGCTTTCGTTTTCTGAGGGAAGGAGAAATAAATCACAGGCTTTGAGAAGTTTCTCAGGATTTGTGATGCTTCATAGGAAGTGTATGTGTTCTACTAGATCCATATCTTTTGCCATTTTTTCTAAGGTGCTGTGTTCTGGTCCTTCTCCTACGAGTATGAGTTTTGCTGGTATTTTTTTCTGTACTATGGCAAATATCTTGATGATATCGTCGATCCTTTTTACTTCTCTAAAATTGGATGTATGTACTAAGATACGCTCTCCGTTGGGTGCGTATTTTTGTTTGATCTCTGCGCATTCAGGAACATTGTACTCATCGAGATTGACAAAATTTGGGATGACGTGTATGTCTCTGGTGGTATCAAAATATTTGTATGTGTCTTGTTTGAGGCTCTCGGATACGGCTGTTATGGCAGTAGATTGATTGATAGAAAACGATATGATAGGTTCGAACGATTCATCTTTACCCACTAAGGTAATGTCTGTGCCATGGAGTGTTGTAATAAATGGTAATTCTATGCCTTTGGTCTTCAGAATTTGCTGTGCCATGTATGCGGCAGATGCGTGAGGGATTGCATAATGTACATGCAGTATATCTAATTTTTCATGCTGAGCAACATCCACTATTTTGCTGGTGAGTGTGGATTGGTATGGTGGATGTGCAAATAGAGGATAGTGGGATACATTTACTTCATGGTAAAATATATTTTCCGCTAAGACATCGAGTCTCACAGGTTGGTTGTATGCTATAAAATGTACTTGGTGTCACTTAGCAGCGAGTGCTTGACCCAATTCTGTTGCTACTATACCACTCCCTCAGAAAGTAGGGTAGCAGACTATTCCGATATTCATAGGTGATTAGATGAGATCAAAGATGTTGTCTACTCCTAAAGTTCTGTTGGCTATAAATCATTCGCCATAATGAGCGCCGATAGGTCTGCCATATAATATATTTTTGGCTTTTACAGATTCGAGAAATTCTTTGGATGAAATTGGGGTTTCTGGTTCGTCGGATTCTGCGTTGTAGAACTGTGATTGGTATGCTAAGACTGCTTGTATTTTTTGATCCATATAAGGAGTGATATCTACCACAAAGTCTGCGGTAAGGTTTTGATCTTGGATGTAATGATAGACAGCTTTGGGGCGTCGTGCTTCTTGTTGTGTGTCTATCTTAATAAGTCACGCATAGAAACAGGCATCTGCGATAAGTTTCGCAGCTCTCCCATGATCAGGATGACGATCTTGTGGTGCATTTGCCAATACTATCTCTGGTTGATATTTTCTGATGATACGTACAAGCTTGTTGATGTTTTCTTCGTTGTGCTGAAAATAACCGTCAGCCATATTGAGGTTTTCTCTTACAGAAATACCAAGGATATCTTTGGCCTTAGTAGCTTCTGCCAGGCGCGTTTCTGCTGATCATCTCGTGCCTAGTTCTCCTTGTGTAAGATCACAAAGGCCTACGGTATGTCATAATGCCATATGTTTGAGCAAGGTTCCGCTACATCCGAGTTCAATATCGTCTGGATGAACGCCAATAGCGAGTATGTCGAGTTTCATAGATATATTTCATGATTAAATACTGTTTATATGATACAGAAAAACTCTTGTATCACAAGGTTTGCTTGTTTTTTGAGATATAGAGGAGGAGAGGACTCCTCCAAAATACATTTCCCCTCACTATTTTGTTAAAAA
>CAYRCS010000032.1:0-10017 GCA_964422855.1 uncultured Candidatus Peribacteria bacterium
TATTACATCATATGATCATATGATGTAATATTTTTCTTCAAATGTTTTTCCTGTTTTTGGTTCTGTATATGATGCATATACATAGGCAGCTACTACCGTAGGATCACTAGCTACAGATGTGTAGTCAAATATATAGGTGGATCCATCGTATGCTGGATATGTTTGGGATTGTACACAGTATAAAGACTCACATCCTTCTCCTTTGGTAAATATATACATAGATACTTGGTCTGGACTTACAGCATAAGTGCTTGTAGCATCCTGATTTGTGTAGCTATAGTTTGCATATACTGATGATCCATCATTCCATACATTACCATAGAATTTACTATAATCGTAAACCGGTGTTGGATTATCTTCTTTTGGACTTTCTCCACCTCAGAGTAATGGTCCAAGTACTTCCATAAGATAGTCGATATTTACCAATCAAGCGTATTTCATGCCTAGGTCAATAACGGCTTCTCTAGATTCATCAGGATATTCTACTACCACATATTGTTCTGTATCAGCAACAAAATCGGCAAGTTTTTGTCCAGCAAAACTATATGCAGCATCTATATAACTATTGATCGTGTCAACATAATCTTGTACTGATACTGACTGTCCTTCAACATCCCCATCCTTGCTATCACCTCTGGCATCAAGTTCCTGTATATCAGTTATCAATCCAGCAAGATTTTTAGCTTCGAATGCAATAGTATCAGAGTTAAATGTAAGCTCTAGATTTGCACTTACAAAGTCTTCAGGCTTTATTTCGATATCTGCCTCGCTACCATTTTTATACTTGATTGATCAACTGATATTGAATTTACAGATAGATGGACCTTTGATCTCTGCATTTACTGATAGTTCCCAATCGGAACCTGATAGTTTTTCTCTCTTGACGTTTAGCTCAAACAAGAAGTCAGCAATATAGACTGTAGCGCTTATAGATTTGGGGAATATACTTTTGGATGAGACCAATTGTTCGGTACTTGCCCATTCTAGATTGGCTTCAGCTGCTGCTATAATTCTATCTGAAACTTCTACTTTGGCTGCGAATCTGACTGGTACTTCATTGATATATACTTCTACAAATGTACCATCATTGGCTATCTCATATCTACTCCAGTATGTTTCATAGCTACCTGCTGGCATATAGACATCCCCATTATAGTTCTGATATGCTCTTGTTTCGTCGCCTAGCATACCAATATAGAAGTTTACGTATTCATATTTTTCTCCATCTACTTCATTGTACCAAGTACCGTTTGGGTTGAGAGCATTGTATAGATCCTTACTCAGTGTCACTGCTGGCACACCCATAGTCCAGAAAGTTCCATTGTCTCTTGCTGCCTGAGCAAAACCTGCTGCAGTTGTGAGATCATACTTATCTAATGATATCTTGGTGTCATAGTAACCACGATCTGATTCTTGGTCGTATGTCTTGGTCTGTACAGATCTTAGTGTTACTACCGCATCATTTGTTGTTGCATTTTTACTTGATGGGAAAGCAAAGGTAAGATCATCTTGATCTATTGCATCCTTTTTTTGTACAAATGTTTGACCATTTCGTTCGTATGCATCGCCTCCCTTACGCAATACACTTTCAAACGAATCAAATCAGTCTATGTTATTTAATGATTCTAGGATAGCTCCTACATTATCAAAATTGTCTTCCAAGAATTTCAACACTGTCGTCACTCATCTTCCTGTAACGAGAGCATCAGCAAGCAATGCGAGATTACGAGCAAAGTTATCCATAGCCAAGGATTCTTTTTTCTCTATATTTTCTTCCAATAGTTTGGTTGTTGATACAGTTGTGGCTGTATTGAGCGCGAATTGTAAGATTGATTTTTTGTTTTGATTGAGTTTTATGTCTTGATTTTCTAAAATGGTTCCGATTTTTGATTTGATGTCTGTTATTTTATCGTAACTATTTGCATCCAATTGTTCGTACAATCCATTGACTACATTTGCTTCACAATAACTTGGTACGACATTTTGTGGGATAACACTGTCTGTATTTGTACTACCAAAATCGAGTGCTTCTTTTACTTTCTGTACAAGTGATTTGTGCTTTTCTAATGTTTGTTCTGTCTTGAGCGTAGCTACACAATTTGTACCTTTTTCTGCATCAGATATGAGCTGTTTGATCTTTGTAATCTCTGCCATAGGTGCGTTTTTGGCAATAAGATTGTTGTACTCAGCCATATATCTGGTATAAGCAATAGAACAATCTTGTGCAAATTGTACAACAGAACTATTGGTACCACTACACTTGGAAGCAATAGATTCAATTTTCTTGAAGACTTCTGATGCTTCAGTTAACTTACCTTCTTTGATAAGAGATTCATATTCTATCTTGTATCCAAATATTTCCTTTTCGTTTTCTTTACTTAGTGTACATGCTGTAGTTGCTGTAGCCGTGGCTGCAACTGGTGTTGCGGCTTCTTTTGCTTCTCTGGCAACATTTGTAGAAGAAGATTGTCGATTTTTGGCATAGAGATAGACTTCGTCGTATTCTTTTGGATTTTTTTTACTCCACCTGTCTGTCAAGTTTTGATAATAGGTATTTTCATCACCTTTGTATTCTTCTGGAACTGCGTCTCCGACCTTAAAGCCAAAGTTTGGAGCGTATTTGTTGAGAAATTGATTTACAAGCTCGGCATATTGTTTTTCATCTCCGAAAATATCGTTGCCTCCTATTTGTGAAGCATAACCGACAATAGCTGTCTGGAGAACTTCAAATGTTTTGAGTGATCAGAGATCAATAGTTTTGTATCTATCTACAAACGTAGATGCTGCTTTAGGTTTTGTGGTTGCTGTTGGGGTTGCTGTTGTCGCACTGTCACCATATCCATACTCTGTTGAAGTGGCCGCAGATTGATTCATCTTTTCTATTTTGGCATTATCGATACCGGCTGCGTCATCAGCTGCTCTGTTGACTCTCTTGCCGCTTGATAGTTTTGGAGTATTTACTGTTTCGCTTGTAGTTGATGCCGCTTCAGAAGTTTCTTTTGTCGCCGACATAGCATATGTTGCAGGCGTAAACGACTGCGCAAGAAGTAAAACAACGATAGTAGAAGCAATAAATTTTTTCATTTTTGTGATATACCTAAGTAAAAGAGGTTTCATTAATTATAGAGACGGCATCCTCTTTTGTCAAATTTTGATGAACAAAATTACTTTGAAGGTTTGTAAAGCTCGTTTTGGTTGCAAAAAGGGCGCTATTGTGTAGCTTCTAGCTATGATTTAGCATTATATGTGTCTTATGTTGATAACAATAGGCTGAAAGGCTGGGAGTGGGAAAAGTACTATAGCCAAAATGTTGGTAGAGAAACTCTGATACGAACGCATATCTATCGGTGATATGAAAAGAAAAATAGCAGACGAAATGGGCATTAGTATCTATGAATTTAATAGGCTCGGCGACTTGCCTGGCAATGCAGAGAAGTTTGACAAGCAATATGAAGACTATCAGAGAAGCTTAGATACCAATAGCGATATATTGCTCGAGAGTAGACTGTGATTTTATTGTCAGCCAGGTGCATTTAAGATTTTTTTGGATATTACTGAAGAAATGGCGGCTACCAGGATCATGCGTGATACGCAAGGAGCAACAAGATGATTGGAAAAATTTGAAAGTTTGGAAGATGCAATGGCTATGGTCCATGCTAGAAATATCGAAGATGAAGAGAGATATCTCAGACTGTATGATATCCATTACTTTGATCCCAAACATTACGACTTGGTGGTAGATACAGGAGATAAAACACCTGATCAGATATTGGCTATTATCGTCCAAGCATATACAAATTTTATAGATCAACAAACACATGCGTAACAAAATAGCGATTGCAGTTATTGGTGTATTGCTTGCTGCTGGTATCGGCATACTCATATATCTGCAACAAAATACCAAGCAAGATCCTCTCTGGAGTCATGTGCCAGCAAGTATTGATCAAGTTATGATCACCAACTATGTATCCACGAGCAATTTGCCTCAACAGGTACGTGGCCTCAAACAAAGCATACTCGCGCAGGATAATGACACAAATACAAGTTTGTTGTTTGTCCAAGCAGATGATAATTTTAGCACACAAGAATTTCTATCTGCGTTTGCAAGCGGTGGACAAGTACAATATAGTTTTGATGATATAGGGGACAATTTGTATGTCTATGCTCCACCAGCAGTATTGGATCTCTATAAAACTATGACTGGCGAATTTTTTGCTATCCCAAACATCCAAGAGACGCTCAATAAAATGACTGAGATGCAGCATATCACCGTCTCTCGCGTCGATCCAGAACGCGCACAGATACCTGATCCTCAGATTGCTGCCTTTGCACAAAATCTAGCATATATGATCGTCTGATTTGGAGCTAAGAAAGAAGTAGAAGCGTACTTGGTATACAAGGATACACAAACAACTATCGCATCAGATCTGGATATATCTCAACGAAAAGACTACTTCTCTAACAGCACTCTGATCGGACTTGTCTTGGACAATGTGTTTGGGCAAGCTGGGTATATGAGTGGCGATGTCTTGGAAAGTATGCAATACTACATGAGTAGCTATGGACTCACACCTGAGCAGCTTGATACTGTCGTACAAACTCTGGCATGATCTATCGGTATGTTTATCTATGCTGATGATGAGTTCCAAATTGGTGGGCAAGTAGTCATCCCAAATACCGATATCTATCCTATCATCAACACTGTATTATCAAAAGCACAAAATAGTATAGCTAGCTCTCTAGGTCTTTTGCCAGAACAAGTAAGCTCTACGACAGGTGAGGATCTATCGACGTATACACTCAAACCGGTAGGTGTCTCGCCGCTTGTGTTGCTGGTAAGCAAAGATGATGAAAAAACATCTATCATACTCAACACTGTCATGACTGGACAGACAACTAACACAGACACACGAGATGATAAAGCATTTGCCCTAGTCTCTATCGATGTAGAAAAACTGCAGGCGTTTATCATGCAAGCTCAAACATTGTTTGGTATCGGAGGTCTAGATGATCTGATGCCATCGTGAATGGTATGAAGATTGCAATGAGCGTTGTATCAAGAAACTACTGCTTTGCACTTTGTCTGACAACTCCAATAAGCGTCAACCAATCTTTTTCTCCCAATTCTTCCAATCTTTTCTGAGCTATATCGCCCAACGGTGTAGGATCTATGTCGTGCATCTTACATATCTTGCCAAGCGTTTTTCTGCTATACGGAGAAAATAATTCGAGGGCTTGGACCTGTGTGTCGAAATCTACATCTCGTGTCCTATCTTTGCGGGTGATGCCCAATACACAACTGTGTACCTTGGGTGCTGGATCAAATGACGTAGGAGGCACTGTGATCGTATAATCGACATGATACGCATAATTGAGGAGCCATCGGAGATATGATTTTTTGCCAGCGTCGCTTTTGATCTTGTCGCCTACTTCTTTCTGGATCATGATAACGCCACACGGTACCTGTGGATGTCCATCAGCAAAAAATTTTCTGATAATAGGAGAGGTAATATAGTATGGTAAGTTTCATACAATACATACCTTACTCGGATCGATGTCGTGCTGCTGTGCTCGTGCAAAAAAATCTCGCTCCAAGACATCCTGGAGTATAATCTTATCGTCAGCAATACCTTGCTGCAGCAAAGCCTTGCGCATCAGGGGATCTTTTTCTACACAGAAAAAATGCTTTGCCTTGTGTTGTAACTGTATAGTCAGTGCTCATTTTCCTGGACCGATTTCGATGATGGTATCACAATCGCGATCAGCATACAAGCGCTCTGCTGTCTGGATAATATGATCCTGCATCGATATATCCGTCAAGAAATTTTGACCTAAATAGCTTGGCATGTGATGGATAGAATAAATAACAAAAGTATCATATACAAAAAAAGTCCTGATGCAAATCAGGACTTTGGTATGCTTATATGCTAGGTTTTTCATTTATTTTTTTGCATTCATTCTGATGTATCTAGAGGATTCTGGTACTTCACCAAAGTCTGCTCTATATAATATCTGGAATAGTTCTCCTTTGCTGATAGCCTCACCTCCTTTGTCTGTTTTTCTCATCAGTTTGGCGCGATCCATCAAGTTGATAGCATCGGTAAATTGCGTTGCTGGCGACTTGATAAATTCGTTACCAAACATGACATTGGTAGTGATCAGTGCAGTTTCTTGGATAGTAATGTTTTCTAATGGTCTCAATTTTGGACCATTTCCAATGAGCCTAAAGTCTCTTCCTAAATTTGCATAAAACTGTTGCTCATTGCTAAGGCCGCCAATATCTTCATAGTTTGCCTTACCCTTGAGATCTGGTTCAACAAGTCATGAATCAAGTAATCGAAGCACAAATACTTTGATTGCATCTATTCTCTGTATCGGATCACATGGTCTAAAGTCTTCCAGTGATCTAGCCGTAGTTAACTTCATCACCTGAGCGTATGCAAATACTTCTCTATAGCCATCTTCACATGTCACTGGAGCGGCTGTATAACTAGCTGTCGCTCTCTTGATAGCATCTCTGAGTTCTTCTTGGTTTCTTCTCTCAGCTGTCGTAAGTCCTACATTACGTCTTACGAATGGATTGTTTGGATCCACAGTGGCAGTCTTCTTGGGAGTAGTGGCTGCTGGTCGAGTTGTCTTTGGTATAGATGGATTTGTGGGTGCAGTAGCAGTAGGAGCTGCGGCAGCATCTATAGGTCTCCATGTTTGTGTAATCCCTGTAGTTCATCCTGTTGTTATGTTTGTACCTGTGATATATTGCGTAGGAGTGTCGTCATCTGTTCATCCTGTTCCTTCTGTATCACCTGTACCTGCTCTTGCTAGAGATGGTGCTACGGTAAGATAGCCATATCCCAATGCACTATCATTGGCAGTTTCAAATATCTTGACTCTATAATTTCATGCTGATTTGATAGTGATGGCATTGGCCCATGTTTTGGTTCGTAGTGCAGTCTTGGTAAATGTTGCCGATACTGTAGGGATAGTAAGTGTATAGTTAGATGCGTCATCTTCTACCCATTTTGTTCCTGATTTTTTTTGCATGAGGATTGATAAACTCTTCGTATAACTTGCTGGCACTATATTGTCTGGGATGAGTTGTATCGTGAGATCTATAGGATTGTTGAGTAATGGCGTCTCTGTGTCAAATCTAACATCATATCCGTCCAATCCATCAACTGGATCTAGTTCAGGTTCATCATCTTCTTCCTCTTCCTGTTCATTTGTCGGTGGGGTTACAGGTGGATTGTTTTTGCCTGTCCCTGTATCATCATCTTTATCTCCACCCAAATACTCACATACTTCTGGTGTCAATATATCGATAGAGAAAGCTCCTGAAGCTACTGGTACTCCTTCCTCATTGGCAACAACTATGTTGGTCACACCAACTCCAGCTGAGACAGCTTTGGTAGTAACAGTAAATGATCACTGATCACCAGGGAATAGTTGGCCAGCGATATTTCGTGTAAATTCTGAACCAGCTACTGATGAGTATGGTTCGGAACTATATAAGTATTGCAATGCAGATGGCATATCGTTTGTAATGGTAACACTATTTGCGTCTGCGGCTCATTGGTTACCAAAATTGATAACAAATTCGACAGTGTCTCCACTACAGACAGTATCATCTGAGGTATATATATCTGCATAGAGTTGTGACTCTCATTCCATGATCTGTGTGCTCGCCTCGTCAACATTATTATCAAAATTACTTTCGTATATATCAGAATCTATGACCACATTGTTGGATACGGTCACTCATTCTTCGAGCAATGGATACAATGATACCGTGAGTGTGATATCTCATCCCATACCTGCTGGCAAATTACCTAGATCCCAGACAAGAACAGAATTATTTGCACCTGTGGTGCCTGTCGGTTCGGGTGAAGCAGATACGACGTACATATTGCTAGGTACGATATCATAGATTTGTGTATTGGTAGCTGTATCAGATCCATTATTACCATAGGTAATAGTATACTCTAGCTCATCAGTGACTGATGCTTGGGCTAAGTCTACTTGTTTGTTTACAAACAGATCGACATCTCCTAGCATAGAGCCATCATTACCTACCACGATACTTGCCGTAGCAGTATTGTTGGATGTGTATGGATCAGTATTGTTGGCTGAGACAGTAGCTACTGACGATAGCGTGCCCTGTGCTGCAGGATCGACGAGCAATCTGAGCAATATCATGACATGTGTATTGTCATTGCTTGGGAGGTTCCATGTTACTGTTGTAGGACTAATAGATGATGGCGTCACTGAGGCGCTATCAAATATCGTACCTGCAGGGATAGTAGCTGTGACAGTTACATTTTCTGGAGATCAGTTTGGTGTTTCACTCTGTGTATATATCATATAGACATTGATCTCTTCTGTATCGGTCACGACTGGATAGACAGTGTTGGATATCGACATATCTACAGGACTTAGTGTCGCTGCATCTACTACATCGATATGTGGTATATAATTCAATATCCCCATCAGCAGAGCCGAACTAGCTGCAAGTGCCTTGAGACCAGCAACATTAAAGATGATGGTCTTGATCAAAACAAGCTTGAGGAAAATCAGATGTGCTCGCACTGCTGCGCGCGCCATATGTCTAGTCGGCTTGTGTTGTATCTGATTGATACGCGTGAATATCATCGCTAGTATCGAGGGATAAAGGGTTGATGTTTAATGATATTATGGTTCTGGTGTTGGTTCTGGTGTTGGTTCTGGTGTCGGTTCTGGTGTTGGTTCGCCTGTACATGAACCATCATCTTTAGTGGCCTTAGGATCATAATTGCTCGCTGCAGGATCTGTACATCCAAATACTACTGGCGAACTATTGTTGCCACCACCATCTGCTGGCGCAGGAGGTGTAGAATCCAAATTTACACACTGCACATCCTTACCAGGCGATCTAAAGTATACACTCATGCCATCTAGATCTGTATAGTCATATGTACCACATGTATCGTATGCTGGGAGACAGTATGTGGATACCATCATATCGAGAGCTGTATAATAGTAATATCCATCTACTACAGCACCTGCATCATCTATACACTGGGTGAGAGTAGTCTTTGGTGTGGCGACCATAGTTTCGCCTTTGTCTTGATTTATTATCTGTGCTATGTGACTTACGACTGACATGATATCCATAATATCAAGTTGTTGCGTCATAATGTAGTCTTCTAAAAGGTTGTATACTGCTCTATTGTTATCATCAAATTTTATATTAAATACCCCATCTGCTGCATCTATATCGGCAATATGATTACCACCTACTGATATATCTGCATCAAAATATGCATTGCCGGCTGCTGCTGCAACTGGATCTAGGATACCTGAGGATAGTTCGTATGCACTGATAGCCTCATCTCGAGCGGTTTTGTTAGTAAAGTTTCGGGTGATGATACCATTGTTGATGGCTGCAGTCAGTGCCATAGATTTGGTAGGATGTTCTAATTCTTCGTCATCAGCAAAGATGTCTCCATCATTGACCATACTGAGCTGGATATTGAAATCACAACTTGCTGGTCCAAAGAGCTGGAGCTCTGCATCTATCTGTGTATCACCATCCACTGTATCAGTAAGTGCAAGCGTGACATTGATGATGTATGGATTGAGATAGAGGTCTATCTCAACATTTGATGGTGTATTGTCATCATTGTAGGTCACCTGTAGATCAAAAGCCATCTGTTGCTCACCATCTTGGGTGATATCACCTATGAGACGCTTGGGCAAGATGGTAGGGTCTTCTGATCCATCGGTGCTTGGGATAGACATCCCATCGTAGTATCTATAGGTAAATACAAATGCTCCTGTCGATCCTGTATTGCTTACACCTGTGTCACTAAGAGGCATGACAAATTGAAGACCGTTGTCACTGGATCCTATATCAAATCATGCAGTCAGTGGATTTCGTGTATAAGAGATATCTGGATTGGCTTGCAATGCGTTAATAAAATCAGTGCCTGATGGATACAATGTCTTGAGCGCTTCAAAATATGCTAGAAGATCTGGACCATT
>CAYRCS010000033.1:0-9401 GCA_964422855.1 uncultured Candidatus Peribacteria bacterium
CAGAAAATTGTGAATGCGATGTTTGCTATCATCATGGCGATCGATAGCACGAGCATCCAATCACACTATCTCCAAGTATTGGCCCAGGAACTGTGAATAGCATTTGAAATTATCCTGCCGCAGTACAAGAAATACATCAAGACCGAAGGTAGACTTTCCACCCAACAACGTGCGATAGATAATATCCACAAACCCTACGAACCAGCCAAAGACACGATCGTCGCAAGTTTGGTATACAGTGATTTCTTGGCTACATTGGAAGGATCTGAGCACCTACTCGCATTTTTGCACAATTGCGGCAAGATGCTACAAGAGTGACTTATACACGATGTGGCTAACAAAAAAGATCTAGAGAATGATGTTATACAAGCACTCAATGAGACTCAACTCTGGCGAGAAAAAAATCGAGATGAAGTAGCAAGTGATGAGAAAAGAATACAGCTCGTCAAACAAATCATCGGAAAAATAATACAGGACTATATGAGACAAATACAAAAAAATCCTCACGTCAGTCATGAGGATAAGGCTGCGATTATGAAGACGATGAGTAATGTGTGGAAGGCTTAGTTCTTTGTAGTATTTCTATTGCATCCCCCCCCCTGTTCAGTACACTAAAGATAATTTATTTATATTTTGTTATATGTTATGAAAAAAACATTGCTACTAACTGCGATAGTGTGATCATTAATATGAATGTATACATTTGCAAATGATAACGGAGATAGAAATGGTATGGTATTGACTGACACACAAGCAGCTGTCGATTACCTTTATGCCAATGGTTTGACAAAGTTTAGTACTACAACCAGCTTTATGGCTGACAGTAATCTCAGAAGAGATGAAGCTGCTGCTTTTTTTGCAAGATTTGCAAGAGATGTGTTGGATATGGTACCAGATACAAGCAAGGCCGAATGTAGTACATTTACTGACCTTTCACTAGCACATAGTGATTTAAAATCAGAGATAGTAGCTTCTTGCCAATTGGGGCTATTCAAAGGATCCAATGGGAAATTTATGCCAACAGCGTCCTTTAGTAATGCGCATGCGTTGACAGTAATTGTAAGACTACTTGATGGAGATCAATCAGAAACAGGAGCACATCGAGCAAGTAACTATCTCAAAAGAGCCCAAACACTTGGATTAACCAGCGGACTAAGTGCAGACAGTAGCAACAAATTAGACAGTTATATATCTAGAGGCGACGTAGCAAGATTGATTGAAGCTGGATCAGTACAGGGAAAGACAGATCATGATTATACGCAAAGAGGAGATGATCAATCAGTGTGATATATAGAAGGTGCGTTCAATTATCCCTCATCTTATATTCCCTCTGATATGACTGCTTGTGCACAGGATGTAAATACACAGCAAGTATTTTGTTCTAATACACATATACAAGGAACCCAATACCAATTTTGAGAAGGTTTTAAGATAGAGGTTCCAGCTGGAGATTATCAAGTTTATCAATATGTTGCAAGTTTTTGAACTTGAAACCTTATATGATATTACTCAGAGATGGTCCCATGTTGATTAATGAACTGATGTCCACAAGGTTTACTAACAGTCAGTGTGTCAGCATGAGCAACGGTATCAAATATCAATCCTCGAGATCGATATCAATAATTATTTGGAAAATAGATAGAACAATTATAAAAAATCCTCCATATGGAGGATTTTTTAATTCATAATTTTTTTTATCCATACACCTCCATAATATAATACAATATCATCCCTAATGCGCCGAAACTATAGTTAGTACCATTAATTTCAATTTCAGCTCCACCAACTTGTGGATCTGGATTTACTTCCTTGTCGCCAAAGTTGTAGAGCGTCAGGATGATGCCTGGTTTGCTGGCGATATCTACGCCAGCATTTGTCCAGTTATCAAGTATCATCTTGATGAGTCCTCAGATATACAATATCTGATAGTAGAAATCATTGGTCTGGGTGAGCCTGGAGATTCTGGCGTTGGTATATTGCGTAGGAAGATATCATTCTGGATAGATAAAGTATGTGCTATATATATCAGGATAATTGGTGTAAAAATACTCCTCTATCCTCATCGCAGTTGCTTCTTTGATACCTCAGATACCATAGCTCATCTGCGACATCACCATGATAAACTTGTTGGACTTGATGATGTTTTTGATGTATCATCTATAGGTATAAAATCATCTAATCTGCTCGGTCATGATAGCCGCTCTCATAATATTTGGATCGATGCCAAACAATGTAGCGACGCTCTGGATGTGATCTCTATACATATTGTCCTCATCCACATATATCTTACTAAATAGATACTGAAATTCTTCATCAGCGGTGAAATTGGTCTGCAGTGACATGATACCAATCGGTGCAGGAATTGCGTTCTCTATAGACTGCAATACAGCCACCAATCATTTATAATCTTTTGACTGGATCAATGTATATAGCTCCTGCCATGTGGCTGAAGCTTGATTGGAAATGCTCAAAGAATTTAGGAGATAATTATTAATTATCGGCAAATCTTGGAGAAATTGATTGTATGTTGCCAATCACTTGCCGATCAAATAACGTGCTAGATTACCATCTATAGTTCCGTTTTCTACTGCATGCATGACATACGGAGCAGCATCTATACTATCTTGGGATATATCTATAGTCTGGATGGATTTGGTTGTGTTCTGGAGTGTGTCTCACTCAGTTTTGCTGGCTACTTGTATAGCTCCAAACAATCACTGATACTGTAAATCCTCTTGCCCATCTTGGGTCGATGCTATAACATGAGCTGCTTGTACAGGTGCTGCAGTATGCTCTTTATAATTTTCTATCTGTTCGGAGATACTCTTAGACTTAGTAATATTTTCGTAGTTGTAATAAAAATATGTCCCCACGCATATCGCAATGATAGCCTGTATAGCAAGTGTTCGTTTGACTCACTGATAAAATTGGTTCATATAATATGCAATATAAACTATTTTTTCTCTATTTCTTTTTCCTCAAACATCTTGCCTCTCGCTTCTTTGATGGTAACTTGCTTGCTGTCTTTTTCGTAGACGGATACTATTTTTTGTTCGATACCAAGATACTGCATACCGGCTATCTGCATCAGTGTATGGAGCTGCGTAATCAATCATGGTTGCAACATCCTGACTGAAGCGGTATGAAAAGTATTATGATCAAGATCATCAGTCTTATGTTTGGTGATTATAACTGCATCCAAGAAACCACGTTTTTCTCTGTACACTTCTGAGATAAGAATGCATCCATTACCTTCATGCGAATCATTGTAGATATAATCCGTAATATATTCTCTCTTCATGAGTTCGCCAAAATCCGATCTTTTTGCGGTAGGCAATAAGGTGTATTCATGTGTCTGGGCAATAGAGCCCAATATTTCGTAATTGTTTTCGACGATGAGATCTGCTTTGACTTTTTGTGGCTCCCCGTACAATCTTCGCATCGGGAACACTTTACCCAGCATGGTCACTATCATATCTACTGGTTCTTTTACTCTTTGTTGATCCCTGATGATACGTCTAAATATCATCTCTTCCATATGCGAATCGACAAATATCTTGAATGGAGCATTTGTATCGTTGAGTTCTGCAATGGTATATAGTCATTCGATAATAATAAAGTCCGCAGAGCCATTGACTACTTCAGTAGCTACTCTTCTTCTTTCGACAAAAGAATATTTTGGCAATTTGGTCTTGCCTGTGGCGATATATTCATCGATATTTTTCTGCAGCAAATCATAATCAATTAGATTTGGATGATCAAATGTACCATAGAGCAAGTATTTGATGCTGCTTAGATTGCCATAGTAATCATCTGACGATACGCTCAATACTTTTTTACCTTTTTTCTCCAGATCTTCCTGCAATAATTTAGCAAAATACGACTTACCTGATGCAGACGCACCAGCTATATAAATCAGCTTCTTCCCTGATTGTTCTAAGAGTGCTGTAATAGCAGACATTTGCTCAATAGTTAGTGTAGCCATATCTAGGAGTATAAGTAAACACTTAAGTATACTGCTGAAGCCTATTTTTGTCAAATTTTACTACTAATAAAAATCTCTTGCAAAATTATTTTTGGTGTGTATAATAGCACGTGTGCATATAGTGTGCTATTTATATCGTAATAATAAGATATATGAACTTTCAAAAATTTACTGTCAAAGCTGCTGAAGCAGTACAAGAAGCGCAACAATTGGCACAAGCCAATCAATATAGTACTATCGATGTCTCACATCTTTTGCTAGCAATGACCAAGCAAGCAGATGGATTTGTCCCTGGTATTATCAAAAAAGCTGGTGCTACCGTGCAATCTGTTGAGCAAGCTACTGTACAGGAGATGAACAAACTGCCTCGTGTACAATGAAATGCACAGATTTCCATCACACAAGCTCTCAATGCCGCATTCAATGAAGCTGAAAGAATCATGCAATCTATGGGAGATCAGTATCTGACGACTGAGCATCTTTTCCTAGCTATACTCAAGTGATTGCACCCTTTGGTGGCAATACTCAAAGATCTTCAGATCACATTTGAAGTAGCTAAAAAAATAGTAGATGAGCAAAGAAATGGACAAACTATCAGCTCTCAAGATCCGGAAATGACCTTGGATGCTCTGGAGAAGTACGGGAAAGATATTACTAAACTTGCCGAAGAAGGTAAGCTAGACCCAGTAATTTGAAGAGACGAAGAAAGTAAAAGAGCTATACAAATTCTATCTAGAAGAACCAAAAACAATCCAGTTCTCATCTGAGATCCTGGGGTTGGTAAAACTGCGATTATTGAATTGCTCGCACAAAAAATTGTGAAGGGAGATGTGCCTGATATACTGAAAAACAAAAAAATTATCGAAATCGATATGGGATCGCTTATGGCCGGAAGTAAATTTAGAGGAGATTTTGAGGAAAGACTCAAGGCCGTACTCAAAGAGGTAGAGCAATCCAACGGTCAAATTATCCTCTTTATCGACGAACTCCATATGGTAGTCTGAGCCGGTAAAACTGAATGATCTATGGATATGGGCAACATGCTCAAGCCTGTATTGGCTAGAGGACAGATCAGAGTTATTGGTGCAACGACGATCAATGAATATAGAAAATATATCGAAAAAGATGCGGCATTGGAAAGACGCTTCCAACCAGTCATGGTCAATGAACCACAAAGAGATGATGCCATAGCAATTCTCAGAGGGATCAAAGATAATTATCAGACACATCATGGTGTCAAGATAGCAGACAATGCAGTTGTAGCAGCCGTAGATCTGAGCTTGAAATATATCCCTGATAGAAGATTGCCCGATAAGGCAATTGATTTGATTGATGAAGCTGCTGCTGCGGTCAAAATGGGTATGACAAGTATGCCTGATGATATTTTAAAGTCAGAGAGAAAACTTACACAGCTTGAGGTAGAAAGACAAGCTCTCATGATAGAAAATAACGATGAGAATGCAGCTAGAATAAGTGAATTGGATAAAGCAATTGCTGAAATAAAAGAAACATATAATGCAGCTAAATCCTCACGAGAAGCTGATAGGTCTTTACTCATTGTTGCAAAAAATATTAAGGAAGAAATTATGAAACTCGAACATGAAGCGTCAATTGCAGAAAAACAAACTGACTACAATAAAGTGGCGGAAATTATGTATGGTACGCTTCCACAAAAAAGGAAGCAACTTGAAGATATAGAAGTGAGAATTGAAAGCTCCAAGAAAGAGTGAAACATCATACTCAAGGATCTAGTCGAAGAAGAGGATATTGCAGCCATCATATCCAGATGGACTGGGATCCCTGTATCTAAGTTGTTGCATAGTGAGATGGAGAAGCTTGCTCATCTAGAAGATTATCTCAGCAAAGAAGTGATCGGACAAGACGAAGCGGTCAAAACCGTATCCAATGCAATCCGCAGAGCAAGAGCTGGACTCAAAGATGCAAATAAACCTATAGGATCATTCTTATTTCTTGGTCCAACGTGAGTTGGTAAAACAGAGTTGGCCAAGAGTTTGGCCCGCTTCTTGTTCAATGATGAGAAAGCAATGATCAGGATAGATATGTCTGAGTATATGGAAAAACACGCCGTATCTAGACTTATCGGCTCTCCTCCAGGATATGTCTGACACGAGGAAGGTGGCCAGCTAACCGAAGCTATCAGACGCAAACCATACTCTGTCATATTGCTTGATGAGATAGAAAAATGACACCCCGAAGTGTTCAATATTTTGTTGCAATTATTGGATGATGGAAGACTCACTGATAGCAAAGGAAGGACTGTAGACTTCAAACATGCTGTGGTCATCATGACGAGCAATGTATGATCACAGATCATCATGGACAAATTATCTGATATGCACAAAGATAGCGACAATGATGAAGATATCCTAGCAAAAGAAGTAAAAAAAGTGGCGGCCAAAAAAGAGAAGAAAAAAATATCTGGAGAAGTATTGAGCTTAGAAAAAGATATCATGCCACTGCTCCAGCAATACTTTAGACCTGAGTTCTTAAATAGGATTGATGATATCGTCTTGTTCAATCCTGTCAACAGAGCTATGCTTTATCAAATCGTCTGAATACAATTAGAATGAATCAAGAAGCTTTTGCATCATGAAAAAAATATCACACTCACCGTAAGCGCCAAAGCATTTGAATATATAGCCGATAAGTGACGAGATCCACAGTTTGGTGCTAGACCGCTCAAAAGAGCTATACAAAAATATGTACTTGATGAACTAGCTATGTCCATTATTGAGGGCAAATGTAGAGAGTGAGATGAAGTAAATATAGATGTGAAAGATGATAAACTTATATTTATAAACTAATCTAAAAAAGCAGCTGCGGAAACGCGAGCTGCTTTTTTATGCTGCTAGTAACAGTCACCTCCAGATGACTTTGCAGTCGATCTTTTGTGGAACATGACTCAAATACGTGTAGAAATCAGCGTTGGTTACTAGTCCGTACTCTGATTCTTTCACAAATACTTTTTCACCGTCATAGCACAGACGCACCATGTCGATGAAATCATGACTTGAGTTATAGATCCACACCTTTGTGAGCTTTTTTTTTACTTTGTAGCTCACATACAAAGTCCAGCCATTGCCGTCAGTAAGACGGGCAAAACCTGGAGTGGCTGAAAGTTCCTGCACTATGTCGTTGAGACGAAGTACAGAAGTACGAATTTTTTTGAGGTCAGGAGCGTACTCATCCTGCCCATTTGCAAACTGACACATGGCCAGCAAAGCAAATGCTGTTAGTAGTTTTTTCATTAGTTCTTTTGGTTTTTGTAAGTCGCCAGTATATCTATATCTTGACCAAAATCTACTCTAAACTATCTTACTCCCATCGCTCTCAGAGCTTCTGAGGTCGAAACGAATACTTTACCTTGCTTGTCTAGATCCTGGAAGTAATGCGTCTTGCACAAAATACAGTGTAATCTATCGTGGACACCAGCAAAAAATATCTCTGATTGTTTGGATCATATCATTTCTACCATCTCTTCAAATACCTCAATTCCATCGATATCGATATAGGAGATACTACTAAATGATAGGATGAGTTTCACTTTTTTGTTGACCTTGGCTATATGTTTGATATCGGCATTGATATTGAGGAAGCTAATATCTCCTGCAAATTTACAGACTACTACATCGCCATCCTGCTGCTGATCCACGTATTGATCAAAATACATCTTGCCTATATAGTCATCTCATCTAAATATGGTCGCGAAGAGATGTCACTGTGATGTGTTATACAAATATGCGAGCAAAGCTACCGATGTACCTACTATGATACCATAGATGGGATCTCGTACAAAGGTGATGGCAGCAACCAATATGATGATATACAAAGATATTTTATCGTAATAATATACTTTGGCCAATGCTTTGAAATCAAGCATACCTACAGCTATACTGATCAATATAGCAGAGATAACTGGGACCGGAATGTACTTGAAGTAGTCAAAAAATATCCATGAGATCAATATTATGCACACAGAACTAATGGCAGCAGACATCCATGCGTTTGCGCCTGATTTTATATTGAGAGATGTACGTACCAATGCTGCAGTTGCTGGTATCCCCCCTGCCAATCATGAGGCTATGTTTGCTAAAGACAATCAAAGTATTTCTTTCTGCTCATGAAATTTTGTTTTGGTCATCCTATCTGCTATCTTGGCTGATATGATGGTCTCCAATATAGCTATAATTGCTATAGTAAGAGCAGCAATCCCGATATCAGTATACAAAGGAATCTGAGATCTAAATCCTGTCAACAATCCTGACCAGGATACCGACTGGATAAGCTGGAATTTGAGATCTGGGAAATTGTCTGACAATGTTAGAACAGCGAGTGGGATGTCTCCTTGTTTTATAAAATATCATACGACTATGGCCAGCATACTGACTGGGATGATGCCAGGGACTTTGGGAAGATATTTTTTTATAATTTGGAGCAATACAAAGGCAACAACAAATATCCCAAATGCAGCCCAATTTGTCTGCGATACATGTGCTATAGTTTCCAGAAAATTGGCAAATAGACTCTCATGTGCTGGCAATCATGTAAGTCATAAGGCTCCATTAAATTGATTGACTGAAATGATAATAGCCACTCACACGATAAATCCATGGAGTGCAGTAGATGGTATCAAGGTAATGTATTTGGTCAGACGAAGTGCTCGAATAAGCAATATTATAAGGCCAGTTGCAATAGCAACAAAGGGTATCAACTGATAGCCATAGGTAATAGCAAAGGCTAATATCAATCCAGATAAGGCACCTGTCGGTCAAACTATATTATACTGTGATCCACCAAAAAATGCTGCGAATATACCTGCAAATATAGCAGTAATAATACCCTGCAATGGCGTGGCTCCAGAAGCAACAGCTAGGGAAATAGACAAAGGCACTGAAATAACACTCACAGCTAATCATGATTTGTAGTTTGCTAGTATGAGATTTCGGTAGGAAAATAATTTATTCTTCATTTATGCTCATCGGTAGGTAAAATGTGCAGCATTGTATGAAATGAGTTTGTGTATGCAAAGGGATTGTGATACAATCTAGCTATTTTATTTGGCTTTGCAAAAAGCTAGGGATTTGGTACGCTGTTTGTGTTTATATGTATCGATGGGATGATTGGCATATTCGATAGTGGATTTGGTGGATTGCAAAGTCTGAGCTATATTCGCAGCCTATACCCCCAGTATGACTACCTTTTTTTGGCAGATAGAAAAAATTTTCCTTACTGAAGCAAAACACCTGAAGAGATACAAAAATATACTTTTGCCGCACTGCATCGACTATTTGACAATGGTGCAAAGATAGTGATCGTAGCATGCAATACTGCATCAGCCTATGCTATCAGACCTTGGCAGTCCCAATTTCCTGACAAAAAAGCACTTTCGGTGACT
>CAYRCS010000034.1:0-437 GCA_964422855.1 uncultured Candidatus Peribacteria bacterium
GTCAGCAACTTTGTAGCAGATGCACTTTCTATCAATATACTCAAGACATTGCCAACCTTATTGATCCCTGTATTCCCAGGAACAAATTCGGAGATAGATACGGCTCGTGCTGCACTCAAAAAATGATTCCGCGTCAAACAATTTATATTCCGCAATCAGACACAGCAAGAACTTATAGAATCAGTAAAAGCCTTTGCTAGAGAAGTGAAAGAAGCACACATGATAGCATTCCCAGGTTGATTCTCAGCATGAGATGAACCCGATGGCTCAGCTAAGTTTATCACAAGCGTCTGTAGAATGGCGTTCCTCAGAGATGCTCTCAACAATCATTTTGGAGATCCTAGCAAACTAACCGTCGGTATATGTAATGGCTTTCAAGCATTGATCAAACTCGGCGTATTTGATGATGATGTCATAAAGGATTATCTCTGAGAAAA
>CAYRCS010000034.1:459-2861 GCA_964422855.1 uncultured Candidatus Peribacteria bacterium
TACTGATCACGTAGGATTAAAAATCACATCAGTATTGTCACCAATGTTGGATTTTGCAAGTATTGGAGAGCTATTTATAGCACCAGTCTCTCATGGAGAAGGAAGAGTAGTATGAGCAGAGGGAACTATCAGAAGATATATCAAAGAAGGGCAAGTATTTGCACAATACCTCGATGCTGATTTCACTCCTACCAATGAGTACAATGGCTCTATACTTGGTGTAGCAGGTATGACCAATCCTAAAGGTACAATATTGGGTATGATGCCACACGCACCAGAAAGAACCAACAATACCTTATTCCAAAATATTCCAGGCAATAAAGATTTTGATATCTTCGGATCAGCAGCCAAGGCATTTGGAGTCGGTTCATACAAAAATATCATGAGCAAAAATATACAATACATAGAAATGACACAAGGTTCTGGATTTGGTCCGATACTATGAAAATAATATTTTAACTCTCTTACTTATTATTGCTATGAACAATATAAACAGTCAATTTGAAGAAAAATTTATTCCCAAAGATGGTATCGTAAAAATTACATCAGATGTGACTGATTCATTTTATGCATCTACATGAGCATGAGCAGAAAATAAGGATAAATTTTCAAGCAAATTTTTTGAAACATGCGTAGGTAGTGAAAACAATTCAGATTTCGTAGATGTCTATAATTTTGATCCAGACTCTCACAGATGAGCAAAATGATTTACATTCAAAAATGGAGTACGATTTAAACAACAAGATATAATCCATACGCTCGCACCAGACGGGATAGGGACCAAAACTATATTACACGATGCTTTATCACAACACGGTAATGGAGCTAACGATATGACAGCTATGGTTGCTGATGATATAGCTAGATACGGATGAGTATGTGCTGCACTTACAAGTGTCTTAGAACTTCCAACGCTCAAGAAAGACAAGAAAGAGATACAAGAATATCACCAACTTATAGAAAGAATTGCTCAGATAGCAAAAGAACAAAAATTCGTAATCTTAAATGGTGAAACGGCAGAAACAGGAGCATGCGTAGGAACTACAATCCCGTTTGAGGCGAAGCCATTCAACCGATCAGGAGTTATGTACGGGCTATTTCATAAAGACCTTATGATATCAAATAAGAATGTAAAACCAGGTAATGTATTGGTAGCATTAAAACAAGATGGATTTAGAAGCAATGGTATTAGCGCCGTAAGAAAATGATTTGAAATTAAATATGGTAAGAATTGGTACAAAGATGCACCTAGAGAAGAAATTATGGAAGCAGCAGCGCCATCAGTTGTTTATGCAAACGCTATAGCACACGCAAATGGATGGTACAATAACTGACAAAGACAAGCCGATATCACAGGCATAGCTCATTTATCAGGATGAAGCTTCAAAGGAAAATTATTAGAAGGGATGTTAGGGAAAAACAATCTATCAGCACATTTCAACAATCTATTCCCAATCCCTGAAATAGAGAAAAAAGTAGCTCTACGAACACAAGAAGATCCAGATAGAGGAATGAAAGATGTTGCAGAATTATTAGCTACACGATGTGGTGGACAATGAGCTATTGCTGCATTAAGCAACAACGAGGAAGCAGAAAAATTTATAGCGATTATGAAACAGCACGGTATTGAAGCGCAGATAGCTGGTACTGTAGTAGAAACAGAAGAATCACAAGCTCCATCTATTACGATCGAAAACATTAGATAATAGTAGAATACACCCCAACCACAAACTCACCCTTTTCTGGAATTTGTCCCGCTTTCAATGCAGCGAGGACATTTTCTATACTATCAGTAAGGAGCTGTTCGTGCATCTTGGTCAATTCACGTCCGATGCTTACTTTTCCACGAAATCCTAAATTATATAGTTCTTGCAAAGCCTTAGAAATTCTATGTACAGATTCATAGAAAAAATACGGTCTTTCTGAAGCAATCATTTCTTTCATAAGTGTTTGCTTGCCTTTTTTCTTTGGCAAAAACCCGATATACACAAACTGACTCGTATCAAATCCCGATGCTACCACCACTGGTATAAGCGCATTTGCCCCAGGCAAAACCGTGAAGGGGAGAGTGTATTTGTGACATACTTCTATCAAACTTTTCCCTGGATCAGAAAGTCACGGAGTACCAGCATCACTAACCAATCCGACATCATTATTTTTGATGAGATCGACATAACGATCTATCTGTCCTGCATTAGTAAAACTCGTCAAGGAATAGAACTGTTTCGTATCATATGGGATATTAAGTAACTGCATAAGTTTCTTGGTGCTTCTGGTATCTTCACAGATCACATAGTGCAAGTTTTTGAGCAATTCGACAGCTCTGAGAGTGATATCTTGGAGATTGCCAAGTGGTGTAGGGATGATATAGAGCATCAAAATAGAATAGGTAAACACTGCTA
>CAYRCS010000034.1:2961-9149 GCA_964422855.1 uncultured Candidatus Peribacteria bacterium
CCAAGTGGTGTAGGGATGATATAGAGCATCAAAATAGAATAGGTAAACACTGCTAGCAAAATACTGATATTTAACTACAATACAAGCTCACGACTGGGTACCATCACGATCACCGCATCAGCATGGTCGGACAAGTCGCACCTATCGCAGAAAATGCGGAGGAACTACATAGGCAGACCTATGTGGGGCTACGAGGAATAACTCGTAGCTTTTTTTTATTGTTGAGAAAGCACAACAATATATAGCGCTATCCAAAATCACACAATCAACCAAAATCGTATGAGAAATTTTCCTTTGATAGTCTTGTGACGAAATAGTTGCATTCACGCTATTGCTCCTATAAAACCTCCAAGTCAGGACAGCAAGAGTAGCGTATTTTCTGATACGCGCCACTCTTTGGCTACAGCTCTTCGTTTATCTACTCATCGTATGACAAAAGTAATAAGGTTAATAAGAGCTAGATATCCAAGCAATATTTTCATATATACGCAAAAAATAAACTATGCCATACACATAAACAATTCTAGACAAAAACAAAGCTATTTCTTTTTCTCCAAAAGTGAAGCTTCTTCTTTTTCTCTGTCCGCTCTTTTTTGTAAAAAGGATGATATTTTTTTACTATCACGCACGGCTTTACCTTTGTGAAACTTGGCATTGAGTGCTCATGCTATCTTCACACAATCCAAATAACTATCCGTATCATTACGCAAATGATACCATGGATTTGCCATGAGCATATCTAGATAGTCGATTTCTTTCTGATTATCTCGTGGAAAAAATCCTCTATTCTTCCATCAAGTTTGCCTCCATTTTCCTCTATCAGCTCTCGTAAAATCAGTCATTATAGTCTCACGAGCATCTTCCATAATTTCATTAATTTTGTGCTGACCTACTTTTGCAGCATGACCGAGGTTAAATTTCTCTCTACGTTTTTTTTGTAGTTCCTTATATTCTTGTGGATCAAAAGCTTTTTGCGCAGCAAAGGTTATGATATTTTTATGAAAATTCTCGTCTTTTCACAAATCATGAGTAGATAGCAAAATATTGGCTAATTGTACATGTGTCTTTGGATTGTCTGTATCTCTATAAAGTGTTTCAAAAAGTTCTTTTTTCTGCCCAACAAGTATGCTATCAGCAAATTCACGAGCCTTGTGTATCCATCTCAACTGTGCTGCTGATAAGCTATGAGACATAAGAAGTATATGATAGTGAAATAGTATCTTTTGGGAGGGGTCAAGATTCCGACCCCTCCTCATGGTTTGTATCAATGTGCTCTTTGCGGACAAACCGCGAAACCACAAAGACAATAAGTAATAACAATACGAGTGATCCATAACCGATTTCGGTCCAAGGGAGTCCCTGTATCCATTGGTACACATCATTACATAATGCTTCCAATGATTGCAATTCTCTGTTCATGGCAAATGTTTTTGGTGAGTCATGATTATATCCAGAAAAAACCCAATTACAAGAACAAAGGGCAATGCGATTGACATAGAAACAATAAATTGTCGGATCGTGTATTTTGAGCGTCCTTGTAAATCACTATCTTTTCCTTATAGTACCTAGCGTATTACCTCTTTTTCTTATATAGATGCGATATGTATACATGGTACAATGCGCAGATAGCTCGCTCTATACAGGTATTACGACAGATCTGGAAAGAAGAGTAGTAGAGCATAACGTCAGTCCCAAAGGCGCAGCATATACGAGAGCCAAAAGACCAGTCACACTCGTCCGATCAGAACCCGCTATAGATAAATCAGCTGCATCTATCAGAGAATATCAGATCAAAAAATATACCAGATCCAAAAAATTAGCGCTTATTTCCTAAACCACATATGGTACATTTCACGATTACTAAAAAATCCGTCAAATCCATCAGGATCAAGATCAATCCCAATGGCACGGTATCTGTGACAGCTCCACTCAGCTGTAGCGATGAGCAAATTGCAGAACTTGTCAAAAAAAAAGAAAAACGAATCCAGAAAAAACTCTCTCTGATAAAAAAAGCAAAGACCGAGCTCGCTATCGATGTCAACGAGATTGTGCTCCATGGCAGAAACTATCGATTTCATCTCGATGCATGACTTGGAGACAAAGTAGTGATAAATAACGATAACCATAGCATCAGAAGTGGCGTAGATCTCAGAAAGAAAGTTGAACAAGAAAAACGATACCAAGAATATGCTAAGACGTATCTGACGGAGAAATTGGAGAAGGTGGCTCGTGAGTATAGACTATCATACAATAAGATTTTCATCAGAGATCAGAAAACCAGACGAGGAACGTGCTCCAGTGACAAACATATTGGACTCAATTGGAGATTGGTCAAAATGCCAGACTACATAGCACAGTATGTCATCTGTCATGAGCTCGCACACCTTCATGAGATGAATCATGGTCCTCAATTTCGAGCACTCGTTGATAAAATATATCCAGACAAAGAGAGAGCCATGGATTGGCTCAAACAATACGGCATGGTTTTGTATTAGAATTGTTGTATAAAATAACTATAAGCTCTTATAGGTATTTTATCATATACAAAAAAAATGGAATCTACAGCAGAGCTCATCGTCAAAGATAGCCAAGGCAATGTTTTAGAAAAAGGAGATGATGCATTCCTCACACAAGACCTCCCTGTCAAAGGAATGAAACCATTTAAGAGAGGATCTGTCCTCAAAAACATACGTCTCACCGATACAGACGAATATGTGGAAGGTAAGATAGACGGAACTAATATGGTCGTCAAAACCATGTATCTCAAGAAGAAAAAATAAGACTTTTATAAGTCACTCTAGTTCTATGATTAACAAAAGCGTACAGACAGAAATTGATGCGCATTTTCTCTATGATCAGTTAGCTAAGCATGAAGCAGATCCAGCTATAGCATACGTATTTGAGCAGATGAGTGAGATAGAAAAAAGTCACGCAGTTGCCTTTGCTACCAAAGAAAAAATAGATCTCAATGATCTATTTCGCCCATCACGAAGAGCTAAGACGATCAATACAATTGGCAAGATATTTGGTTATGATTATGTCCTAGGCGTGATGATGGATACAGAAAAAACGCTCTCTGGAGCTATCATCCATACCAAACAAAAAACCAACCAGCCCATCACAGGCACAGAAACAAATCACGTCAACATACTCCAAGCAATTCTCCAACAAGATACCAAAAATGCTGGTAAAAATCTTGCAAAATTTGAAAAAAAACATCGCTCAGTGGGTGGAAATGCTATCAGAGCGGCAGTGCTCTGAGGCAACGATGGACTCGTATCCAACTTTAGTTTGGTCATGGGTATTGCAGGTGCTACAGCAGGAGGAAGCGAAGTACTCTTGGCTGGTATGGCAGGTTTGTTGGCAGGTGCATTATCTATGTCATTGGGTGAATGGATCTCTGTCAAAAGTTCACAAGAACTTTACGAAAACCAGATGCAGATAGAGATGGACGAACTCGAAAATAATCCTGAAGGCGAACGCAAAGAACTTGCTCTTATTTACATGGCCAAAGGCATCCCTGAATCACAGGCACACGAAATGGCTACTGAAGCTATGAAAGATACGACTCATGCACACCAGACACTCGTAAGAGAAGAACTTGGCATCAATCCTGAAGAAATTAAATGATCAGCAGCTGAAGCTGCCATTTATTCGTTTATCCTCTTTGGAATAGGTGCAATTATTCCTGTATTCCCATTTATGTTTACTACAGGACTAAAGGCTATAATTCTCAGCACCATATCTAGCTCAATATGACTCTTTCTTATAGGTGGAGCCATCACTCTATTTACAGGCAAAAATGTCTGGTATTCTGGAGCCAGACAAGTATTTTTCTGACTAGCTGCTGCTGCTATTACCTTTGGGATAGGTAAGCTAATAGGAGTAAGTATAGGGTAAATTTACACAGATATAGGTATCATGGACTTCAGTTTTAGCACCACACTACGATTGCGAAACGACGGCAAAGAGTCAGGTTCATGGCATTTTATCACCATACCAAAAGATATCGCAGATCCTATAAGAGAATCTCACAAATCTATTAGGCGAAAAGGAGTCTCTGTTCCTATTCAAGTTAGAATAGGATTTCTTACTCGAGAAACGAGTATGTTCTACAGTAAACATCATCAGACATATATCATTCCAATCAAGGCAAACATCCGCAAACAGCTTCGTATCAAAGCAGAGGATACCATCCATGTAAATATACAAATTATGTAGATTTTATCTCTCATACTATCACATGATCAAAAAACAATTTAGTATTACCATCAACGCTCCTATCAGCAAAGTACGAGATATGATGCTTGGTGATATAGGCTATAGACAATGGACCGAACCATTCAATCCAGCAGGTTCACGATACCAAGGTGATCGATCACATGGATCCAAAATGTTGTTCCTCGGACCAAGTCCAATTGACCCCAATGATCTCTGAGGTATGGTAAGTACTATAGCAGCAAATAGACACCACGAATTTGTTTCTATCCAGCATCTCGGAGAAGTGCACAATGGCGTAGAAGATACTACCAGTGATAGAGTAAAGGCTCGAGCTGGAGCACACGAAAATTATACATTTACCCAACAAGATAACAGTACCACAGTTGATGTGGATGTCGATATGACAGACGAATTTGCTGATTATATGAATCAAGCACGACCGCAAGCCTTAAACAAACTCAAAGAAATTTGTGAGTAGCAAAAGCAAAGTATTAATTTATTATAATCTATTGTATATGTTTACTCTCGAACAGATCAAACAAGCGCACAGCAAAGTCAAAAGCGGCGCAGATTTCCCATCGTATATCCAAGAAATTATTGGATTGTGAGTGACATCATATACTACTTTTGTTGGTGATGGTCATGCACAGTACTATGGCGTAGATGGCTATACTATTGCATCTCCTGCTAAGTATGATGCTATCAGCATAGCAGCTCAGACAGACAAAGATCATTTTATCAAAGAGCTCAAAGTACACCAACAAGGTTGATCTGATTATATGACTTTTTGTACAATGGCAGCTGCTAGTGGTATCAGTAAACGAATTATGGATATGCAAGCTATGACTTGTTCATATTACGATATAGCCGACAATGCAATTCTCGTAGAACAAATTCCTAGTATCTAATATTTATGTATTTTTACACTCATGCCACAAATCACCGTCACGACATCTATCTATGCACCATTGAACAAAGTCCGAGATGCATGGACACAGCCAGCACATATCATGCAACGAAATCACGCATGAGATGATCGACACTGTCCTGCAGCCACAGGCGATCTCCGCGTGGGAGGGACATTCTCGTATACTATGGCTGCTAAAGATGGCTCATTCGCATTTGATTATGCAGGGATGTATACCGCACTAGAAGATAAGAAACTTATAGAATATACTCTCGGCGAGATGAAAGAATATTTTATCGATGCAGGCAGAAAGGTAAGTATATTCTTTGTTGATGAAAACTGTGGTACAGTGAAAATAACTGAAACCTTTGATGCAGAAGAAGTACACTCACTTGAACTCCAACAACAAGGCCGACAATCCATCTTGGATAACTTCAAGAAATACGTAGAAGCTCTGTAATATATTTATTTTCAATACTTTCCTTCATGTCCAACAAAATCACCCCATTTATCCGATGTGTCGATAACGGCAAAGAAGTAGCAGAGTATTATACAAGCATCTTTCCAGAAGCTAAATTTCTCAAATCCAATCCCTTTGTTACAGAATTTGAAATCTTTGGCCAAACACTAGCTACTATCCAATGAGGTGTAAACGATAATGCAACGCTGAATCCAAGCATCTCGTTTTCACTCTGGATCAAAGATAAAGATCTCACCAAACAGATCTGGGACAAACTCGCTGATGGAGGCACAGTCATGATGCCTTTTGACAAATATATGCGAAGTCCTGCATACGGTCGATGTAATGATAAGTATGGTGTCAGCCGACAAGTGATGTATGATGATCGTCCAGAATCTACCACAGCACACCATAACTTGGTTCCAAGTCTCTTGTTTGTCGGAGCAAACGCTGGCAAAGCACAAGAAGCTATGGATTTGTATACATCTATATTTCCTGGAGGCAAGATAGACTTCGTCCGAAAATACGAAGAAGGCGAAGGAGAAGCAGTAGGCAATATCGCCCACGCAGAGTTCAAATTAGCCAATCAACAATTTATCA
>CAYRCS010000035.1:0-3882 GCA_964422855.1 uncultured Candidatus Peribacteria bacterium
AGTCTTTGCTTTCTCCGTGGACAACAAATAGTATAAAAACTTTACCTCATTTTATACAAAAATAATGGAGAACAGCTTGTGAGTAAAGACGATATATTTCAATTGTTTTGATACGTGGTTGAAGATAGAAGACAATAAAAATCGAGGTCCTGAACTTTTCAAGATTCTCAACCTTGATGCCAAAAAAATAAGAAATCAGCTTCTGATGACTGAGATATCTCTCAGAGACACAATCAATGATCGGGCACCTTATATCTTTACATCAGAAAGCGCTCAGCACAAATTACAGGCGGTCTATAATGCTGAGGATGCAATAAAAGCTGAAATTGCTAGTGTTGTTCTCAAGCCAGGAGCAGCTGAGACTATGCAAGAACTCAAGCGCAGATGATATGGTATTGGTATTATATCAAACTTATCTAAAGATTATGTATCTGTAGTTAATGATAAACGTGAAATAGTGATGATAGGAGATCATTATAATAATGACTATAAGGCTCCTATTGATTATGGGATCAATGCGATCCATATGGATCGAAGTAAAACCAATAAAGCTCCTCGTGGCCAGAGAGTGTATTCTATGGAAGAATTGTTAGAAATCTTTAGATAAAAAACTGCATTTTCTGTTGCAATATTATATCATTTTTCTATATTTGTCAACTACGTCTCTTTATGATCTTATCGTTTCTGTTTTGCTAGAAAATATATCTATAATAAATCCATGACTTCAGGCAGTAGTTGGTGCTGTGTCTTTTGTGAATGGGATGTACAAACCCAAGTCTTTTGTCCTGCATCCAAGCTCTACTAGACCTATAGATATGCTCCCTGATATTGTTGCCGTATTGAATCAGAGTGTCAATGAAGAAACTAAACTTATGAGATTTCAAGAGTGAGGCGCTGCAACGCTATTGTATAATTTACAATTTCTATCTGAGGCAGATATGGAATTGCACTATGCTTCTTTTTTGCACAAAACTAATGCACATCCTATTTATGAAAAAAATCCAAAACAAGCCTTGATATTTATAAAAAAATGTATTACTGCTATCAGCCAAACTGCCTTAGAAATTGTTTCTCCGTGAGAAAAATGGCAAACCGACAATACTGCATTAGAAGATTTGCAATCATTTGATATATTACGAAAAGAATCGTTCCAAAAATTATTTATGGAATATATCGATAAGGAATGTATTTGGAGTCAATATCAAAAACTTTCTGTTGATATTAAAGAATTTGATCCGCTCACAAAAACTCTTGTCTATTTTACTGCAAAAAAATGGAGTACGATAGATTTTGATACTGTTGCATAAATTTATACTCCCACATAAGTTCCTACTATCTTATTGCTGCCTAATTTTTCGAGGTCATCAATTTTGCATACAAACATTGGAAGTTTGTTGTCCATAGCCATTGCTATAGCGCTGTGATCCATGATATTGAGTCCGAGTTTGTAGACCTCAGTGAGATTGATATGATCAAATCTTTTGGCGTTTTTGTGTTTCATCGGATCTTTGTCGTAGATGCCGTCTACTTTGGTAGCTTTGACGACAACATCGCAATTGAGCTCCAATGCTTTTTGAACTGCTGCGCTATCGGTAGTACAAAATGGACTTCCTGTTCACCCTGCGCAAAATACTATTTCTCCTGCTTTGATACGATCTAGAGCTTCTCTTCTAAAGAATGATGCAGCTACCTTTGGCATATCTAGTGAGGTAAATACTTTGGCTTTGCCTCAGTTGTTCTGAATTGCTTCAGCGACTACTGTTGCGTTTATAACTGTTCCAACCATGCCGAGATAATCTCCGGTTATTCTATTTACTGCATCAAATTGCGTTCCTCTGATAATGTTGCCTGCTCAAAGTACTATGACAATTTCTATTTTCTTTTTAGATAATGCAACGATCTTCTTGGCAAGTTTGTTGATAAAGTCTGTATCAAAACTACCTTCTCCATTGCCTTTGAGTGTTTCGCCTGATAGCTTGAGCATAATTCTTTTGACGTTTTTCATAGAACTCATGTGTGGATACATATATATTTAAAGTTGTTGGAGATTGCGGATTCTACTTTCTAATGAAGGATGTGTAGCAAATGGAGAGCCGTGTTCGTCATTGTTTATCTTGAGTGTTGCGAATTCATCGTTGGGTACTTTGATTCAACGAGATATGACTTGTAATTTTTGGAGTGATGCTATCATCGTTTGCTTGCCAAGATAAGCTGCACTTCCTGCATCTGCGGCGTATTCTCTTTTTCTGGAGTAGGCTGCGATGACGAGTAGTCCGGCTATGCCTAGGGTGAAGTCTAATATATTTACTACGAGGAAATATCATAGCTGTCAGAGTCATCATTCTCTATCTCTTTTGACGGTGTTGTTGATCACAAATGCCAATACTCTTGCTAAGAATATAACAAAGGTGTTGATCACTCACTGGAGTAATGTCATAGTTACCATGTCGCCATTGAGAATATGTGCCATCTCGTGTCCTATGACTCCTTTGATTTCCTGATCAGTCATCTGATCTACGAGCCCACTGGAGACTGCTACTAAGCTATTGTTTTTGCTTGGTCAGGTAGCAAATGCATTTGGTTCTGGGGATTGATAGATGCCGACTTCGGGTATTTTGATGTTGTTTTGCTGGGCGATTGTTTGCACGGTATGATATATGATTTGTAATTTGGCTGCTTTGGTGTCGCTGGTGATTGGTCTGATGCTATATGCGCGTTTGGCTATCCATTTGCTCATCTGGAGACTTATAAAAGCTCAGCCAAATCATACGATGCTTGCAAAGATTGCTAGGGATGGAATATTGAGTCCCGTTGTGCTGTATACATCTATCTTAAATATAATCTGTACGAGGAAAATGAGTATATTGATGGCAATGATGATGGCTATGTTTGTGATGACGAAGAGGAGAATTCTTTTTATCATCTCTGTGGCGGATATAAATTTCGTATTGTATGTGGATTGGGGTGTATTTTGCAAGTAAATGCATATAGTGTTTTGCATATTTTAGTCATCATGTGCGATGCAACATATATCTATTATGGTACCTGAAGTGCTATCTTTGGTGCCGGCTGGTGTACAAAATATTGTGGATGGAACGACTGGACATGGAGGACATACATTGGCTATGGCTCAAAAATTTCCTGATGCAACAATTACTGCTATGGATAGAGATGTAGCTATGCTCGAGCATGCACGTGAACGTTGCGTCGATATTGATAGGATTTCTTTTGTGAATGATTCGTATGCGAATTTTGCGCAATATATTTCTGGTGTAGATTTTATATTGCTGGATATTGGTGTCAATCGAGAGCATTTTGAGGATAGATCGAGAGGATTTTCGATCCATGATGATGGGCCATTGGATATGAGATTTGATCGCACACAAGACAAGACTGCAGCGAGTGTGTTGCAGACGTATTCGGTTGATGAGTTGACTCGCATATTTGTGGATTATGCTGATTTTACTCCAGAGAAATCTCATGAACTTGCTCTAGGTATTGTGAAACAAAGACTGAAAGAAAGATTTGTTACGACACAAGGACTTCGTCAATTCTTCGGACAGTTTGGGATAGGGAAAGGTGCGGTGACTGTATTGTTTCAGGCATTGAGAATTGAGGTTAATGATGAATTGTGAGAACTGCGTCGTTTCTTGGAGACCTTTGATTCTTCTCTATCAATGGGCGGAAGATGTGGGATTATTACTTTTCATAGTATCGAGGATAGGATGGTTAAAAAAGCCTTTGCTGAACTTGTGGCTTGATGATGATTTGCTTTGGTCCACAAAAAACCTATAAAACCAACTCGACAGGAAGTACAAAAAAATAGAGCGTCGAGAAGCGCCTTGTTGAGATGTATAGAAAAGATATCATAAATTATTTTTT
>CAYRCS010000035.1:3982-8742 GCA_964422855.1 uncultured Candidatus Peribacteria bacterium
GCTGCTTTTGAATATGAGATAGTGAAGACACAACTTCTCAAAGTTCAACAATACAATCGAGAAAAAACAGATAGTAATACTATGGCGCAAAATGCAAATTCTGTGATAATCAATTTGCCGTCAAACTAATATTTTTCGAAAGCAATATTTTCTGCGTTAATTCATTTTTGCACTAATTGCTCGACAACATCTTCTACCATTACGGGTTTGCCACAGATGTAGACTTGGATATTTGATGTATCGAGAAATGCGAGTGCTGAGTCTATGCTAGTCTGTATATGTCCTGGCTGTCGATCTGTTTTGGTGTCTTGTGAAAGATGAAGATAATGTTTGATCATATCTGTCTCTTGTCGAGAAGATGTTATGCTATCTATAAGATTGTCTTGCTGTCTTTCCCCAAAAATATGTGCAATTTTGTTATATTGTTTGTTTTCAATAAGCGTCTGATACATACTGTAGATTGGCGTAAGCCCACTTCCCGTAGAGATCAGGAGGTAGCTATCTGACTTTGATTCTTTGCCAAGATGTCCAAGTGGTGCTGTGCATTTCACTAGGTCTCCGATTGCTAATTTATTTGTCAGATAGTCAGACATGCCACCATCGCGTGTTTTTTTGACAAGGGTAGTAAATGTTCATTGTGTTTGTAATTGTTGGTTGCTTGATCCTATGCTATATGCTCTTTTGAGAGCCTTGTCATCTGCATCTTGCATATCGGGGATTTCAAGAAATGCAAATTGTCCTGCGTGAAATTCGAATATTTGCTCAGGTGCAAATGTGATATATGCGACGAGTTTGTTTGGACTATATTGTATATCTACTACTTTAGCTTGAGTTTGGATCATCCAAAAGATACACTATAAAATATTTGTATTGTAAAAAAACACTGTATGATATCAATCACAGACGCAGCAAAGGTATTGCGCGCAGGTGGTATAGTTGCAATTCCTACTGAAACTGTCTATGGTCTGGCTGCTAATGCCTTGGATGAAAAGGCCGTGGCTCAGATTTTTGCTCTAAAAAAAAGACCCAGTGATAACCCCCTCATAGTTCATGTATGATCAAAATCTGATATATCAAAATATGCGACCATTGTTTCTCCCTTGGAGACATTGTTGATAGAAAAACTAATTCCAGGTCCTTTGACAATCTTGTTGCATAAAAAAAATATTCCAGACCTTGTTACTGCCGGAAGTGAATGGGTAGCTATCAGGATGCCTGATCACCCTATTGCACAAGATTTACTCTCGCGTCTTGATTTCCCCCTTGCTGCGCCGAGCGCAAATATATCCGGCAGACCTAGTCCAACGTCTCCTGATATGGTTGTAGCTAATTTTGGCCCAATGGTCCCAGTCTTAGATGGTGGCGAATGTTTGGTAGGTATCGAATCCACCGTTGTACAAGTAGTGGATGGAAGTATATGTATCCATAGGCCTGGCTTTATCACTCTAGAAGATATCCAATCTCTGGTATGACCAGATGTTCGTGTAGAATATACTTATGGTGAAACAAATATCTCTCCAGGAGTCAAATATCCTCACTATGCTCCTCATGCACGCGTACATCGACTTGATTTGGATAATCTTCCGCAATCTGGATGAGCTGTATTACTTGTTACTGACCAATGGATAGACACAAATACTCAGGTATCTTGTGCTATCTATAAACGATGAAGTCGCAATGTTTTGCTTGCTTGTGCACAAAATTTATATCGCTTCTATCACCAAGCTGATCTTGATGGCTATACTGATATATATGTAGAAAAATTGCCTGAAACTGGTGTATGATATGCACTTATGAATAGAGTAAGAAAAAGTATCCAATAGATTTTTTTCTCCATCTCGCTCTGCTAAGAATTTGATGAGGAAACCTTCCATATATTCGTGTCTATGTTGTGCGATTTTTTTGCCTGTGGTGGTGCCCATACGATCTTTGAGGAGAAGAAGCTTTTCCTAATTGACATTTGCATTAAATTGCATATAATAAATTCGTTATTTATTATATGTTTTGGATGCGTTTTATTGTCGATAAAAAAGAGGAATTAAGCCCCAAATTTTCAGATAGAAATCAGATTGCTGATCAGATAATGCATGTACTTTCTCAGGTACGTCGCAATTCATCTCTTGATCTAGAAAACGGTGCTGTAATGTTTTGTAAAGACTGGTATACCAATCCTATCACACACCAGAAATTGGTTGATTTTTTTGCACAACAGAAACTATATACTTCTGTCGAATCTGTACAAAAATATTTTAGCGCTCAGGCTGAGTCTCTAGATATCATGTTTTATAAAAATCCTTGGAAGGCATATAAAGATCTTATCTCTAGATTGCCTGTAGAGTATAAGATTACTACGTGAGAAGCTATCTCGGAACTACGACATTATATTGTGGGTGGGTGAGTTTATTATCCATCAGTACAAAGAGCCTACATAAACTCTTTGTGGCCTCGTATATTTCCTATCGACTTAAATTCAGTTCATGAGTGATGACATTTTTTTGATAATTATGATGGAGAGATAGATATCTGTGCTGTAGATGGATCTATCGTTACTTCTACGAAAAATTTGTCTGATCAGATAGCAGATGTTCTACAGTCTCCTTTTTGTGTACACGACAAAAAAACATATGAGACCTCTCATTCTGAAATATATGCTCATATCATGGTAATCAGATATCTTTTGTGACTACAGCCTTGAGATCGTATACATCGTGATCATATTGAAGCTCTTTGCTATTTTTGACCTTCAGCTATAGCAAGACTATTGAGGCAGATACCTGATCACTCTCAGGAGGCTTTTGTGGATCTGATGAATAATATACATTAGAAATTATTTTATACCATCTCGTTCGGCGAGGAATTCGCTTAGAAAGCCTTGCATATACTCGTGTCTGTGTTGTGCAATTTTTTTGCCTGTGGTGGTGTTCATACGATCTTTGAGGAGAAGAAGTTTTTCGTAAAAGTGATTTATAGTGCTTCATTGCTTGTTGTTGATATATTGTTCTTTGGTAATTTCGATGTTTGGTAAGATATCTGGGGTATGCATTGGGGCTGATCTATGTGATCCAAATGCAAATGTCCTAGCTACTCCGATTGCTCATATAGCATCTAGTCTATCTGCATCTTGTACTATCTGACATTCGATGGATTTTTGTCATTCATCATGATTTTTACCTTTGAAAGAAATGTTATCTACTATATGTACCACTGCCTGTATCGTTTCTTCAGGTAATTGTAAACTTGTTAATCGTTCTCTCGTTACTTTCCCTCCTATTTTTTCGTCGCCATCATGAGCTTTGTAGTCTGCTATGTCGTGCAATAAGGCTCATAATTCTACTACAAATATATCGCATTGTTCGCCTGTGGCTATGTGTTTGGCATTTTGCCGTACTCTATAGATATGCCGTCGATCATGTCCTGATGCTTCGCCAACAAACTTTTGTTTGACCATATCAGCTGTCTGTTGGATGATGTTTTGTATGTCCATTTGTCTGTTTTACGTAAATATAGTTGTGCTTGTATTGAAAAACCCTAGGAAAAAAATACATTTTGCGTTACGGCACCGTGCTAGAGTGGTCCAATAGACGGGTCTGCAAAACCTTGGTTCATCGGTTCGAATCCGATCGGTGCCTTATTATGCTCTAGCACAAAAGAACCAAGAGAATACAAAAACTCTGTTCCGTCTCTCAAAAGGCTCGCGTAAGTGGGTCTTTTTTTGTATCTAAAATTACTTGGTTTTTTTTGCTTTTGATTCTATTATCTTATCTATGAAAAGTATTCCGTCGAGATGATCAATCTCATGTTGTATAATGATAGCATCGAAATCGCTATATTTTTTGGTCTTTGCTTTGCCATCTTCGTCTATATAAGATACGGTTATCTTCTTGTGTCTAGCTACATTGCCACGGAGATCTGGTAGAGACAAACAAGCTTCTTCTTCTACTGTCATCTCTTGTGATTTTTCGAGAATTTCTGGGTTTATCATTATGGTTTCACCAGTATTTTTTTCGCCTCTTTTGTTGTGTTTTCGTTGCGTGGTTGCTATTATTCTCCATGATTTGCCTACTTGTGGTGCGGCAAGGCCAACTCACTCATATTCTCGCATCAGCTCCATCAAATCAAGCGCAAAATTACGTATTTCGGGGGTTATTTGTTCTATTTTTTGTGCTTTTGTCCTCAAAATTGGGTTCTGCGCACCCTTCTGGAGTGGGTATTTCTTGCTCAATATGCTCATGACATCGATATGGTAAAGCCACTTTTGAGGTACTATAGCAATTTTTACTTGCAAAGCAATCCTAAAAAGGTACCCTTTCCCTACGCAAACGAATTTTTGTGTTGCAGATAAATACAATATGCAGGGGAGAGATGGCAGAGTGGTTGAATGCGGCTGTCTTGAAAACAGTTGTTCCTTTGCGGGAACCGTGGGTTCGAATCCCTCTCTCTCCGCCATTTATGATGTACCTTTTGTATGCCAATTAGTAAAGGATTGAATACCTTGAAGTTTGCATTTTCGTTAGTAGTCATGATCTTATTTGCATATGTTATGGTGTATGCTGATAGATTCTATAAAGGAGAGGGTGAAGAAATAGTCCTTAGTTCACATTTTTTGCAAGCTCCTAAGGATGAATCTGCAGGTATTGATGTCAATGCGATTGTGCTTGACTCAACTGATTCGGATGAAGGAGTGATACAATATGTCGTACAGGCAGGAGACAATATGTGATCTATAGCTAGAAAATTTGGATCGACAATTTCTCATCTCA
>CAYRCS010000036.1:0-8612 GCA_964422855.1 uncultured Candidatus Peribacteria bacterium
GTATAAATTACAATATTTTTGTCTTTGTTTGCTGATACAAATTCATCGAGTGCTTTTTGGCTTCGGACGCCTGCGGGAAATTGTATATAGGCATGAGCTCCTAGTTTCAATTTTGTTCTTATGTCTTCTAGATTTTGTGGTGCATTTGGTGAGTATTGATATGTAAATATTGCATACATATCTCACAATCCTGATGGAAAATTTTTCATATCACTTATATCATGTCTCATAACAAATCTTCATAATGGGACGCTTTCTTTGGTATTTTTTTGTTTGTATCAATCAACTCTCTGTACGCGCATTCCGTATTTTTTTTGTATATCATCAGCCAATATACCTTCTCCAGCTCAAAATTCTCGTATACTTTTTTCTTTTTTCTCGGCTACATAGTCTATAAATCATGCTAATGTAGGTAGATATTTCTCTACCCATTCTAGGTTTCTATTACGTGTCATTGGCGTTGTCAAAATTTTTTGTATTTCACTACTGCTGTTTGTTGCTCCTATAGGAAAAGTGTCTTGAGTGTTTTCAGAATTGTTATTATGTAGATTATTTGATATTTCCATGATATAGATTTATACTATATGAGTACTATTATTATATCGATGTACTTACTGTATTGCAAATTTTAGAAAAGACTCTCCATCATAGGTTTGTGTGCTTGAGTATTGGTTTTTATCGTTGATAGAAACGGGAAATTTGTGCTTATTGTAGGTCGTCACGAGAGGATCTGAGTCTTCAACTCCTCTGCTTTGGCTACTTTGGAGCCTCATTTCTCGCCTACTAAGAGGTATTGGGTCTTGGATATGGGACTTGGATCAAAAATCATACCTTGTGCTTCACAGGCTGCTATAATCGTATCTCTACTGGCATCAAAGGAGCCCGTGATGCAGAAATGAATGCCAGAGAATGGTGTACTGGTGGTTTGGCTAGCTGGAGATATGTTTACTCAATCATCGACCAGGTTTTGGAGTATCTGGATGTTGGTGGTGTCGTGGAAAAATGCTTGAAGAGCTAGGATCATCTTGTCGCCGATTCCATAGATCTGTGTGAGGAATTCTTGGTTGGTGAGATAGGAAGTGAGAGTTTCTATAGTGAAACTGGATTCCGGCGTAGGGGCCGGAATGACAGAGGCCATGGATTCTTGGATCATCATAGCGGTTTTTTTGCCGATATGGGGGATGCCAAGTCCGTGGAGCAATCTTCGAAGTGGTTGTTTCTTGGATTGTTCGAGTTGGTAGGAGATTTCATTGATCTTTTTGTCTGCAAATCACGGCAAAGTACGGAGTAATAGTTGTTTTTCAGGTTTGGTAAATTGATAGAGTTGGTCTACTGTAGTAACTAAGCCTTGTTGTACAAGAATCGTGGCAATGCTTTCGCCGATCCCTTCGATGTCCATACATTGCTTGCTGACAAAGTGCTCTATTTTTTCTTGGAGTTGTGCGGGACAGGCGTTATTGATACAGTATGTATGCATATCAATAATGTTGGTCTCATGTCCGCATGATGGGCAGTGTTTTGGTGGAGTTATGATCTGTGTATTTTCTCTTCTATCTTTGATGACTCCTGTGATGTATGGGATGACTTCTCCACTTCTCTGTATCCAGACGTAGTCATGGAGTTGGATATCTTTGGAGGTGATGAAGTCGATGTTGTGTAGACTTACTCTGCTGATAGTGACTCCCGATAATTGCACTGGTTCGAGATTAGCAACTGGAGTAATGATGCCACTACGTCCTACTTGTCGTTCGATACTACGGATCTGTGTGCTCATCTGCTGTGCAGGGAACTTGTATGCCATAGCTCGGCGTGGATGGTGTTGTGTGGTTCCGAGTATGTGGCGATTTGAGAGTTCATTTATTTTGATCACTAGCCCATCAAAGTCATTGTCCTGTGTATCAAAAAATTGTTGTGTTTTGGGATCTAGGCAGGTATCTATTATATCTTGTATTGATCCATATTTTTTGTGTCGATCGAAAATTGGGAGTCAAAGGTTTTTGAGATTTTGTAATATATCTTCATGGGTAGTATATTTAAATTCTTCATGTCATACGAGATCGTAGATATAACATATGAGTCCTCTCTTAGCAACTTCGTTACTATCAAGTAATTTGATACTACCTGCTGCTGCGTTTCTGGTATTTGCAAAAGGCATTTCTCCGTTTTTTTCTCTCTGGGTATTTATCTCTTTTCGTACAGATTTTGGCATCATAATCTCACCTCTGAGGTGGAGTTCATCTTGGGTAGCAATTTTTTTAGGAAGACTGTTAATAGTTTTTACATTGGTCGTAATATCATCTCCTGTGATACCATCGCCACGCGTGATGGCTTGGTGCAGGTATCCATCTTTGTAGATTACTTCTACGCTGATACCGTCAAATTTTGGTTCGATGATGTAGGAGTATTGTTGTTTGAATAAATCTTCAACTACTATTGGATCTGTTTCTATTCTTTTTGGCTCTATGTCTTCAAGTAAATCTGTTACTGTATTTATAGCCTTTATTGTTTCTGGTTCTGTATCTTCTAATAAAGATTCAACCTTAAAATTTTTATTTAGATTTTTACGAATGAATTCATCTCGATCTGCTAGATCTTGAGCATTATAACTATTTTCTAGAGAGAGCTGTGGTGTGGTATGTTTGGCTTGTGTAAATCATTCGCTGATCTGGCCGATGAGTTGTTGTGTGGGACTATTGGATGATATGAGATGTGGAAAATACTCCTCTATTTTTTTGATGTATGTGAAGAGATCATCATATTCTTTGTCGGATAGGATAGGGTTGTTTTCTATATAGTACAAATGATTATGATCTGTGAGACAATCGATGAGTTGCTGGTATATATCTTTGATATCGTTTTCGTTGATAGCGGAAAAATCTGTGTGTGTGGTGATGTATTTTTGTAGCTCTTGGGTGGTGGATTGTAGAGACATGGTTATTTAGCGAAGCTGATAGTATGTTGGAGTATAGTATTGGCAAATTCGGTGGTATTTTGTCTTTTTTGATGGAGCAAGAATGCCTGATCTATGAGATTTTGTATAAATTGTACTGTCGTCATACCTGACTTTTCTCGGAGATGCATCTGCATATTACCTGGGACTGCATTTACTTCACAGACAAATAATTCTCCTGTTTCGGGGTTGTGTAAGAAATCAATTCTCGGTGCACCAGTGAGTTGGAGCTTGCTGTAAATATCTTTGGCGTGTTGTTGTATCTTGTCTTGGATGCTTTGATCGACGTCGGCTGGTATCTTAACTTTATGTTCCAATCATTGCATCGTACCTCCGTCGGTACTAATATATTTTTCTTCGAATGATAGATATTCGCTGTGTGCTACTGGTTGTTCGACGAGTGTCGTTCTGACTCATTCTGGGAATCTAGATACTGCGCAATTGAGCTCGATAAGTGGTTGGACTCCATTTTCGATGATGATAGATGGAGAATAATAGAAAGCTACTTCTACAGCATGCGCTAGGTATTCAACTTTAGTAACTCTGGAAACCCCGATAGATGATCCTGCGTTGTAAGGTTTTACAAATACGGGAAATTTATGCTTGGTTTCTACTGTTTTGGTAATATCTGCTATAGTATCATCTTTGGTGAAATTGCTTGCTGGAACGACTGGTACTTGGATGGATTGGAGGAGATATTTTGTCATAATTTTATCTATCGTTCGCGATGCGGTGAGGATATTTGGTCCGACGTATGGGATATTATATACCTCACATAATCACTGTATTGTTCCGTCTTCCCCATTGAGTCCGTGAATGAGTGGGAATATGCAATCTAAGGTAATAGATTTGCTACTAGAAAATATACCAGATGATTTGCTCGTGAGTGTGAGCTTGTGATTTTCACTGCCTGCTATATATACTTCTGTGCCATTGTCTTTGTATGGAAATTGTTTGATGTCAGTAAATTTTTCGCTGTAGATCCACTGCCCTGTCTTGGTGATGTAAATAGGGTATACTTCGATGTTGGGCATATCGCTTAGTACTTTCATCACACCAAAGGCTGTAACGATAGATACATCGTGTTCTGTACTTCTCGAACCAAATATCACTCATACGTTTGTTTTCATCCTTAGATCGTTGTTATTAAAATCACTGCGGGATATCGTTTTGGAATATGATGGCGCTGTGGTGGCTAGTATATTTCTTTAGTTGTGTATGAGCTTCGTCTCTGTTTGCAAACATAATGATTTTATCTTGGTTTTCACCTAGTTCTATAAGTTTGCAATATATGAGTTGGGTATTAGTATTTTCTATGAGAAGAATCAGATCAAATGTGTCGTGTATGAGATGAGCCATCTCGGTATGTATGGTATCTGCAAAAGATCCTAATTCCATCAATCATGGAGTGATGTATATTTTTTTGCCGTCAAAGTTGCTATCTTTTATAAGTTGTATAGTGACTCTGACTCATTGAATATTGCCGTTGTAGCTATCGTCGATGACGTAGATATCACTGACTGGATTGTACATAAGCTGGAGTCTGTGTTCTATGTATGGGATATTTTTGATAGGTGTGATGAGTGTTGCAATATCTAGTTTAAGGTATTTCGCTATATGTAGAGCCATCATAATAAATATCGAGGAATGTTTGCCCAGTAAGCGAGTTTGGATGTTGTGACCTTCGTAGTTCCATTGTATTCATGCGAAGTTTTGTTGTGTTTGTATGTCTGTGGCTGAGGTGATGTATTCGACGTTGGTATGATTATCTGATAGATATTTATTCTTTAATTTTTGTAAGTTAGGATCATCTGCATTGATTAATACATGCTGCACTGATGGATGTCCTCGGAATTCAAAGAGAACTTTTTCTATATGATCTATATCTCCCATTCTCTCTGCGTGTTGGAGCGTGAGTCAAGCTACTACGATAGTTTGTGGATCGAGGAGATTGCATAGATTTTTGATATCTCAGGCATAGTGCTCTCCCATTTCTACGATCATTACTTGGTGATGAGGTTGTACTTCCTGGAGTATAAAATTAGCTACTCCGAGTAGAGTATTAGTATTGCCTGAAGTCGTGATAGTAGGGACAATATTTTTATATGTATGATAGAGAACGTGCTTGGTAGATGTCTTACCGTAGCTTCATACTATACCTATGATTTGGATATGTTTGAGTGTTTGTAGTTTTGTTTTAGCTTTACGTATTATTTTTTGTTTGAGGATGTATTCAAGGGGTAGGATCATTACTTGTGCTAGGACAAGATAGAGTGGATATGCCGTTATAATTACTAATGTTATAATAATGTGCAGGTAGCTTTCTATTGGTGTCAGCCATGTGGCGGTTATGGATAGTATCTGTCCTATAATGGATAATGTAATGAGTAGTTTTACTTTGGTAGTGTAATCTACGTGACCTAATTGTTTGCTTCGAAGAGTGAGATATTTTTTTGCGATATATGACAAAAATCTCTGCATGTTATAGAAGTCTTTTTGAAAAACGTAGAGACTATTTTGTCGTATCATTGAGGAATGATGTTATTAAATTGCCTGTTCGTTCTGGATGCTCATGGAAGACGAAATGCGTAGCTCATTCTTTGATCTGGAGTTGGCTATTTTTTATTTCTTGATGGAAGTAATGTGCATCTGCAATAGGAGTTTCGTCATCTTTGGTTCATCGGATGAGGAGTGTTGGAGCCTCTATTTTATATAATACTTTGGACTGATCATAGTTGACGGCGAGTTTCACTATTTCTTTCATCATGCCATGTGCATAGAGATAGTCTCTGGATGCAAAGACGAGTTGTACATATTTTTCCAATGGCGTATCGTAGATGACCTTACTGAGTCATATTTTATCTGCGATATTTTTGAGGAAGAGGAATATTTTTGCTTTGATAGTAATGGGTGGTCTATATCAACCTGAAGCTATTAGTATGAGTTTGGAGATATCAATCGTATGCATCTGATATAAGTCGATCACTACTCTGCCTCAGAATGAGTGCGATATGATACTACATTTTTTGATATTTAATTTATCTAACAGTTTGTTTAGTCATTGCGCATATTCTGGTACTCATCGAGCCGTAGATGGAACGTGTGATTTTCCAAATCATGGAAAATCAGGAATGAGGATATTGTATGATGCTGTGAGATATTTTTTTAATTCTTGAAATGTCTGTCGTGATTGGCCTCGTCCATGGAGCATCACTATCCATGGCTTCGTATCATCGATCTGCTCTATGTCATAATTTCGTAGTAATCCGTCTACGATAATTTGTTTTTGCATAGGACTATCTTCCACGGAATAAAACCTTGATTGTCATAATAATAACGTAGAGGTCTAAGAATATAGATCGGTGTTGGATGTAGTAGAGATCTAGTTTTGCTTCTTGATTGAAACTTAGTTTGTCTCTACCAAATACTTGTGCGTATCAGGTAATCCCTGGCTTGATGCTTAGGAGTCTTTTTTGTCGATCTTTATACTGAGCAATCTCGTTTGGTAGATGGGGTCTAGGTCAGACTATGGACATACTTCCAATCCACACACAGAATAGATTTGGTAATTCATCCAGCGATGTCTTGCGTATAAATCTACCTACTCTGGTAACTCTTGGATCGTTTTCTATCTTTGGCATCATAGTATCTCTCGTATTTGCTTTTGATCTTATAAGTTTGTTATATATTTTTTGTGCTGCAGCACCTCCGAAATTTTCGCCAATTCAGAGATGTGTATACATACTACGAAATTTGATGAAGGTGAATAATTCACCGTATTTCCCTACTCTCTTCTGTATGTATAACATTGGTCCTGGACTATCAAGTTTGATGATGATTCCGATGATCAATAATAATGGAGATAGCAATACTATAGCAAAACTTGCTGTCAGGATGTCAAATACTCTCTTAATAACTACTGATCGATTATCTAGTTTGCTGGCTTTATATTCAAGAGCGACTATCTTGCCGAGGGCTTCTGATTGATAGACTATATCTTCGAGGAAATATCATTCTGCTACATGGAAAAATCTACTACTCATCAGTCTGATGCTATCCATGATATCTTGTAACAAATCTTTATCAAAGGTTCCTATCGCTATAGTTGTATGATAATCCTCATTATCTTTGTATTTGGATCGTTGTTTGGGAGTTATAATTTCTGCGTCTTCTGTATTTATATTCATCTGTTGGAGTATCTGCTCAGCATTATCTTGGTCTTCGGCGATGATGAGATACTGTTTGCTATGACGATGGATGAGTCGTTGCTCTCGATTGTTTCGTATGAGATCTAGTACTAACATCAATAATCAGGCGCCTACTGCTGCGAATATGATAATAATTCTGGATATTCATCATGTAAATAATGATCCTCGCCCAAAATATGCTATAAACGTAATAACAACCAGCCAATATAACCGTACCTTACCAAAGACTGTAAAATAATTTTGTACAGGTCTGTATAGGCCATAGAGTCATTTGATAAATCCAAGTCATACAAAAGCTATGGCTGATATAATCGCGTATCGTATAATTTCTTGTACGATGATTGGGGGTATCCTGAGTTGGATACCTGGTATAAGATCAGTTTGTAAACGGATGCTGTAGGCAAGGTAAAAAATACCTAGTATAAGTACTATATGTGCGATCGGTCTGAGTAAGCGGGCTATAAGGAGCATGGGTTATTTGTTCAAATATGAATGTATATCGTTGATGATATTTTCAAACTGCGTCTCTAGCGATTTTTTCTTATCAAGGTCAACTTTGAAGCCTGCAGCTGGTTTGTGGCCTCCTCCTCCAAAAAGGTCGCGAGCTATGGCTGCGCAGTCTACTATTTTTTTGTTTGTTCATATCATATTGCGAGTTCTCAGTGATCACTTGATATGGAATTTTTCTACTCTAAAACGCACAAATAATTTTGGTCATTTGACTCTCGTAGCTGCGTAAAATCATTGGTCGGCAGTCTCTATATCGATATCGAGTTTTTTGCATTCTTCTTCGGTAAAATAGGTGTACAATATATTGTGTTGGACTTTGATTCTTTGGATAGTGGTTTGCATAAACTCTAGGCCTTTGAGGCTATCATTGTAGAATATATTGTTGATGATAAATTTCTTGTCGGCTCCTTTTTGTACAAGACCTAGCGCATTTTTGAAAGCTCTTGCAGAATCTGTTTCATAGACAAAATTCCCTGAGTCTGTGGTGAGTCATAAATATAGATATGTAGCTACTTGTGCATCTATAAGCTTGGGCCATCGTTGTTGGGTATACTCAAATATAAGTTCTGCACAGCTTATTGTAGTAGTGTCTTTGAGCATGATGCAGTCTTTTTTGGGAGCTGGTCCTATATGATGATCGATGATCAATAATGGCATTTTATCAAAGTATTCTTTGTGATCTATAGTCAGATCCCTGATGCGAGAGTATTCTGTAAAATCTACAAATATAAGAAGATCGTATGATGTGCTATATGAAAATGTTGTTTTGATTTTTTTATATCCTGGTACAAAATGTAATCAGCTTCCTACTGGTCTGGTGGTATGATAGCTTACTGTTTTGCCTAACTTTTCTAGTATAGTTCCTAGTCACAACATACATCCGACACAATCTCCATCTACGTTTTCATGGCCAAAAATAGCAATCTTGTTTGCGTTGGTGATTG
>CAYRCS010000037.1:0-4712 GCA_964422855.1 uncultured Candidatus Peribacteria bacterium
GATGATGCTGCAGGAGAGTGTTTTGACAAGGTGTCGAGAATGCTCTGAGGGCCATATCCTGGTGGCGTGCGAATAAGCGAAAAGGCTTTAAAAGGGAATCCTGAAAGTGGTATAGTTTTTAAAAGAATCTTCCTCGAAGCAGACAAATTTGATTTCAGTTTCTCAGGGATGAAGTCACAGGTGCACTATTTTCTCGAGAATATGAAAAAACAATCCAAAGACTTGGATGAGCAAACTATCTGTGATATTGCCTATGCTTTTCAAGAATCAGTGGTCGAAGTGTTGGCAAATAAACTGATCAAAGCTGCACAACAATATAGCGCACAAACGATAGGTATCGTCTGATGAGTATCGGCAAATAAGAGGTTGCGAGAATATACACAAGAGCATGCAGCGCACAAAAGAGTAACTGCACAAATTTTGAAACCTACAAAAAATATCTACTCGACAGATAATGCTGCGATGATAGGAGTGGTGGGGCTATTGTGACTATAAATTATCTTTGTTATGTAAGATATTGAGTACCTTGTTCTGTATATATGTTTTTTGATCTTGTGCAGGCAAAATATTACCCACGTCTCGAATATCTTGAAACAGAGTCATAAGCTTGATTATCTGTTGTTCTCTTGGAACTTTTGGGTAAATGGCGTTTGCTAGATACCAAATATCTGATTGATCGATGGCGTCCTTTATATACAGAGGATCTATCCATCATAAACTTTCCATTTTTTGCATCGCCAATCCTAAAGCAAAATAATTTGCGCTTCCTACTTTTCTGGATGGATTTATTTTTGTAGCCAAAAATTCTGCTACCGCTTCTTCGATCTTAGCAAATTCTTTTTCTTCCTCTTGTCAAAAGTCTATATAAATTTTCAATCCCTTGATGGCCGTAATTTTTCATATCCCCTCTATTAAATCTAAGCTGGATGGTACATCTACTTTCACCATTTTACGAAGATGCGATCGCTCATGGAGTCCATTATCGTATGCGTCTGTATTTGTTATTCTATCTATATTGATGTACAAGGTATGCTCTTGATCTCCATCAGAAAAAGCAATCGCTCTTGTATCTGTATTTGGAGGAGGATTTTCACTCGTATAAGACTTTATTCATATAGTATCACCATCTTTGGGTCGATCATAGGATTTTATATGATCTTGAAAAGATGATAAAAGAGGGCTTTTAATAGCTGCTGATAAGCTGTCGGCAATATAAATAGTTACCTTTTTCTGTGAAGGTGTTACAAAATTATGTGCTTCTTGTGCTGAAGATCAGTATGTAGACAATAATCACAATCACGCTATGATTGCTTTAAATTTTGACATTGATTATTTTTTGGTCAAAAACTGTGTCAATCCTTCTAGTGCTCTGAGAGCCTCTACTGGCACCATCCAGACTGTTGTATTGGATTGATCAGAAGAAATATCGTTGATGGATTGCAAGGTTCTCAAATGTAATGCTCCAGGAACAGCTGCGAGTTTTGCTGCTGCTTCACTGAGTTTTTCTGATGCGATAAGTTCTCCTTCTGCATCGATAATCTTTGCTCTTTTTTCTCTTTCTGCTTCTGCTTGTTTACCGATAGTTCTTTTGAGTTCATCAGGTAAATTGATGTCTTTGATCTCTACGGACAAGATGTTTACTCACCATTCTTGAGATTTATTTTCTACAATTTCCATAATCTTTTTGCCTGCTTCTTCTCTCTTGGACAAGAGTTCATCAAGGTCAAATTGACCAATACTATTTCTCATCGTCGTCATGGCAAACTGCATAATAGCGTATTCCAATGATCTGACATTGATAATAGATTTGGCGACATCGTCTATCTTATAATATATCACTGCGTTGACGTTGAGTGAGATATTGTCCTTGGTGATGGCATCTTGTGATGGCACATCAACTGCTCTTTCTCTGATGTCTACTTTGGTCGATCGTTGGATAAATGGTACGATAACGTTAAATCCTGGTTCGAGGATACGGCTAAATTTACCGAGCGTAAACACGACAGCTTTTTCGTATTGGCTGACTATTCTGACACCAAATGCGATGAGGACAAGGACGATGACTGCTAGGATAATAGGGAGTTCCATAGTATATATAAGCATGTAAAAGATATATCTATACTTGTGTACTGATTAGTAGTAATATGACAATACCCACAGGCATCAATATAGCTATTGGAATAACAAGTTTTTTTATAATTCACGATGCGATTTTCGAGTCTGCGATGTTTGATCCTGGACGCTTGAAGGGCACAAGTTTATATTGAAGCAATGGATCGTCAACATAATACAAAGCCATATTGTTCGGATCTATGACAATTGCTACCTTGGCTCATATCTTGATGTATTGTTGTATAAACTTTATTACTGGTCATTCTGACGAGATGTCTGATAGATCTGTTGTATTTCATGTGCCAGATATGTCATCTGATGGGATGAATGTCTGCAAAAGATTGAAAGTAAAATATTCCTCTTTTAGCTCTCCAAAACCTGGGATTGCCCATTGAATTTTACAAGATCGATTGTAGTTTGGGGTGCTATTAGCTCACTTATTTCTATAGCCATCGTCGTATCTATCTACCTTTACTTCTTGTATAATCCCGTCTGCGATGATTGGCTGTACTATGCTTGCTTTGACTTTGTGTTGGAAATGTACTAATTTTGCTCGTTTCCATACAATACGTCATATGCCTGCTATAATACAAAGTATCAATCACTTTTCTATCCATGACAGAACATCTGCTGATATTATCTGAGAAAGATACCCTGACTGTGCAAAAATATCTGATCGAAACATCCATAACAGCATTAGAGCGATGTAGATATATCTGTTTTTTACAAGATGTTCTTGTCGGAATATCATCTTCTTTTATCTAACATATAAATAATTTCTCTATATTTTATTTCTGCAACATCTCGTACAACTTCTCGAAGAAGGCATCTTTTTGAATTTTGTACTGCTTGATAAACTGAGCATCACTAAGCTCGTCTAGTTCATCAAAAAGTGCATTGAGGAATGTTTCGTCGTCCGTATTTGATTGTTCTAGTGCTACTTGGATGCTGGCATACAATGGACTTTGTAAGACTAGATCTTCGAGATCAAACAATTGCTCAGTAAATGGCACTGATATAATCTTAGCAAATTCTGCTCTCGTAATATCTTTTTGTCCTACGAAATTATATCCGCCATTGGTCTGTGGAATACCAGATATAAATCCAAGTACCTCTGCTTTTCTAATATACTGATAGTATGGATTGTTGGCGTCGACCACATCTCCCATAACAGATACTCCAGCCAAACTTATCTTGGTCTTGTCTATCATATCATATGCGAGCATCATTATCTTGATAGCTTCGTATCTTGTAATCTCTGCGTCTGGGCTAAGATATTGTTTGCCATTTTTGACTGTGACCAATCCGTCAAGCAATCACTTCTTGGCAGCATAATCAGCATACCATGCAAACCAATAATCTTGTGCTACATCAGCAAATTGTGTAGGTGTAGGATATGCTTGGTCTTCTGATTGTATCGTGAAGTCATCAAAATAGCTTCCAACAATCTTGGCTACTGTCTTGACTACTTCTGCTCTCGTCATATTACGATCTGGTGCGTATATCCATTGCGCTTGATCTATACCTCTCTGAAGACAAGAGATACGCATCATCTCGATGTATGGATATGCTCGGTGTGTTGCTATATCTTTAAATGGTCCTTTGGCCATATACTGCGCATCATTGTATGCACACAATGTACCCTTAGGTTCTGGGATAGGAAGTTTTGGTTTGGAGTTGTTTGTAGATCATATTGGTGTGGAATTATTGTTGGATCAATTATTACTTGATAAGGATCCTGGAACTCCTGATCCTCCTCCGTTGCTACCACCATTGCTTCATCCATTATTATTTCCTCCATTATTGGAAATGGTTCCTATAACTTGACCTATACCACCAGCGCTGTCGTACACATATCCACTAGCGTTAGGGCTTTGGACCAAGAGCGTATTTGCAAATGGTGTGGTATATAGATTTGTATTGAAGGTAAATGTAACTCAGGCCACGAGGTTGTATGTCCCTGATCCAAAGATTTGTGTGACTTGCCCAAATACTGCTTGGCTACTATATCCTACACAGTCAGTATACAAACCTCCTGTCACCGTCATCGATGCATAATTTGCATCAATAGTAGCGAGTGTGGTTTGACTTGCTTGATCGAGTGGTCGCCATCTCGCTCATCTCTGGTTGTTATAGTACAACCCTTTGACTCTCTTGTTACACTGGATAGTAGTGCTGCCCAATATTACATTCTCAGCTGGAGACAAATTCTGTGTTCCATTTCGGAGCAACATTCACTGAAAATCATTGCCTCCTCGTCTGAAGTGGACAGGAGAGTCGTTACTCTGGATGCCAGGAAACGCTGTTTCGATACTTGTGGGTATCGTAATATCTGTCGGCCCTGCTGCTCGAGAGAAGGCGGGGATCGCTAGACATAAAGTTATAGTAGCTAGGAGATATTTTTTCATAGAACAATATATTTACTAGCTAAATTATGGACATGTCGTCGATGTAACGATACCTGCTTCGATAGTCATGGTACATGGCGTACCTGTATTGTCGTTGAGATTGAGTGTTTGTGTAAGACCTGCATTACCTGATGGAGCAACAAAATTAGATTGTGCTCTAATATCTCCGTTTACATCCAATGCATAACTAGG
>CAYRCS010000037.1:4812-7701 GCA_964422855.1 uncultured Candidatus Peribacteria bacterium
GACATAACTGCTCATCAAGTCATGACGTTTGCGTTACCTCATACGATAGAAGAATATGGTGCTCCATGTATACTATTTTCAGCTCATCCCTGAATAGATGAATAATCTGATCTTAGTATATTATCAGATCATCACACTATAGAATTTGCAAATCCAGCTATAAAATTTTTGGTACCACCTACAAGAGCGCTCCAGTCACCTTCTTTGATGGTATTTAATCTACCTCCTCATAACACATTCATCGTTCCTGCTTCAATAATATTCTGCTCACCACCTCACAAGAAACTGGCTGCTCCATGTACTATGTTTTGTCGTCCACCCGCGATGGCACTATTTGCGTTTGATATCCAGTTTTCTACACCACCAAGTATAGATGATGATGCTCATAAATTTGTGACGCTATTCATATCTCATCCTGCAATAGTAGATCCGTATGCAGATGCTACATTGTTTTTACCTCCACCTACTGTACCAAAATTACCATTTACGCCATTTTGATATCCTCAGGCGATCGTTGCAAATGAATTTGCTATATTATGATATCCACCTCATCCGATAGTAGACATTTCTCACATGATACTATTGTTTCTTCCTCATGCGATAGTTGCATAAGCAGTAGCATACCCGTTATTAATCGTATTGTATTCTCCTCATCCGATAACTGACGCCCAGGCATGAGCTGTGTTGTATCATCCACCTCAGATGAAACTATGATCAGCATCTGCTACGATGTTGTTTTCATATCCTCCGGCAATAGTAGATCTTATAGTTTCGACATGGTTTCCCATACCTCACAATACACTACTGAAATTTGCGGCATATGACGCTCGATTACCTTTGTGTCCAAATGTTACATTCCCTACTACATTGAGAGTAGAATCGCTTGGGTATTGGTATCAAATTGAAACTTTCCCAAGAGTATATTTATTATCATTGATGTTGTTAGGACTTGTTGTAGTTCCAATTTCATACCAGTCATGATCAGCTCCAGTACCATTATTGGATCCATTGCTTGCAAGGTAACATATGGAAGGACAATCATCCAAACCTAGATCACAAGATAGTTGTATCATAGGATCGTTTGAACACTCTTGTATTTGCATATTGGACATACGAACTACTTTTTGTGTGTCATCCAATCCTAAGAGATGAGTCCCACTTGCATAAGGAGCAGCTCCAGAATTGATGTATATTCTTGATCCAGTATTTACATCTACCAGTGTTATGCCATTTGGTGTACCATCAGACGTGAAAATACTTCTCTGGATCGTCTGGACAGCGTTGTAGACATTTGACTGGACAGTGGTCGCAGCAAAGGTATTCATCGAAGAGACTACCATCAAGCCTGCGGTAAAGATCGATGCGAATTTGATAAGAGTTTTGTTCATAGGAATAGTGGGAATAAAAAACAATATACCCATATTATATATACAAAATCATGTTTTGTCAAATTTATGAGACTTTGTAGCACATCTTTGGCTTTTTGTTTGTTTTTGGATAACTTTTCTCTATCCTTTCTGCCACGGAAGGTTGGCAGAGCGGTCGATCGCGCACCCTTGGAAAGGGTGTTTACGCGCAAGTGTAACGGGGGTTCGAATCCCCCATCTTCCGAATGTATTTCTCACCCCAGGCGCTTCGCTTCTGAGATAAGCTTCGCAAAAAATCCCCCATCTTCTCAAGTCGTACTCCACATTTTGAATAATATAAAAAGAGCCCTAGGGCTCTTTTTTGCTATCCTACATGCTTATATCCTACTAAAATATTAGTATCTAATTTTCAATGTACCATCTGGTGTACTATATAGAGCATTTGTTTGAAGTCAGTTGTTGGATGCTTCAGTATTATCATTGAATGTCGGTATATTTCGCAATAGTATAGCACCATCTTTTGTAACCTCTATACTCGTACCTGTGTTTGATATAAGTCTAATAGATCATGAATTTACAGCAACCGATATATGACTATCGGCTATTGCCATATTTTCTGATGATATTCTGATGTCTGTTTCATCTACTATCAATCCGTTTAATAAAGCTCCATTTGAAAAATCATAAGCTCATACTACTGATCCAGTTTGTCTATAAGGAGATACGCTTGATATATCCAATATTCCGTTTATGAACATTTTATTGTTTATCTCTTTAGCTTCTCATACAAATGGCAGGCTATTTCACATAAACGACAGATATCCATTTACTATATCAAAGAGTAGCTCTTTATTACTTTGTAAAAATCATCCATTTCTAGCTAAGGATAGTACTTGTTGTCATCCATTGGTCGATATATTTAATCATTGACCATTGAATGTTAACAAGCTATGCAATCAAAGAACATTAGAATCATCAAAACTTATAGTAGTTCCATCTGCTTGGAGTCTAAGTTGATGTTGCACTTGTACTGCTTCGTCTTGATTACCAGTAGATTCATATTCCATCATTGCGATTAGTTGTCCATTTTGCTTTCTTGTTGATATACCTATCTGATCACCATCACTACTTAGAGCGGATATGAGAGCGATTGGAAGTCAAGAATTTGCAATCCCATTGACTAAAATATTTCATAATCCATCATTGTATACTCCTCAAACATAGTCAAAAGGAGTGAAATTATGTGAATTGAAATCAAATGCAAAATTACCGCTTGATGCAAACATAGTCCCAGCCTCTCAGTTTATACTCAGAAATTGATCTCCTTGTGGCGTACCATCAGAGGTCACAAGAAATTCTTTGAGATATTGCTGTAAATTTACTAAGTTTGCATCAATACTCGTACCACTATTTGATGCAAATATACTCACCGATGTCGCCAGTATCATACCCGATACAAACAGTGCGGTGTTTTTCAAAATAGTTGTTTTCATATGTATATGTAGATATATAAATTTCTATG
>CAYRCS010000038.1:0-7117 GCA_964422855.1 uncultured Candidatus Peribacteria bacterium
AGCGCTTTACCTGTCCAGATAGACACCGTATTCCCCGAATCATTGGCAGCCACTATAGGATTACAAACAGGAGATATTATACAGTCTATCAACAATACCAAAGTAGACACCAATACCATATGACCTGTGCTCAAATCTTTCGTCAATCAAGACTTCAATATCCAAATACAGAGAAACAAAGCAATCGTAATACTCCCAGCAAGATGTCCTGAAGACAATTGTTTCTTGGGTATCAGCATGCAGGGCGGATGAGCCGTAGAAATACTCGAATACAAAGTTCCATTTACCCAAGCACTATGACTCGCACGACATGAAATAGGTGCACAATTTTCACTCACCTTCCAGTGATTGGGAAATCTATGATCCAAACTATTCTCCTTTGATAAAGAAAAAGTACAAGAAGGAGTATCTTCTCTTTCTGGTCCAGTCTGAGCAGTCAAGATAGCTGATGACATCCGTCAAAGCGCAGGACGAAAAGCACTCTTAGCCTTTGCTGCGATGATCTCTATGTGATTGGCAATATTCAATATCCTCCCTATCCCAGCACTCGATGGAGGAAGAATTCTCGGCGTATTGATACAACGAATATCCAGAATGAAAGCAGAAAAATATTTCCTCATCGAATCCTACATCAACGCGTTTTTCTTTGTCCTATTATTAGGAATCGGAATCCTCGTCATCTTCCAAGATCTGACAAATATACGAGGCCTATAAAACCCATCCAAACACAAAATGCTGTAAAGATTACTAGGAAGACAAATAATCTAAACTAAAAAAGCTCACCATCTAGTGAGCTTTTTTTCTATAGAAATTATATATTCTTAAACGCATACAACTCTACTCCATTGATCAGATCAGTCTTCTCATCATTGATCAATTCATTTGCCTGGACGATGACGATCTTGTCATCCAATGATATATTTCCTTTGAATATAATTCTAATCATTTCTTTACCAATTCTCTTGAGGTTGGTATAGTTAAAGTGAGGCGATATCTTAAATCCTTTTACTCCTCGCAATGTATTGATGTATCTATACGTCTCATCCACACTACTAAACGCGATGATAGGTACCGCAGGATTGAGCGCTGACAAACGCGCTGTTGTATACCCATTGTGTGTAAAACAGACAATCGCTTTCACATCCAAATCTTCGGTAATCTTGTGTGCATTGTAGATAATATAATCTCTCACTAAGAAGTCATCACTTGGATGATAGAATGGCTGCGATTCTTTCTTAGACTTAGCAACAGGGAACTCACTCACCACTTCAAACAACGCTGTGATCACTCTGAGTGGATCATCTTCATTGATCATGGTTTCGATCATATATCCATCAAGTGCTTTTTCACAATACCCCAAGACATGTTTCTTGTCCAAGAGTGGATAACTCTTCCCTTCCACACCATGCGCATAGTGTAAGAATGCTGGCTTACCCACATCTTTACATAAGGCTATGATACTATCCATAGTTAATTTGTTTTTCTTGAAATATGGTTCAACAATATCAAGAGAAACGATAATACCATCGGATACATCGATGATAGATTGCAAATGTTGGATGGCTTCAGGCGTTTCTATTTTAGCAAATACTTTCATATTTGGGCGTTGATGGTTGGCCAAGAATGTCTTGAGATGCATGATGTCATCAGCAGCTCTCACATAATTACCACAGATGATGTGGACACCATTTTCGATACCTCGCGTGATATCTTTTTTGTCTTTATCAGTCAAGAAAATAATTTCTGGATCATGACCTTCGAAGTCTAGTCTATCATATTCGATAATCGTTCCTCCTTGTACTACGACACATTCTGCTTCTTCTTTGATAATTTCCACTACTTCCAAGATCACACCACTCTGTCTAAACAACAAACGTACTCCCTTCTTGAGATGCGATACAAATGGATAATCTACAAACACTTTGTGATCAGCTTCTTGTGCATATTCACTATAATCTACCAAGATTTTTTGATTCTTTTTGAGACTTACTTGTTTCACATTTTTGATTCTGAGATCAGCTCACTTTGTCTCCATCATGATAGTCTTGGAATTATCCAACTTCATCACTGTCTCGATATATTTTTTGTTGTTATCATCAAAACCATTGGACATAGATATTCTAAAAATATCCACCATGTTGATGACCTTAGATAAGATAGTTTCTTTTGCTAACAACGGACCAACTCCAGCTATCACCTTCCCAAAATGAAAGTTATACATACGTACAGATCGTAATAAAATATAAATAATATGTTTTGGTGTTATGATGCCTTATTTTATATTGCGTGCATATCAACGATGACAAATCCTGTCTTATCAAGCATGTCTGCTACTTTCTTCTTGGTAACCACTATCATACCACGCTCATCGGTTCTTCCATAGAAGAGTTCATCATTCACGAGTAATGGTATCTTCTGATTTGCATATTCTTTTGGCATAATGATCGACATTCCACTGTTGCTCTTTTTGATATCGACTTGGACATCCAGTAAGGGCACATCTCCAAATCATTTGACATGGATATGGAGATCCATTTGTTTTTCTAAGTCTTGGATCGCAACGCCTGCTTTACCTATCACACGAGCTTTGTACATCTCAGGGATATAAATATTGATATCATGGGTTCCTACTATCCCGAGCAAGAAATCACACGGCAATATCTGTTGTAACTTTTGTTCGATAGCTTCTCTGGCATACTTTTGCATCCCACGAGATTTGGCTGCCTTCTTCATTTCTCCACCAATCGGCACCACCACAATCTGTTCTCCAAACGAATACATCTCATACACGAGAGTATTGGTGAAGAAACTCTTGATCTGAACGACTGGACGAGCTAGATCTTCAGACATCATACCTTCAGGTACTTTGACAACGAGATCCAAATGCAATATCTCAGCCAATTGTCCTTTGTCTATATAGATCACTGTATCGATAACTTGAGGTACGATACCAAGTTCTATTGTTCACAAGAATCTCTGTATACCATCGATTGCTTTACTCGCATGGATAACTCATATCAATCATATACCTGTCAATCTCAGATCCTTATAGAGTTCAAAATCATGCTTATTTCTTACTTCATCATACACTGTATAATCAGGTCTGGATAATAACAATATATCTCTAATTTCTTCATGTGAGCCGTAGGTGAAACTATATTGGACGACATCATCAGATACATTGAGATCACGAGGTGATTCGATAGTCTTGACGGTCAAGTGTCTATCAACATATAAGTCTACCATCGCTTGTGCAAAGGTTGTCTTACCAGAACCAGGAGCTCCTGATACCAATATACCTTTTGCTTTATTTTGGAGTAGATCAATCACGGCAGGATCTAAGTTATAGTCAGCCATCACCAATCTCGTTGTAGGTTTGACGATAGTCATCTCCAAGGCATCAGATAGAGGCGGATAGACGATCACTATTCTATATGGTCACATTTGAATTACTTTGGACAAGGATCTATCTATTTCCAAGAAACCATCATCTCTATTTTCGATTTCTAACAAAATACCGTCGATCAAGTTTTGTAAGGCTTGCTTACTCACGACATCTCATTGTGTAGGATCCCAAGCACCAGGGCGTCATCTTTTGTATAGCACTTGTCTATTTGCTTTGAAGTGCACAGACATCGTCTGTTCATCAAAATACTTGTCCAACAAGGGACTATTTCCCAATATCTGCTGCATACTCGACCTACGCAAGATAAATTTGCGGATGTATACGGATTTTTATGAAAAAATCAAGGGAAACCGCATTTTTAGCAGAGAAAAACCAGTCTAGAAGCCAATTTTAGAGATAGACAAATCAACGATACATATACAAACAATACAAAAGCTTCTATTGATACACAGCGCCTTTTGGATAAGAGAATGATGTATTTATACCATCTCACGATTTATGCGACGACACTGTGTGTGCATCAAGGAAATATATGGCCAACAATACACAGCAGAACTCCTCCGACAATCTGATAATGAAAACATCCTCAGAAATTTTCTCCGTGCACAAAATATCATCATCGTCCAGTGTGAAGAGTATCACGACCAACCACAAGCATTTGGCAATACCTATGCAGACGTCCGCGAAGATAATAAGACACGATCCTTGGTATGAGCACGAAACACCATCAAAGAATGATGTGACTTTCTCCATTTCTTAGGACTGCATGTCGTAGGTATCAATAGTTACACACAAGTCATCACCAACGAACAAGCAGTTGCTATCATCACCAAGTCTGCAGATGATACGAACAAATTATTTGCATCACTAGACAAAAAATCATCAAAAACGCAAGAAAATTTGGCACAAAGTTTTCGCAATGAAGATCAGTGACTCATACAGCACATCATAGACAAAGTCCTCGCATACATACGCGAAGCTGTTATCTTGCAAAAAAAAGATAATAACACCAATGCCAAAAATCTCCTGGAAGAACTAATCTCTTTGGAAGACGAACTCGTCAGAAACAGACGCAGCACCAATACAGAAAAAAACAAACAAACTATCCAGCAGGCTCTCCGTATACTCGATCAGATAGAGCTTGTGCATATCCAAAACAATCCCAACGATCCCATACTAGCAGATAGTAGCATTGGCAGTAGAGATCTGGAACTTGCATACAGTTCATATACCAGACGCGATATCCGACATCCAGATCAACAACCACATCTCAGCAATACCGACAAGACGATGATATTGGGCAAATTTCTACGAAAGGATATCCTCTCCTATGGCAAAAACATCACACCACAACACATCATGCAAACCATAAACCAAGCCATATATATAGCACTCCTCATATATATAGTGTATGGCATTAGCTTGATTATACTAGGCACCCCCTACATACAAAGTCGAACATATAATCTTGTCAACATTGGCGTATTGGGCATATCGCGATATACCATATACAAGATCTATCAAAAGTATACGAAAAATATATATCTTGCCATAGGAGCAGTTATTATACTCTGGCAAATTCTATCTCGACTGATTTATTCATACATAGCTTTGTAATATCATGGGCGCATTTATCATCACCAGTATTATATTTGGATTGTACTTTAGTTATATAGGATTGTGGTATCTTATCATCATACCTATATTGCTGTGTTTAATATTGGGGCGATATTTCAATTATGAACTCCCTACGCATATCCAAGATCAAATACAACGACAAGAACTTGGACTCCCATTGGCCTGGATCTGTGTAAACATCGGACTGGTGAGCTTAGCAAACTACATATGATTTGATCAGATCAATATAGCACTTATCTTAGTGGGGCTCAATAGTGTCTGTATGATCAGTAGTTTCTTCTTGGCATACAAAGACGGTGAATATGTCTTTCAAATCTGATACTATGGAGCGATCATCTATACTATCATATCAAGTTTGTTTACAGCAACTTTTGGACAGCGATTGGATGTCATCAGTATATTGTGGGCATACAATATTGGTATATTCTGATTTATCATAGGGATCAATGGTATCATACACAAGATACCATCCTACCTCTATTATAAGGCAGCAGTCCTCATAGCCTGATGAGGAGCTATAGTCATATTGCAATACACAGACTTCAGTGATATATGATTACTCATCGTATCAATAGGTCTTACACTGATAGCTACTGCCCTACGAAAGATAGGAGAATATAGACCTATAACCAATAAAGTCAAAAAAGAAATATCCGTCAGACAAATACTCGCAGGCAAAAAAATAAGTAACAACACGCATATCCCAGAAGAAAACCAACGACTAGGAGTCATATCCCACTATATCCAAGAGATGCCATCACGAACCAGGATGACTCTCCAAGCAGCCAATATCATCATCATCATGTCAGGTATCCTGATGTATGTCAATCACGTCACGCAAGACACCACACAAGTACAGCACTGGATATTTCGAGGTATCATTATATGTTTCATAGCGACCAACATTATATTAAAATATATGAGCATCCAAAGTATCGTCCAAAAAATCGCACTCTATCTGGTAGTCAACTTCGCTATCTATGTGACGCTCTTCATATTGTTTGGACAAGATATTGGTACGATCGCTGCGCGATGAGTAATCTGGAATCTGAGCTCTGGACTCCTTATTTTCTACGGCCCAGAAAGCCCTATTGCAAATATTTTGAAAAAACAAGACTATACCATATGGATTGCGATGACTATCGTGGCCTGCATCTGGAACATCGTTCTCATGAGCAAGACCGCTATGCCAGCGCAACTCACCTTCTCACTCGCCTTTGTGTATATGGGTATACAAGGTATGATCCTCTACTACGGTATCTCTCATATACAGAAGATGGAATAACTTGTTTTACACAAGCAGATACATACACCAGCAGCGTACAATTTACTTGGAAGTAAGTACTCATGAAAGACGCCAAATACATCATCAACAAATACAACGATATCATCACCGAAGAGCTCAACATCAAGGAAGTTGGCGTATTGGAAAATATCACGGTCAAGAAAATATACAAACCTATCGGTTCACAAATTTCTGCTAAATTTGGCAAAGACACAGGCTCTATTATACAAAACGGCAAACAAGGTAATGTAGAAGCCATGAGCAATGGATCGCTGAGGATATTTGATAGTAACGACAACGAACGAATACTGGACAAGACAGACTACGAAGTAAGTTATGAGTGACTCGATGGCGAAGATACGATAGCAGAGACAGGCATCATCGTCAAGATAGATCGCACCATCACCCCAGAGCTCGAACGCGAAGGTATCGCTCGTGAATTATCCAGATTTTTGAATCAGATGAGAAAAGATGCAGATCTCGCACTCGATGAAAAGATCGTCGTACAATACGAAACCAAAGACGATATATTTCAAGATATCATCAAATTGTTCGGTCCATTCTTACAAGAAGAAGCACAGATCAAAACATTAGAAGCAGGCAAAGGCAGCACAGGTCGCCATACCAATACCTATAGCGAAGACGAGAGAACTATTACTTTCACCATCATATAAGATGCAAAATCCCGCATACATATATAGCGTCCAATTATTGTCTCGCTATCCCAAGACCACACACGAACTCCAAAAAAAACTCGAAGAAAAATGATTTTCTCCCGAAGAAATTAG
>CAYRCS010000039.1:0-5246 GCA_964422855.1 uncultured Candidatus Peribacteria bacterium
TCCTCATTATAACAAGTTTGTAGAGTTCGTGAAAGATAGACCAGATGAAGATGGCGTACACATTGAGGGAACATATTTGCAATACTTCTTACATAATCAATATAACATAGGAGGTATAGACCTAGCATATCTATTGTCTGATGGCGATACATGTAAAGGATACTTGAGGATAGTAGATAAGAGCAAAAAATGGCTTGTTATCGATCCAAATGTTTTGTCGGTGGTGATGGGTGAATGAAATGAATCCTTGCTCCGAAGGTTCTTTGGAAAACGAAATGCTAACAATCAAAAATTTGATCAATATGGTAATGTCAGTATGTTGATGAAACTCTGGCAAGATGGATATATATCTTTGTTCTCTACTAACAATTTAGGTGCAAAATATGCGTTTAGTGTGTCTGATGCTGAGCTTCAATCATACTTTGGAGGAACTGGAGAAAGTTTGCTCAATACAAGATCCAGACTTGCTGTTGCTAGATTTTTCCCAGACACGGTAAATAATATGGTACAATTTATAGGACAGACATTTACTGCTAGAATGGCAAATGGTTTGGCTATCGGAGATATGGCTGATATCATAGGTAAAACTATCAATGAGCCAAAACTATTGGAAGTAGCACAGGCAGTTATCAATGGGTCAAATCCCGCTACACTCACGCAAGCTATAGATGAACTTACACAAGACGAAAGAATAGTTCTCGTACAATATCTCAATATGTACACCATGCTCAGACAAGACAATCAACAATATATGCAAGCACTCAATCAACTTCTTTGACAAAGTGTTGGATGAGGAAGCCAAATCATTATACTCGAGGTAAAGGATTAGTGCCTATAGTGCAAGATATCCTAGGTATTATTTAGATTTTTTTCGTATTTCAATGGTTAAGATTGATACTTCAGAAGTGAAGAAAGAGACTATTTTGGAGATTGATGGACAGTTGTATAGAGTCATCGATTTCTCATTTATGCAGATGCAGCAAAGACAAGGAAGTTATACATTTAAGGTAAGAAATTTGGTGACTGGGGGTGTACAAAACATCACATACAAGTCTGGTACTATGCTTGAAAAAGGTGATGTTACCACAAAAAATGCACTATATCTCTATAATTCTGGAGACAGTTATTCATTTATGGAAAACGATAGCGGAGAAATATATGAATTGGCGAAGGAAACTATCGAAGATGTTGTACCATATTTAAAAGAAAATATGGATCTGTTTTTGATGATATACCAAGGCAATGTGTTGAATGTTATATTGCCAAAGACTATTACCTACACTATCAAAGAAACAGTACCTGGGGTCAAAGGAGATAGATCAACCGCTGGGAAGAAACCAGCAATATTGGAAACTGGATTGGAAGTAAATGTTCCTTTGCACAAAGAAGCAGGACAGACTGTGGTAATCAATACAACAACTGGAGAAATAGCATAAGTTTTGTTTTGCTAGCACGATGGGCTCAAAAAACACGTGATTTTTGCAAGACGTCCGTATAGAAAAGATTATCTACGGATGAGTATGACTTGCTACATTAGAAAATGGTAAAAAAGTTTTGATCAAAGGCGGCGCACTTCCGGGTAGCGTTGTAGATTGTCGTATTGTCAAAAGAAGAAAGGATTATGTCGAAGCACATATCGTGATGGTGAAGTCATATGATCCGGCATATGCAGATGGCGAAATCTTCTGCCCACACTACTATATCCCGCTTGGCGTCAGCAAAGAAAATGAAAAGACACACAAGATATGATGTGGTGGATGTAAGTGGCAGATACTCAGTTATGGCAAACAATTGGAGATCAAAGAATCTATCGTCCGTGAAAGTTTTAGGAAACTGGAAGGTATAGATTTTTTGCCGATCGTCCCATCCCCACTCATCAAAGGATATAGAAACAAAATCGAGTTTAGTTTTGGGAAATATATTTCACAGAGAGATAATCTGCATGCAGAATGGAATTTGTGATTTCATAAGCAGGGTGAATTTAGCAAGATCGTCGATGTTGATAGTTGTGGATTGATAGATGCAGAGAGCAACAAACTGTATGAATATATGAAAAAACTCTGCTCAGAGTCTGGCATTCCCGTCTATGATCAGATGAGACATAGCGGATTTTTTAGGCATCTAGTACTGAGAAGAGGTGTCAATACGGATCAATTTTTGATCAATCTTGCAGTTGCTGATGGAGGCATTAGTGATGAGCAACGTGTCGTGTGGGATGCTTTCCTGGTAAACCTAAAAAAAGATGAATACCTTACAAAAACGGTCAATACTTTTGTGGTAACATACAATAACGGATTGGCTGATATCATCAGAAGCGATAACTATAGAACAGAACTCCTCTGGGGCGATGGATATATGTTTGAAAAACTCCTCTTTCCGAGCAAAGATTCTGAGGATTATGCAGAACTCAATTTTAGAATATCTCCGTACTCTTTCTTTCAAACCAACACAGTCGGTGCGCAGCAGTTATTTTGGCATGCAGCACAAATGATAGGACTCTTGCGTCATGATACTATCTTGGATCTCTACTGTGGTGCAGGAAGTATCTGACTCAGTTTTCTCAAGATGGGCATCGGAAAATCGGTGATAGGTATAGAAACTGTATCGGAATCTATTTCTGATGCTTGGCACAATGCCAAAATCAATGGTATGGAAGACCATGCAATGTTCCTCGTATGACAAGCAGAAAAAATGTTTGTATTACATCCTCAACTTATTGATAAATGTAAGAACCTAGGCCTTATAATCGTCGATCCACCGAGAGAATGATTGCACAAAAACGTGGTGGATTTCTTGATACGTATGAAGCAAGAATATCAGAGCAAAATATTGTATATCTCCTGCAATCCAGTAACTATGGCTAGAGACATAGAATTGTTTGCCGAAGCGGAGATCCATTGCAAAACGCTGCAAGCCGTCGATATGTTCCCTCATACACATCATATCGAGGTGATAGGTGTGCTATAGTTATTGACATTTTGTGGTATAATGCTATTATATTGTTAGTTTATCTCAATAGCTAAAAATATGATCAATGCAGCAATAGCTCAAAATATGCTTGTTCTGGTAAACAAAAGAAATGCGGAGCAACTTAGTAGATTAGAGAAAATCAAAGAATATTCGGCAAGTATATGTTCTATCCTTGAAAGCCCTAGTGCTTTTATAGCTACAGACATTATGAAAGAATCATATCAAAATACTATTATTACTATCCAAAAAGATCTCAATATCCTTATGGTCGAGGCAACACACCATGTTATGTGGCTTAAGTGACAGGTCAATACTATTCCAGCAGAAGATCTCAACCCAATGATTGCATATATAGAACCTGAAACTGATACATCAGTATTATACGCTCATGAATTACTCAATAAATTTACTACATTACAAAAATAAATATCTCAATGCATAGTATCTTCGATCTCGCACAACTTGAGGCTTATAGACAAGAATTTGGACTCCAACCATATAAGATCAAGCAGATCATGGTGGAGATTTTCAGTAATGCAAATGTAGACTTTGATGAGATGACGACACTGTCCAAGGAGATGAGAGCACAGCTCAAGGAGCGTTTTTTTGTCGTCCCACTCACTGTCAATAAAATAATCGAAGATGATGAGACGAGTAAGTTTCTGTTGCAAACTGCCGATGGAAATATTGTCGAAGCAGTACTCATGTATCACTTTGACAAAGATATTACGTACGAAAAAAAACTCAATAGGATGACCTTGTGTATCTCATCGCAAGTGTGATGTAATGTGTGATGTATCTTTTGCGTAACAGGAAAATTGGGATTGAAAAAAAATCTCGACCGAACAGAAATACTTGGTCAAGTGCTGTATATCAATAATTATATCAAGAAGAAGCTAGGTAAAAAAGAAGATGGAACTTTGCACAAAGTAAGAAACATCGTCTTCATGGGGATGGGTGAACCAATGATGAATTATCCAAATGTGAAGAGAGTTTGTGAGTATCTCACTGATACCAAATACCTCTGACTTTCTCGTAAGCGTGTAACAATCTCAACATCAGGCGTGGTACCACAGATAGAGAAATTTATCGATGACAATCTGCCTGTGAGTCTAGCGTTTAGTCTCCATGCACCTGAGCAAAAATTGCGTGAAGAACTCGTCCCTACGATAGCAAAATTCTATACGCTGGACAAATTGATGGAGACCTTTGATAGATATACTGCCAAGACTGGTAATGATATCTTCTACGAATACGTCATGATCAAAGACAAAAATGATACCGATCAGATGGCTCATCTTACCGGAAAATTACTCAAAGGAAGAGCAGCGCATCTGAATCTGATCCCCTACAATGAAAATCCGATGATTAACTTAGCAGAATCTGATCCTAAGCAAATAAGACGTTTTCAAAGCATCGTCCTCTCGTATGGCGTACCTGTAACAGTGAGAGAAAATATGTGAAGAAAGAAAAAGAGCGCCTGTGGGCAGCTCTGATATGAAAAAGTATTGGAACTTATGCAAAAGGCTAGTGCCGCTAAGGAGTAATATTTCTTAGTTCTATAGAAGACTGCACTACTCAGTTTACATCAGCCCTCATAAGCATAAGTATAGCATATCATCTCAATAGGTCGTCCATCGGATCACCTATCATTTTGAGAATACCAGATTTCTTAAGTGCTTGCATATGGTCACAATACCAACAGCTCGCATTACCATTATACTCCTCGCCAAACAACAATCTAGAGAATATAGTACTCATCATTGCTCTACTTACATGTGCATATGGATCAAATACTGTTGCTGGGACTCAGTTGTATTCTAAGCCCATCAAGCCAAGCTCACATGATACTCTAGCAAAATTTCTCTCTTCTGTACTAGCAGAACCCATATCTGTATACTTACAAACTCTGGTAGCATCTGGCTCCAAAGCTGCTATATTGATAGCGTATTGTGTTATAATTTTTGCTAGTTCAATTCTCGTGATCGGATCACATAGTCTAAAGGCAATAGCATTTTTTGCTGATGTAAGTTCATGTTCTTTGGCATATTTATACAATATATCTCCGTCTGTAACACATCATCTCTGTTCGAATGATTGTGCTATATTCTCGAATGTCTGTTTAAATAGATCTAACAAATCTTGATCTTGTGTAGTAAGTCATTGTGTATCATTACTATTTTGGCTGCTACTAGGAGCATTATGTATAGGATTATTATTGCTAGACGATCAGCCATTGTTGCTGCTTCCTCATCCGCCATTACTACTACCTCCGC
>CAYRCS010000039.1:5346-6838 GCA_964422855.1 uncultured Candidatus Peribacteria bacterium
CTAGACGATCAGCCATTGTTGCTGCTTCCTCATCCGCCATTACTACTACCTCCGCCTCCAGAAGTATCCGTGATAGATATGGTGGCTATACGGTTGTTATCAGATTGGTGAAAATCTGCCGTATCTGATCATATGGTTCCTATGAATTGCTTGCTGCCTACAGTCGTTCCTTTGAATGTTATCGATACAGGTAAATACATCGTCCCTATATCTCCAAGTTGTCGAGTTAACTTGGTTGTCGTACTTGTAGATGGGGTAGGAGAAACAGTCTGGATAGATACTCCACTTGGGATGGTCACTTCTAGGACAGCATCTTCTGCAACATCTGGACCAGCATTTTCTACCTCTATATTCAACACCGCATTAGTGTTTGTAAGTACAGATGTTTGAGAAAATTGCATCGATATAATACCTAGATCAGCTTGGTCTGTATCAGCTATTTGCGTCACTACAAAATCTAAATTATTGTTAATATTATCATCATCGCTTGTGGTTGATACTGTTGCGAAATTCATAAGAGCGTCTCCAGCTTCCAATAAAGTAGAGACTGAGGCACTAAAACGTATATCTTTACTGGCTCCAGGCGCCAATGTCCCCGCATCTCGAGCTAGGGTATTGCCTGACTGGAAGTCTATATCAGGAGTATCACTATTTGTCACAAACACTAACCCATCTGGTAGCGTATCTATAACTACGACATCTTGTGCTGCATCAGGTGAGTCGCTATCATTAGATACTGTCAAAGTATATTCTATGGTTTGTCCTAAAGATGCAGTTTGTGTATCTACCTCTTTTGTTATACTAATATCTGCTTGTCCATTATTTGTATTATTATCAATACCTTGAATAGCTACCGTTGCTGGGTATATATTGTTGTTTTGATAGTTATCGCTAGCTGATGAGCTTACCTCTACTATATTTGTGATCATTGCAGATGCATCATTGTCAACTGCTAGCTCCAATAGCACTAGTCCATATACATCAGCCAAATCTGTCCACGTAATCTCATTGCCATTCATGATGTAGTTTTGATTGTTGGTAGAGCTAAAGCTCATCCCATCAGGTATAGTAGTTGTTACTGTAATATCTGTCGTAGGTGTTTTGGTCTCATTTTGGTAGAAGTACATGAAAACGACTGTTTCTCCTGTACTTGCACTAGAAGGAAACGCTGTGTTGGATATAGACATATCTATATTGCTTGATGCTGCACTCGCATGATCCGTCACATAGGAATTTGTTCGCCATCGAGAAATTGCAGCACTGGCCGTAACTATGGCCACTGCTGCAATTTTACTCATATGATGGAAAGGATTGTGCATCGTGTAGATATATCTCGTTCTAAATAAATATACTTTTTTTTATTTTAATGAAAACTGCGCATTTACTGACTGTCAATCTATAGTTGAATATGCTGTTACTACAGCTGATGTAATATTATCGTCGTAAGCAAAACTATTTGATCCAACATAATAACCATCAACATCTTGTGACA
>CAYRCS010000040.1:0-3045 GCA_964422855.1 uncultured Candidatus Peribacteria bacterium
TGAGATTATCTTTGTTGAGATATTTGTATGCGAAGGCTAGATCTTTCTTTATGTTGAGATATTTTGCTTCTACAAAATGGAGCAATCATTTTGTTTCTAGTTCTTGGATCAATCTTCCTGTTCCGATGAGCTCAGGTGGTATTCAGAGAGAGTATAGGCTCGCTGTAAATCAAATTGCACGAGGTAACTTGGTTTCACCAATTCATCTACTATATCCAAATAATCCTATGTGAAGCATTCTTTCTCTTCTCTTGGGCACACTCGATGCTACTTGATTGATCATGTCAGCAATATGCTCAATGGTTTTACTGTATATTGCGATTCCTATATCATGTACTTGTTGTGTTTTTTGTATGTCTTCATCAGAAAAATTGTTGTATTGGTCTCTGTTCTTGGGTAGTTCGGTATTGAGTTTGTGGATTGCTTCTTTGACAGTTTCTAATGGATGATCATATCTAAATGATGACTGGATAGTGATAGAGTCGAGGCCTTTGTACTCATTGATGGTATCATCTATACGATCGGGTGATACATTGCCACGGAATGGCAGCGATCATCATCCAAGCCAGGGATAGATCTTGATTCAAGATTTTTTTTCATAGTCTCTATACTGACTGATAGCTCCTTTTACTCACAAGACAGAAGGTATGATTCCAACATTCATTGCTGGATCGCTACGTGCCAAGAATACTCTGAGGTACTCAGGTTTCTTGCCTGATGTCTTGGTTACCATATCTGCGTATTTTTCTAATATAGGGATACTGTTTATCATGATGGGGACCTCTTCAAAAAGTGGGATCACTTCAATATGCAAACTTGTATGAAAAAATTTGTGCTCCATAAGATCTGGCATGATCTGTGCCAATTTTTTGAATTTTTCTTTGATATATATCATTTGATCAGCGCTTTCTGTCATAGGAAGTATAACCTCGAAAACTGGATAATCGTCATATCATAGTTCTTTGGCAAACTCTGTGATGGAAATAATATTCATAAATGCACGCATAAGACGATGCCCACTTTCTTTTCGTATATTTGGAATTCTGTATGTGAGAAATTTATCTCTTCACAATCTGTTTTTTTCGAAATAGTCGGCATGTTGTCTAAATAGTTTTTCTACTACTGACTCATCAACAAATTTTCATTCCCAGTCCCACATGTATTCGTCTGTTCCTAGTTCTGACCGAGATAGATAGGCTTCTTCTATTTCATCGCTTGTGCTGATGAATGCTTTGTTATTGAAATAGGCGGGATTTATGTTGTCTGGATGTTGGGTAGCCATAGTAACAGGAATATGACGCATTGCTTTCGTTATCTAATCAAAATATTTCATTGTTTTCGTTTGCGCTGGCATACTATGTAATTTTTAGTGAAAAGAAAGTGGAAAGATTATTCTGGATCAAATATACTATCTTCATCTACGTGTCCAAGCAGAAATTGACTAATTTTTCGTCATCCAAAGACAGAAAGTACAATACCTTGTCCATTACAACCTAAATTATACATTATACGAGGAATATTTCTGTCTGGTCATATCATACGTAGGTAGGTATTTGTGTATCCCATAAGTCCATGTCGACGATATTTGTATTCTAATTTTTGTTTGGGGTATTTTTTGAATGTTTTTTGCAAAAAACTATCCATCTGTTGATGTGCTCGTTCGGGTTGTGGCTGATGTGGGATATAATCATCGGATCATTCTATAGCCGATTCTGGTCATCCTATACATATGAGAGTTTCTTTTACTTTATGTGTCTCAAATTCTCTACGAGTGAGATAAAAATAATTTTCACTTTCACTGCTTGTTGTAGCTGTTTTTAGTTCGTCAGGATTTTGATAGTATATGAGTGATATACTTTCTTGGTTTGATTTTTCTACATATCCTGATATATATGATACGAATCACTGTACTTTTTCTCATAAGCTATATTTCTGTTCTGTATCGGTATATATATCAATGTTTTTGTAGCCATTTGTGCATAGTATTGTTTGTTTTGATTTGATGGTATATGTTTGTTGATCCTCGTTGTGTATTAATATCTCTATCACATTAGGTTTCTCATGTATGCTTTTGACTTTGGTATGTTCATATATTTGTAATCTATCATGATATAACGATAACAAATATTCTATTACTTCTTGGCAGAACAGTGCAGAATTCATCACTCCTGCTTTGTTTCATACTATCCCAATATATTGTCCCTCTTTGCTTTCCATTATTTTGTTGATCGTATCGGCAGGTACAAAACTTATGATATCATAATACTTTGCATCAATACGAGGGTCGTCTTTATACGCTTCATTTATCAATATACATTCGTAGAGATCTTTGTGTAGCTCCTTGATATAATCAGTTTGTAGTTTGTCCATAATCTGTTTTATAGTAGAGTATCCAGTATACTCTGGACATACAGTTACTAAGTCTATTTTGTTTATATTATCTACTATTTCTTGTAGTTTTTGGAATCCACTAACTGTGTCTTTGTATCACTGCAAAGCAAGCTCTACTCAATATTTTTCAACAATTTTGGTGAAGGGTTTCTCTATGCCCATACATGCATGTCCTCAGTTATGGCCTGTCGCTCAGTGTGCTATTTTGTTTCATTCTACAATAGTAACGCTATGCTGTGTGTTTTTGAGTATGTAAAATGCTGTTGCAATACCTGCTATTCATCAACCAATGATGACTACATCTGTTTTGAAGTTATTGGAAACACTTGGGAATGTTTTTTTGTGGTCTATTTGATCTAATCGAGGAGAATGATTTACAGGGGTCGTAGGCATAATATTGATCGTGTAGTAAATAGTACTGTAATGATAGTTATATATGTATTTTTTTTCAATTAATAAAAAATTATATTGTTATTTGAGATTGACACTTTGATGTTTTTTAGCTTAGTTTACTGAAAAATGTATTTATAATTTCTTTGGTTTCGAAATAGTCTTTGGTCTGAGCTAGCTGGATTTTGCATTCTTTGGAGCCGGGAAGCGTGGCGAGGTAATTGAATGCATATTTACGGAATTCCAAAACGCTGCGTCGTTGTG
>CAYRCS010000040.1:3145-6393 GCA_964422855.1 uncultured Candidatus Peribacteria bacterium
GATACATCATATCTCGATCGACATCCCCGCTGTGACCTTGTTTGAAGGTTCTGCCGTGAATAGAGATTGTTTTGCAATATTGTGCTGCTGCTAAAATAAATTCCTGTTGTGATGCTTTATCATTATCATCCAATCAGGCTCTTACTTTGATAGAAAATGGTTTGGTGATTGATGTGCTAATATTTTTTATGATATTGAGAGTTGCTTGTTTGTCGCGCATCATCCCACTTCATCATCCACATGACATAACTTTGGGTGATGGGCAGCCAATATTGAGCTCAATACCAAAAAATGAAGGATATTTTTGCTCGATATCGATAGCGGTTTTGATGAGTGTGTCTGGATTTCAGCCGTAGATCTGTGCTATAAGTTTTTTTTCTTGATCCTGATGTATTAAGTGTTTGACCAGTCTAGATGGATGTGTCATATATCCATCTGTGTTCATAAATTCTGTCCATGTTCGCAGCGTATCTGCGGTGTTGTATTGTTTCACCACATCTTGTACTATCGTGCGATATGCCAAATCTGTTACTCCATCCATGGGAGCTAAACCTATGATCATTTTTATTCTCTCCAATAAATCGCCTGCATTTTACGGAAAAATCTCTATAGTGCAAAGCGTTTATTGTCTATCTGTCTTATGAAATCAGTGATTGTATTAGAAAATCTTCGTAGTGCCTACAATGTGGGTAATATTATCCGTACTGCAGATGCGTTGGGTTGGGAGGTTTGGTTGGTATGATATACCCCATCACCTTTTACCTTACAAAAAGGCAAAGCAAAAGTAGCTAAAACTGCTTTGGGTGCTGAAAATCATGTTGGATTACGTCTATTTGAGAATTCTGTGGAAGCTTTGCAAGAAGCTAAAAAATTGGGATATAGAACACTTGCTGCTGAGATTACTGATAAAGCTATACCTTTGCAAAAATATAAAAATGGATGATCTGTGTGTTTATGGGTATGAAATGAAGTGACTGGAGTAGAGCAAGAGACACTGGATGTCGTAGATGATGTTATTATGATCCCATTGATGGGTATGAAGGAGTCGATGAATGTAGGTCAGGCATCAGCTATTTGTATGTGGGAGTTGGGATAGCTTTCTGTTTGTATTTTTTAGATATATACCTATATCACTTTTATTTATGTTTTGCTGTATATCATGACACGAGTAGAGACACCACATAGTTTAGAAAAGACGTATGAATTTCCTGATTTCCCTAGTGCCTTGTCATGGATGGTACAGTGTAGTTTTGTGATAGAAAATCTCTGACATCATCCTGAATGGACCAACAGTCACAATAAAGTACATGTCAAACTTACTACTCATGATGCTGACGATACTGTTACAGAAAAAGATATGCAATTATCGCAATTATTGGATCATGAATATGCACAATTTCTGAAAGAAGTAGATACTAATCGTGTATAGCCTTGCGAGCTATGCACAAACTGTTTCTTGCGGAGCTTAGATTGTTGCTAGCTTGAGGTAAGCCATAAGATAGCTGGTCTATGTAGAATCCGTTTTGGGTTACAAGTTTTTCTATTTCTTTGAGAGTGAAAATGTGATAATACCTATGGTAAATTCTTTTGGCACCTTTTCGTGGAATGAGAATATCATTTCGTGCTTTGTATCATCATGATAGTATGTATTTGCATATCGACACAATCATTTGTGGTCGATATTTTTTGTAGAATCGATCAGAGTATGCTCGGTTGACCATGATATGTAGTCCATCATAGACAAGTGCTCTATAAGCACCTTTGAGTATGAAAACTCTTTCTCTACGACTAGGAAGGTGCTGAAATGCAGCTATGCTTACGACAACATCGCAAGATTCTTGGGCTATGATTTTGATGCCATTGATCATGTCGTCACATACTCGCGTAGCTTCTGGATGTTTTTTTTTCGCAATCTTGAGTAACTCTTTGGAGAAGTCTATCCCTGTGTATTGGATTTTTTTGGTCGTATTTTTGTGTATGTAATCATATAGTCTTCCATCGCCACATCCGAGTTCGAGTATGTGTATAGTGTTCTTTGGTATGGTATTTATTTTTTCTAAAATATGATCAAATTCATGCCAGTGCTTTTGTCTGGTTTGTGAAAATTTGGTGGCTTCGTCGTTGTAACATTGCTGGAGTTCTCGTTTGTAATGCATGATTTATTCGAATATAGAAGCATTGCTTTGGGTATCTGGAGTTATGGGATTGTTGATGACGGATTGACTACAGGAATTGGCTACTAGTGTCTGTATATCAAATTGCTGTTCTTCACCTTCTAGCGCTATTCTTTTGTAATATAGGAGGTATAGTAGCAACAATATTGTCATCTTCACATCATTTTTACAGTAGAGTTTGAAGGTAGTGTATTTTTCTTCATCGCCTGTTTTGATATAGTCTTTGTATAGTTGCACTCATTCCAATCAAGAGCTCAGTGTTTTCTCGACGCCGACGAGCGCAGATGCCATTTTGTTGAGGCTTATTTTTTTGCCGGCCATGTGATGTACAAAATGGAATATATCAATACTTTTGGAGTTGAGATTGTCTATGTCTGCTTGTGATCATCATACGTTATGAATGATAACTGGATTGTCGAACCAGATATTGTTGAATCACACGATATAGCCATCAAAATCGAGGAGTTTTTGGACGAATTTTTGGAGTCATTCTTTCTCTATGAGTTCGTATGTCATCTTATTTTCTTTGCCTGGTTCTGCCGAATATGCTATGATAAATTTTTGTTGTGTAACATCAAAAATGTCTCCGTCTGTTTCTATATCATAGACGATATATGGTTTGTCTAAAATTGTATTGAATGTTCATTTTTTACATTCTTCCATGAGGATTTTTTCTATCGTCATGGTAGATTTGATGCTTGTGGGTTTGATCATATATTTCTTGACCAAAGATTGCAGATTACCTATCTGTTCCTCATCTAAGAGTAGTTCTATTTTTTCTACCTCATCAACAATGTGTAGTCCTGGTGCTGCCTTTATCATCCTCATAGTTGGTTCTCATCTATTGAGATAACAGACTGTGTTTCATTCTTTGAATCCATGTTTATAATAATCCTTAATGCTTTGATATTTTTCGTTTTGTAAAATACGAGTCATGCGTGGGATGACATCATTTTTTATGCTTTGTATATCTTGGAGGGAGAATCTCTTATACATTATTTTTGCTCTTTGCTAAACTGTAAGTATGCGGTAAAGGCACTGAGGTTTATACTTTGAATATAGGCTAATGGGTCG
>CAYRCS010000041.1:0-6028 GCA_964422855.1 uncultured Candidatus Peribacteria bacterium
AGTAGCGCCATACCTAGGTGTTGTCGTATTTTGTGTCTCATGGTTATGAGAATTCATAAAGTATATCTATTGTATCCTTTGTGTTGTTGTAGTGCAAAAGGTCGATGTTTGTGGTGTCGTTAGTACTTGCAAAATCATGAAAAATATGTATTGTGTGTGTTGTGTAAAACATGGCTTTATACCTATTGTATTATGCTCATAGTGCAGCCTTGTAGTGATAATGTACACCTTGTTTCGTCTCAAGGTGATGTTTTGATAGCTCGTGATCGTGTTGAATACGACTTGTCGAGTGCTTTTTTGCGTTTGTCGGAGGGGCAGGATGTTCTTTTTGTCTCTGGACCAGGAAGTTTTACAAATTTGAGAGTGGCTGGATTGGTCATAAATCTAGCTCGCCGTCTTGTATCTGGCAAGAATTCTCTGTTTGCTATAGATAAGATAGCCTTGTACTCATTCTTGATAGACAAAAAGCTACTTCCACCACAAGGGATCCTCTATATAGGTCAAACCAAGAACTTTTGGTTGTATGATTTTGTCCGCCGTAGTTATACTGTGGTTAATGGGGATTTTGTGCCTGATGGGCAGTATTTTGTAGATCAAATATCTGATAGATATTTTGATGTGTTGGCAGATAAGAAAGTTGGACTCGGTGTCGATGGCGATAATCTTGTGTTATCTTTTGCTGGAGCGCTTGATTGCATAGCATTTGTAGATATCCCTATGCAATCTGTAGATGTTGCAGTTCCAGAATATATGATAGAGCCTGTAATAGGGTAATTTATATTTATTATTTGTAGTTATGAGAAGAAATCCTACTGTGCTTGGTATCGATCGAGGATCGAAATATATTGGGCTTGCATATATGACATTGCAAGATCGCGTGCCTTTGCCAATTGGCTATATATTTAATGATAAGATGACCTATATTAGTATTGCTGATATGATTATCAGATATCAGGTGAATACTATCGTCATAGGTAGACCTTCACAACAAAAGGATATCCAAACTAAGATACAACAATTTGTTGATGGTTTGTGGCTTTTGGTAGATCCAGAGACAGTTAAGATTGAGTATATCGAAGAAGATTATAGTTCTGTACAGGCAGGTGAAATTGTCTCATCATTTAAGAAAAATGTTGCCGAAGACACTATCTCTGCTATGATATTGTTGGATAGATGGAGTGGCAAAAGTATTTAGGTTTGCGCTAGTATTATGCTACTTATAGGGGATATTCATATCACGACTCGTGTTAAAGACGCATTATTAGACCAGTTGCGTACTTTTGTGGCAAGTCATCCGGATGAACAGCATATTGTTTTTGTCTGAGATTATGTGTATCATTTTGCCTATGATAGAGGAGCCTCTTTGGCTTTGTATAGTTTTTTTATAGAGCTTTTTGAGCAAGGTAAGACCGTGTATGTCTTGGCTGGTAATCATGACTGGTTGACGGATAGTTTTGTCTATGCAGAAGCAAAAAAAGCTTTTGATATATTGCATGGATCACATCACAATAAGCTGTATTTTATCACAGAACCTATGCAGTGTGTTATAGAATGACAGGAAGTTTTGTTTTTGCCTTATATGCTTAGTCCCGACTCATTACGTACTATAGAGCAATCTGATGTAGGAGTTGTGCGGCAGGATGAAGTGCGTGTTTTGATACAGTCTTCTCATAAAAATGAAGTGATGTCCGGATTGTTGACCAACTATATACTCCAGACTTATAAAAAAACTCCTGAACTTTTGGTCATATTTCATCATTATATAGCCAATACGCGTTTGCCAGGACAGCAGGCTATGTTTCATTATAAAGATGTAGCATTGCATGCAGGATTGCTGGATTTGCCGTGACTTCGTTTGTTGTCTGGTCATGTGCATCATGTGTGTAGTTACAAGAACTATATCGGTATAGGTAGTGTGCGACATACGAGTCCTTTGGAGGTACAGGAAGTGAAATGATTGTTTTATTTGCGTGATGGTGTAATCGCTATGCAGCCTGTTTTACTTTATCCGTATTTGCAGATACAAGAACTGGAAGGGCTTGATCGTAAAGCAATACAAGTCTTGCTTGAAAATATATGGCAAACTATACAGGCTCGTTTTGTGTCTGAGGTATGGACTACTCGTTTTGCCACATTGCCTGTAGTTGATATGAAACAGTTGTCGATCACTATATTGCGTGATGATATCAGTTATGATCAATTATCTAGTGTATTGTCCTCTGATATGATAGAATCAGTCCGCGACATCAAGATCAAAAAAGATGCAGTAGCCATGCAGGATCTCTTGGCAAATTTCTCTGTCCAGCAAGACAATCTGCAGACATGATTTGCTGATTGGAAAGCGATACTCAAATCATATATAGAAAAAAAATATCCTGAAAATGTTGATGTCTATTTGCAACTTTTACAAGATATGAAGCTTTTGTAACTTGTTTTCTAATTCATCTCGGCTTGTGCACCGTGCAAGGTGGGATTGTAGCAACGGAAAAGGAGACTTATAATATCTGATACTTCGAGTTTTTCGGTAGGGATACCTATGCTGTTGAGTCATTCCATGAGGATATTGCATCTGGTTTCGAGCATTTTTTCACCTTTGAGATATTGTCTGTATCTTCATACTATTCTTTCGACGCTATCTTTGGCTTCTAGGACGTTGAGGAATTTTTTTCGTCGTGCTTTATTGATCTCATGGTTGTCGTCTTCACTACTGTAGTAGGGTACTATGATATAGAATTCTTTCACAAAGATCAATCATTGCTGGCTATCAATTTCCTGTAAGAAATTGACGTACTCTTTTCCTTGTTGTTTGAGTATCGGATGGTCTATATTGCCAACATTTTGGTTCATATAATTAATATAGTTGGTCAGGTCTAGATATGTATTGCGGATCAATATCTGTATGGGAAATTGCAAACCGTTGAGAAATCTTTTGTACTGTTCCAAGATGATCTGTTGTTCATCGTAGTTTTTGAGATCTACGTTGAGTCCTGTGACTTTGAGTATAGCTCTGATACCACCATCTTTGAGTATCAACGTGCTATTTCTAATTTCTGATATAGGTAACATGGTCTCGGTATTATATACCTTGTCGTGCTTGCCTTTTTGTATCTTATTTTGTTCTCCGAGATTGAAAAGCATATGTATTTATGGGTAATTAGTTTAAAATACCTATCACATTGAATAGGAAGCTGATAATAAACCATGACAATCCTATGATAAATAATGCTATGCTAGCGCCTTTGAGTATGGCTTTTGCTTTAGCAAATCATTCATCTTGGTCACTAAAGAACATCAAATAAAATCCATATATGATCATGGCAAGTGCAATAAATGCTCACAATCCTAGGACTATGTTGATGATGTAGGTAATATAATTGGTGGCTCCTGTGTCACTCCCTGTGATAAATGTATCTAAGCCAAAAATTCCCAGCAGTTTTACCATCAAACTTTCGCTATCGGTAGTATCTTCTCCCACAACTGTACCAATATCTTCTGTTGATTGATTTATAGAGTCTTGTCAGACATTATAGAAAAAATCTTGTGCTTGGATCCAGTTTATGGTAACTATACATAATACTGCCAATAGTATTTTTTTCATTATGCTGTGATGAGTTGTATGAGATAAAATATCAAACTTACTACAAATCGACTTACTCCTATCCCTGCTAACGCTATGCCTGCATATTTGATTCATTGCAATCATTTGCCGTATTGTTCCTCATCTCCTGCAGCTGTGATCATAAGGAAACCATGATACAGTAGATATATAAGGGCAATCATTGCAACTAGTCACAATGCATAGTTTATGAAGTTATTGATGATCTGGAATGTTTGGTTTTGTGCAGAAGTATGATCTCCTATCTCAGCGCCATTACCTATTATATTTGCGATGACATTATTTTGATCTTGGGAGTCTTGTATCAAATTGTATATGCCATCTCTGATAGGATTGCCATCTGTGAGATCTGTGTTGACAGCGTCATTTTCGTTGGTATTGAGAATCGTGTCATCAATATTTGGAATATTGAGTCATCGAGCTATTGAGGCGCTTGTTATTATCATTATCAGGATAAGTAATTTCTTGACCATATTGGTGTTTTGGTAAAATTGCATGGTATATATGCTCTTTTGTCGGAGAAATGCAAATTTTGTCCTTGCAAAGCGGCGGTGTTTTACTATTTTTTGCTTTGTTCGATGTTGACAATTTATTTCTGTCATATCTAGTAATGAAAAAAATCACTCACTACTCCCTCTTGGTCTACCTATTTGGTATTCAGTTTGTGTTGTATGGATTGCGAAAGCCTGATGTTTTGTTTGTACAGATGGGGATCGCCAATCTTCTTGTTTTCATTCTCGGCGGAATCCTCGTTTTGCATCTCGCACATCGTATGAGTTCTGATGCGATCAAAGATGCCTTGCGCCATTTTTCTACAGGTATAGGCTGGTTTGTAGAAAAGTATGTATTTATGTGTAGTATCTTTGCGATTATTGTTGCATCGATTGTTGATTTGTTTGTGGATGTGCCGTCGTGTGTATTTTACATACTTGCAGGGCTATTCTTGTATACATTGATTATTGCTCGACAGAGCATATGGCAGAAGACTATACATCTTGGTAGACGTTTGTTTATGCCAAAAGATGTGTTGTTTTGGATAAGTGTCATGGTAGCACTCAGCGTCTGACATTTGTGGCCATCATGGGATGTGTGGCATCGTCTTGGTGTAGCAACTTTGGCAGGAATGTTGTTCTATTATATCACTATCAAATTGTCTGATGCGATAGGGAGCTATAACTTTATGAAACTTACTACTGCAAAACTTTATGCCTTTGTCCTTGTGGTTGCAGCTGTAGCGAGTTTGTTTTCATTCCGTTTTGCATTTGTATCTGAGGTATTTACTGGCATAGAATCTACTGTATCACAAGGTATTGAAGCAGCTAAATGATTGTTTGTATCTCAAGAAGATGCTGCAGTACAGAGTGGAGAGCTCGTAACGAGTGAAGAATTGTTGACTATAGCAACATGAGAAGTACTTATGCAGACTGGCGTTGTAGAAACTGGTACGGTAGAGCCTGTGGTTATTAGAACAATCAATTTTGCTGATGCTTTGAGCTATCTGATAGAAAAATATGAGGTTCCCGTATCTTCACAAAAGGCAGTGAAGTTTAGATATGTATCGTATACCAACGCTTTGTATCCAATCTTTGCAGCAGCATATAGTAAGAAACTTATAGGAGCAAGTACCAATCCTGTTTCTCTCGTAAGATGTGATGTCTATCAAGTGATGAAAGGAATCTTAGCTTGATGGGAGGTTACTGGCAATGGAAGCGTCTTGGACAAATATTGGAATCATGCGAGTGTTAACGACATGCTCAATGGTTGTGTAGCAAAGGGCGATACAGTGATGACGAATAATTTGTAATATATATTCTATCAAAAAACATACGCAATCCTGCGTATGTTTTTTGTTTATTCGAACATTCTTAATAGGTCGGGGTCTTTGATGTTTTGGAGGGTTCGGAGTGGGTCTCGTGTGACTTCTACTTGAACTGTATACTGAGGAAGTTCTTGATTTATACTATTGGTGACTTGTGTCTGTATCTCATCTATGGATGGACACGATGGAGAGGTGAAAGTCATGAGGATATGGATGATATTTTTTTTCTGATCTGCTTTGATATCGTATATGAGTCATAGTGTTCGGATATCTACTATAGGAAATTCTGGGTCGTATACCTCCTGGAGGCGAGATTGGACTATCTGGATGAGCTCTTTATTCTCCATGTGCCTCCTTACTTTGATTTTTAAAGAGCATAGCTTGGAGTACAATAAATCCTATGAGCAATAACAACCCTATGATTGTGTTCCAGTTTCATAGCAATATAAGTCAGACATTGATGAGACAAAATATCCCAAATAGAAGAGATAGTTTGTAGCTATCTTTGACGAGACGTTCGTTGTTTTGTATTTGTGGGCGTAGCAAGCGTTGCATGCCTATAAAGAAGTAGAAGCTTATTCCTCGTGTAAAGA
>CAYRCS010000042.1:0-5332 GCA_964422855.1 uncultured Candidatus Peribacteria bacterium
CGTAGCAAGCGTTGCATGCCTATAAAGAAGTAGAAGCTTATTCCTCGTGTAAAGATAAATATACCAACAAATGCCATAGCTATAGCTATGACAGGATCTTGGTATATATTGATAGTAGTATATGTGACGAGCAAGATGACAGCTCACAATACTGCTTTTGCTATCGATGCGATGTGGTACAACAGCATGTTTGTAAGTTAATGATAATACTTATTCTACGTTGGTTGCTGTATCTTCTGTTGTTTTGTTTTCGGTAGTGTATGTAATTTCATCCAATGATGGAATATAGAATGCATTACTTCCTGATTCATAGAATTTGTTGTATATTTTTTGTCGTATATTGAGACACAATGGGATGAGTGTAAATCCTAGGATAGGAGGTAATAATAATAAGAGATATACTTGTTGTTGTGTGGCGCCGCCTGTTTGGCTAGGCTTGAATATGATGCTATAGAACAATAATGCTACGGCGAATCCAAATACATTACCAATGAGTGATGAGCCAGAGTAATTTGGATTGGCTATAAACTCTATCAATGCAGAGGATATAAATGTGGAGAACAATATATGAAATCACAATATGAGAAATAATGTCGTAGGCACTGTTTGAAACAGGAGATACATTGGTGTAAAGAATACCAATAATATTGCGTTCGTTAGTAATATCATACCAAACATCTTAGTAACGTCGTAATAGATGCTACTATAGAAGAGATTGTATAATCCTGCTATTGTCATGTTTCCGATGATGGTTACCAGGAAACCGATGAAGAGTAGGAGGAATGGTAGTAGTGCGTTTGGACCGCCAGCAAATTGGTTGTTTTGCGACAAAGCGTCTGGTATAATATCTCCCAAAAATCCTAGCATCAAAAACAACAAGAACGCTATCAAAGTTCATAACACCAAACCCAAGCCAGTCTTCGCTAATATTTGTCGACCACTAAAGGCAGGAGGAGCGAAGCCGAGTTGTGCATTGTTGAAATTTTTTGGGTCGTTCATGGTTTTGGGAGGCAGGTAAAGTTTTATATTTTGCATACGATTGTATCGTTTATACTATTGGCAGTTTCACTACGTATATCGCTCGAGAAGCTTGCTATAGAAATTGCCGTGATGTCTGTGTCCTGTATAGTGAAAATTTGACTCAAATACAATACATCTTCATTTTGATGTATAGCAAAGCTTATCATCTCTCCTGTTAATGTGTTACCACTACAGCTTATATTTACTGGAGTAGAGATAATATCTTCCTGGAGTTGTGTCCCTAGGTTTTGTTTCAATGTGTCCTTATTTGCTTGTATTAGATCTACGAAATCATTGCTATTTGTTATATTTGTGTATTCTATTAATACGCTTCCTGTTTGCCCAGATCTTATGTCTTGTCGTTGGGCAGTGTCTATTTTTTGTCGATAGGATGGTATAGCAAAATTGAGATGAGTAGTCTGTACTGTTTGTGTGGGAACTGATCCACAGCCAGCCAGACCTATCAAACATATGAGAGCTATGAGTATTTGTTTGCGCATCTATTGGATGAACATATATATAATAGCGAGAATTACTCCTATGGATATGCCTACGATAAATGATTTGATAGAGATAGTTTCTTTTTCTTCGCTGCTACTGAGTTGTGACAAGATATATCCTATCATAATACCTGCGAATACCAGGTATCCAGGCAATAGCATTTGTTTAGCTATAAGAAAATATTTCATCCCTAAGATAACTTCTCATCTCAAAAAAAGTAGTCCGATGAGGATGGTTGCAAAGAAGAAAAATCCCTTTATAACTTCAAAAAATATTTGCATATGGTAGTCAAAGGATAATTAATTTGTGCCTGTTCCTTCTGTTATTTGTTTGAGGATATCTTCGATGAGTTTGATATCTTCTTCTGTAACATTGTCTCCACTAAGGACGATATTTTGTTGTGCTTCAAGTTTTGCTTTGAATTCTTCATTTACTATCGCAGATCCTGTTGCGTTGTCGACAGCTTCTTGTGTGTTGGTTGCATCAATTAGTTCTGTTGCAGTGTTTGCATCTTCGCCACTTAATGTATTTACATCTCCTGTTATTTGCTCCATCTCATCTGTTGGTGTCTGTACGTAATTAGTATACCCTCGATATGCAGCTGCAGCCAATGCTGCTAAGACGATAATAGTAGCTAGGAATTTTTTCATTTTTTGTTGTGTAAAAATAAAACAACATATGGGTATGTGTAGTGCTTTGTAGGCGGAAAGCAATACTTATTATATGTACTGTTTTTTTTAGATGATTTGTCTTTCTACTTTTTAGCATTGCCCTAAAAAGTAGCAAAAAAGTCTAGCCAAACACAGCCCGCGAGTTGTGTTTGGCGTAACTAGTAATGGATGCAATCTTTCCAGCACTTTTCGTTTTCCACGAGGAAATTTTATATGTTTTTTAGGATTTGTCTGAGTTGGAAGTCGGCGTCGCCGGCAGTGCAGAGGATTATGATGCTGTCTTGTGCGGTAGTTGTTATGATGCTTTGTAACTGTTTGATGCTTGTGTAATAAGGAGCATTGCATTGTGCTGCAAAGAGTTGTCAGAGTTCGGTCACGTTGTTTGCTTTTTTGCTAAATTTCTGGGTGAGCTCTTCCAGGTTTTCTCTCGCAGTATACATGTCGTAGATATATGCTTGGTCGAATTGTTTCATAACTGAAGTGAAGTGATCTCGGTCTTGAAGAACTCTCTGTGCTTGGTGAGGTTGAAAAATGCAGACAAGTTTTTTGTCTGGATGTTTGAATCTCATCAGTTGATAAATAGCATCTATTGATGATGCCATATGTGCGTAGTCAGTGTAGATAGGATTGGTATTTACTTCGCCAAGATATTCCATTCTTCTTCGTAGTCCTGCAAAATTAGATCGCGCTGTCTTTCGATCGATAGTATTTGGTTTTACTGTTTCCAAACATGCTTGGACGAGTGAGCCATTGGTGTCGTTGTGATTGCTGAGATGAGATATATTTTGTGATTGTGTTTTTATCTTTTGTACTTTATCGTCTGATCGTACAGTTATATCATCGGCTACGAAAACCTTTCTCTTGGTTCTATCTATGAGTGATGTAAATGCGTCGATGTAGTCGGCTTCATCTTTGTAATAATCGGTATGATCGAGTTCGATATTTGTGATGATGGTGTAGTCGAGATCGAGGTGGAGAAAATGTCTTCTGTATTCGCAAGCTTCGATGATAAATAGATATTTTTTGAGCTGCGTTGTGTCCAATCATTTGCCTGTGCAGATGTGGTGGAGGACGTTTGCGATAAATGATTTATGAGTCGGATTTATATAATAACTCTGGTTTCATAAACTTGGAACGAGGGCACCGAGTATTCATCCTGCGCAGTCTGATAGACTCTTACTAGCTGCGTGGATCATGAGAGCGGTGGTAGAGCTTTTGCCGTTGGTACCTGCGATACCGATGGATACAAAATATTTGCTTATTTCTCCAAGAAATTCGAAATAATTTGCGACGAGCATACCTTTGGGGTATGATGATGCAATTTCTTTAGCTTGTTTTACTTCAGGGCTATCGACTGCGGCAGCAGAATATATGACTGCATCGCCTGGATGGATAGTTATTTTGCCGTGGCCATAGGTGATAGGGATTCATCTTTTTTCGAGGTTTTGCGTGAGTTGACTTACGGCTGTATCGACTCAGATAATGTTGGTATATCCGCAATCCAAAAACATGCCTGCGATGCCAGACATTCCTGTTCCTCCTATACCTATACATACTATTTTGTTTTGTGGTGTCATACTGCTATGGTATTGAAGAGGGATTTGTTTACAATATAGATTGTTTATTTAATGTTGTGAATTGGTAATGGCGGTAGTATACTTGGGTTTGGGTTCCAATTTGGGAGACAGAAAAAAATATTTGATAGATGCATTGGAAGAATTGCAACAAGCAGGGCTAGCAATTGATACTGTGGCGTCGTTGTATGTATCACGTGCATTGTGATTTGAAGGAGCAGAATTCTACAACACTGTAGCTCGTTTATCTACTAAGCTAGATCCATATCAATTGTTGACGGTCGTACAGGCTGTGGAAGAAAAAATGGGCAGAATGCGTAGTGCAGAAGGATACGCTGATAGGACATTGGATATCGATATATTGTTGTATGACGATATGGTATTTAGTGCCTCTGATTTAACTATCCCACATAGAGCTATAGGGCAGAGAGATTTTGTCTTAGCGCCATTGGTTAGCATTGATGCGAAGGTAATGGATCCAATGTTTGATCAAGAATTTGCTGCCGTATTGGAGGCTTTGCCAGAAGAACAACGCACTATTTTGGAAGTAATTCATGGTTGGTATGAAGTGCCGGTTATTAAATAATAGTTCTGAATAGTTTACTTTCACGGTCACCCTACAAGTTAGGGTGATTTTCTTTTGTTCTTTTTGTCATTGCCACAAAAAGAACGAAAAAGGTCTAGTCAGACCAAGCTCGCGAGTTGGTCTGACGGACTTGTTTAGTCAAAGTAATTTTTCCAGCACTTCACTATGTAATATTTATATTCTTATGCCGTTGCTCGACAATTACTTGTTGCGTTGCTATTTGTCTCTGGAAAAGTAGAATTTTGGCGATTTATATGGTGTGATGGATATGGTACAGATAGTGTGAATATATAATCTTTCTCCAGAGTCTTTTTCGGATGGGGATAATGTGGCTCTGCCATTGCAGGAGAGGTTAGCTGCCTTGGTTGTAGATGGAGCAGATATGATAGATTTCTGAGCGGTATCGACTGCGCCTGATGCGCCGATGATTTCGGTGGAGGAAGAATTGCAGCGTCTCAAGCCATTATTTGAAAACAAAGTGCCCGTGCCTTTTTCTGTGGATACAACATCGGCTAATGTAGCTCACGAAGCTATTGCACATGGTGCGATCATGATCAACGATGTGTCTGGTGGTAGAGCCGATCCAGAGATGTTTGCTGTGATAGCACAAAGTGGTGTGCCGTATGTGATGATGTATTGTAAAAATCCCAATGGGAGAGCAGACCGTGAAGAGATACTCTATCCAGAGTGAATTGTACAGCATGTGATGGATTTTTTTCGTACTCAGATTGCTTTGGCTGAGAAGGCGGGCGTAGCTCGTCAGCAAATCATATTGGATCCAGGAATGGGAGCCTTTGTGAGTCAGGATCCGTTGGATAGCGTCAAACTTTTGCAAGCTATAGCACAGATCAAAGAAGAATTTGCTTTGCCTGTCTATGTATGCCCGTCGAGAAAATGATTTTTGGGTAAAATATCCCATGATACTGGACCAAGTGATAGAGTAGGAAGTTCCTTAGCGAGTGCTATGTATGCTATGCATC
>CAYRCS010000043.1:0-4872 GCA_964422855.1 uncultured Candidatus Peribacteria bacterium
TAGATTCTATAAAGGAGATGGTGAAGAAATAGTTGTAAGTTCGCATTTTTTGCAAGCACCTAAGGATGAATCTGCGGGTATTGATGTCAACGCAATAGTTGTTGATTCGGCTGATTCTGAAGAAGGAGTGATACAATATGTAATACAAGCATGAGACAATATGTGATCTATAGCTAGAAAATTTGGATCGACAATTTCTCATCTCAAGAAAATTAATAATCTAGGAGATTCTCCTATACGTCCAGGAATGACATTGATCATTACGACGGAAGAGGATTGATTCTTATATACTATGGCAGAACAGTCTACAGTAAAAGTCTTTGCTGACAAATATAGTCTCAATCTTCAAGATTTGATGACATTGAACTATATCCAGGATGAGACTGAGATGCTTTATAAAGATCAGGAAGTTTTCTTGAATATATCTCAAGAGGCTGCATATCAAGCAAATCTTCTTGAAAGACCTAAGCCAAGGCCTGTGGTTGCTCGTAGACCTACTGTTGTGAAATGATCAAATAACTCAAGTAGACGTTCTTCTTCAAGCTCCTCTGTTCGCAGAACTGTTACAGATGATGATAATAACTGATGAGGGAAATGAAGTATTTTGTCCAAATGGGTATTTAATCAGGATATCAAAAATGGTTTCTATGCCGGCCAATGTACATGGTATGTGGCACTAAAGACACCTGCAATATTTGGGGCAATTGTTGATGGTAAACAAGATAGACCATTTGGTGGTAATGCAAGAGATTGGTATGCTAACGCTAAAAAAGCAGGGTTCTCTGTTGGTAAAACGGCACAAGCTGGTGCCATTATCGTTTATGGTACTCTCAGATCAAGTGCTGGTCACGTTGGTAAAGTTATATCTGTAGATGGCGATGAAATGGTAATAGAAGATATGAACTATGCTGGTAAGTTTATTGTTACTAGACGTACCGAACAGGTAGATAACAGCAAAATTATCGGATATATCTACCCTTAATTTTTGTTTCTTTAAAGGTTTCTCATGACATTTACGATCCCCCCTTCAAGTGGTTTTCAGAGACGCGAGAGCTCAAACCACTACATTATCTGACACAACAAATATAGTCATTATACAAAAAAATTAATGTCTCAAAAAAATATTAAATTCATCATCTGATGAGCTGCTGTGTTTTTTGTATTTGTGGTCGGTTGGTTGTATGCTAATGTCTATAGCGAACTGCCAGACATATCGCAGGTAAAAAATATGATTTTTTCTCAAGCTACCGTTATAACTGATAGAAACGATGAAGTATTGTATAAAGTGTTTGCTGAAAATAGAGAATATGTTCCATTGAGTGGCGTTTCTCAACATATGGTGAATGCTATGGTAGCGATAGAAGATAAACGCTACTGGGAGCATGCTTGATTGGATCCTATGGGTCTTATTAGAGCTGGTATCACAGCGCTTCTCAATCCTGGTAGTAGGATACAAGGAGCGTCAACTATTCCACAACAATTAGTAAGAAATCTTCTTCTTACTAGGGATAGAAAAATAGATAGAAAAATCAAAGAAATCGTCCTTACAAGTAGGCTTGATGGTGTTTTAGAAGATCAAATTAGCAAAGAATATCCTTCACTCAGTGCAGATGAGTTGCATACTAAGATGAAAGAAACGATATTGGAGTTATATCTTAACTATATATTTTTTGGTAATAATTCATATGGCATAGAGGCTGCGTCCAAGACTTATTTTGGTACATCATCTCAAAATTTAACGGTTATGCAATCTGCTGTATTGGCTTCTATCCCAAAGGGGCCATCTTTGTATGAGCCATATAAAGGCAAGAAACTTCTTATGGGTGAATTTGTTGTGACTGATAGCCGCGATAATGTTGTGGTTCCTACAACAGGTTTGCAAGAGCTTATTATAACACAAGCATCTCAGGCTATCTTGGATGCAAATGTAAAAGGGAAAAACGAGGGCAATGAATTTATAAAATTTGTCCAATGATTGCTTGATTTTAGCGTGGACTATCAATGACAACAATATGATGTACAATATACTAATGGGAGAAAAGATTTGGTTCTTACCAGAATGTTTGAAGATAAGTATATCTCTGATCAACAATTAAAAAGTGCATTTATAGAAGGGTTTAATTATCAGTTTAAAACACATAAGTTTGAAATCCTTGCTCCTCATTTTGTGCACTGGATTATTGAATTGTTGGAACAAAATTATGATAAAGAGACTCTCCAAAAGGGATGATTTACTGTCAAAACCACTCTTGATCTAGAAGCACAACGTGAAGCAGAAAGATTGCTTTCTAATATACAGTCGGATAGGCAATTGTATGGGGCTAGCAACAAATCCATGGTTTATCTAGATAGTACCAATGGAGACGTTCTTTCATATGTAGGCTCTGTTGATTACTTTAACGAAGAAATTGAATGACAGAACGATATGGTTCGCAAGCCTAGACAGGTATGATCAACGATGAAGCCGTTTACTTATTCGTATGGCTTTATGAATCTTCCTATTACTGAAGATACGCCGATGTTTGATATTCCTTCTAATTTTGGAGGAGATACACCAAACAATGCTGATGATAAGTTTATGTGATTGGTACCATTGAAAAATGCTTTGGCATTTAGTAGAAATATTCCTGCGATTAAAATGTTCTTGGCTGCAGGATGAGAAGCTGCTATCAAGCCATTCTTGCAAAAATTATGAATGACGTCAATCAAAGATACGACAGAGTATGGCTATCCACTTACCCTATGAGCGGGGGAAATCTCTATGTTGGAATTGGCGACTGCATACTCACATTTGTCTGCACAGGGAGAACCAGCAGAAATAGATCCTATATTGGAAGTTAGAGCTCGTGACTGATCGTTGCTTTATGAAAAAGAGGTAAAAAAACAAGAACGTGTGATACCAGCATGAGTAGCATATTTACTTCGAGATATACTTTCTACGCCGGGTAATATGCCTTCTGCTTGGGTAGGTATGTTTAGTGTCCGTGGGATCAAATTAGCAATCAAATCAGGTACTTCAAATATGCAGACTGATAAATGAAGTCGTCCAAGAGATGGTGTCTTGGTCGCGTATACGCCTTCTAAGGTAGCTATATTCTGGGCAGGGAATACCGATGCAACCCCACTCAATAAGAATGCTTTTGGATGAACTATAAATGGTACAGAAATGAAGTCATTCTTTGGCTGGTTGCGTGATAACAATCAGATCACCAACGAAAATATGACTGCAGTAGATGTTGCAGAAGTACAGGTTTCTAAGATATCATGAAAGTTGGCTGGTGATGGTACTCCATCTGAATTTGTTGTAAGTTCTAAAGCATATGGAGAGACTAGGCCGTCAAGCGTGGATGGATGAGCCACAAGAATCCAATACGATACTTTGTGTAATGGGGCTTTGAGTCCATATACTCCTTTGACTGAAAGATGAGAATGATTTGTTATAGATCCTGTGAGTTTTATGCCAAGTAGTATGGATCTAGCTGATATTAGACTTTGGTTTAGTAGAGGAAGTAAAGCAGGTACAGGCTGGATAAACGAGCTCTCTGCTGATCAGAAATGACAAGTATCTCGTACGACATTTAACTATCCAAATATCTTTACTGTATCGCCTGTGGATGCTTGCCCTGAAAGAATTGCAACAGCAGATACTAACATCAAGCTATCTATAGTGTCGCCTAAATCTGCTGGCACGATTGCTCGTAAGTCTGCAGTAACCTATCGTATCGAATGACCTAGAAAGATAAAAGAAGTGATAGTCCATGCGAATGATGTGGAGGTGGGGAGAATAAGATACGCGAAAGCGAGAGACAATGTCACCGATCTTATCCCAGTCAATGTCCCTACATCTGTATCTGAATGAACGATTACTTTGAAAATAATCGCTGTTGATACTGATAGCTTCTCCAATGAAGTGACTGCTTCTATCAAATTGATAGGCACAGACACCGTTGCTCCGAAGTTTGAAAATGCCAAGGTTATTACTGCAGATGATGGTACTAAAACAGCTAGACTATTCTTCTCTGATGATGTATCGTATATTGCATGAGGTAAAGTCATGCAAGGGACTACTAAGCTTGCTGATGTGAAGTCTAGCTTGGTTTCATTCCCTATTACCACAGTAGGTAATGTAGATGTAACAGTGACTGATGCGTATAACAATACACTTACACAAACAATTAACCTAACTAACTATTAATTATAATCCTGATTACTAAAAAAGAGCCTTAATTGAGGCTCTTTTTTAGTATGGCATATTATTTGAATTTTATCGCTTTAAATACTTTTTTACCCTTTCTGAGTAGGAGGATGCCGTTGATGGCATCTTTCTTTGAGAATGTTTTTTGGACATCATCTATCTTGGTTTCATTAGTATAGATAGCGCCAGCTTGGATTTGTTTTTTGGCTTCCCCGTTGGATTCGGTGAGTCAGGATTGTGTACACAGATCGATAATTTTCTGTTCTCCGGAAACCTCTATTCCACCAGTTGCTGCTTGCAAAGCTTGTGTATCATCTTTTGACATATTTTTGATTGCTTCTACTTTGTCGTTGCTTCCAAACAATGTCTCGGTAATGAGGATGGCCTGATCTGCTGCTTTGGTTCCAAATACTGTCGTTACCACGTATCTTGCTAATTGTTGCTGGCCATATCTGGCACTAGGATCTTTTTGGTGTTGTTTGACGATCGTATTGATCTCATCAAAGTCTAAGAGTGTAAACAGCTTGAGATATCTTTCGACGTCTTCGTCTGTCGTGTTCATGAAATACTGATACACAGAAAATGGTGTGGATTTGTTTGGATCCAACCGGATAGCGTTTCATTCTGATTTGCCGAATTTTTTGCCTGTAGAGTCCAATACAAGTGGGCCAGTCGCA
>CAYRCS010000044.1:0-2002 GCA_964422855.1 uncultured Candidatus Peribacteria bacterium
ATGTATCTTCTATACTTCTATATCCTAGCGGACAGGCTACAACACTTGCCAATCCTAGTTGTTCTAGACCCAATATTTCATCAAATTTAGCAGGATTGAATCACTCCATAGGACATGCGTCGATCTGTAACAATGCAGCTGTTTCAAGCAGAAATCCTAGTGCTATATATATCTGCTTACTTGCTCGAGTAGCTAATTGGCTTGCATCTTTTTGTTGGACAAAGCCTGATAGCATATTTTTGAATCCGTCTAGTGATTCTACTGATACTCCTCTAGTCTGTGCTGTGTCGGCTATGTATGATTGGACTAAATCTTCATCAACGTTGATCTTTCTGCACAATACAATGAGATGCGATGCGTCTATAACTTGTTTTTGTCCTCGAGCATGTTCAACGAGCTGACCTCTGACTGCTGGGTTTTCTACTATGACAAATGATCGTGGTTGGAGACCAAAACTTGATGGCGCCAATCTGAGTGATTCTATCAATGTTTGTAATGTTTGATCGTCAATTTTTTTACTTGCATCAAATTGCTTGGTCGCATATCTCCACTGGAGTGCGCTTATAATGTCAGTGCTATTCATCATATTTTTTTGTCCAAATTAAATCGTGAGTCAGGTCTTTTGGTAGACGGCTGCTATCTTGGCTGATGCGATAGCGTTTGCTTTGGATGCATTTTTGGCGAGCATGGCGACTATCTGCTCATCGCTGATAGCATTGTATTTGGCTTGAATAGGCGTCACAAATGCCATTATCTTTTCATAGAGGAAATCTTTGACTTCTTTGTATGACAATCCTCCGTCGGTATATCTTTTTCTTCGATGCGCGTCTTCTTCTGTGTTCAAAAATAATTTTAATATATTGTATACATTGCAGGCATCTGGATCTTTGGGATCTTCGACTGCGAGTGCATCGGTGGCGATCTGTTTTACTCTCTTGCTAATTTGTTTATCGTCATCTAAGAGACCAATGAAGTTATTGTATGACTTGGACATCTTGCGACCATCGATACCTGGAACTACTGCTACTTCTGGAGCGATATAGGAGTCCGGTAACACAAAGGTATCACCAAACATCGTATTAAATTTCTGAGCGATATCTCTAGCAAATTCGACGTGTTGTTTTTGGTCTTTACCGGTAGGGACAAGTGTGGCATCGTATAAGATAATATCTGCAGCCATCAAGATAGGATAGGTAAATAGACCTATGCTAATCTCATTGGCTTTCTTATTTGCTATCTTATCTTTGAATGCATGCATACGTTCCATAAAGCCCATATGCGTCAGACAACTCAATACTCGAGTCAGCTGAGCATGACCAGGGACATCAGACTGGTTGTATATAAATACTTGTTCTGGATCTGCTCCACAGGCGAGAAAAAGCTTCAACGAGTTGAGTGCATTGCGACGCAATGATCCATCCTGCACTGTTGTGAGTGAGTGCATATTCGCGACAAAGAGGAATTTTTCTGCATCAGGGAACTTGGTACACAGATCTAGGAACGGCTTGACGGAGCCGAAATAATTACCGATATGAAATTGGTCGGCAGTGACTTGGAGTCAGGTAAGGATACGATGATTCATGAGTATGTGGAATACAATAAACGTAACTCCTATGTATCAAAACAAAAAAGGATTGCAAAACAATCCTCTCTGTATCCCAAACAAGAAATGTTATCTTGTAGTGTTTTTGACCAGGCTCATAATATCTTCTGGAATGGTATAGCCTTTGCTAAACATATTTTTGTCTGCTTCTTGTCGGACTTTTTGGATGATAAGATACTGTGCGTCCAATTTTTTGCGTAGCTCTCCTATAGTTATCTCGAGGTCATCTACTTTTTGTGTTTGTGTGCTCAGATCTTTGATCTGTGATTCTTTTTCATCCAAAATATCTTGAAGCTTCTTATTTTCATCTTCCAAGTCTTGTACCCTCTCAAACAATTTTTTGAGTTCGTGGAGTGTTGCGATATTATTATCACTGAGTGTTTGTACCAATAGCTGATC
>CAYRCS010000044.1:2102-4669 GCA_964422855.1 uncultured Candidatus Peribacteria bacterium
TACTATAGGTTCAACAACTGGATCTGTAGTTTGATCTGGCATGAGTATAAGTCAATAAACAAAAAGCTTTTTATATTATATATAAAATAATCTATCTGTCAAATTTATGCAGACAGAATGATTCTTGCTTACTTCTTACTTTTTTTTCTAGATCGAGATATTTAACCGTGTTTGTTATTTCACTCTCTCGTGTCTATCTTGATAACATCTGGAATTTGAAACTGCACAATATTTTCTGTTACAAATTTCTCAAACCAAATATTGGTAGTTCTATCAAAACCAAGATCCATAATAGCGTAATATATTATATCCTCTCCTCTTTCATTCTTTATAGTAACTTTTAATTCACCTTTTTGGATCATAAGACCTATAATGTGCATTAAGTCTTTGAAAAGATCCATATGAGCACACCATATAACCTCTTTTTTTGCGTCAGGCAAATTCAACAATACATCATTATCCAAACGAGCAAAATACTTGTTGAACATAATTTGATATTTATCTTCAATCATTTTTTCCGATACCTGTATGCGAGCAACGCTATACAAATCATCAATATATTCCTGTACCAAAAATTTATCATTTACAGCTATAGTTGCTGGGAAATTTACATTATATCTTAATATTCATTTTTCATATTTTTTTTGCATATGCTCTTTGAGGGTTTTGTAGATTTTATCCAAAAACATCAACTTTATGTGTGGTTTTTCATTAATATCGTCGGTAATATCTACCTGTTCAATAGGCGTCCCCCAATATTTTCTTGGTTTAATAAATGTTTTACCCCCGGCTATCCTATCAATACGTTGCTGATTTTTTTCATATCCTCCATACAAATTTTCACACAAAGCCAAAATAGTCTTCTGACTTTCCTCATGAAGTTTGCTCGTAAATGATATATCTCTAAATGTTTCTAACAACAAATCCATAACGTTGAGCAACAAATCAATATTGACATTATATATTTTTATGTTTTAAATACAATAATATATTAAGATTGTTTTTCATCTTGTTTTCCTGGGTCTAATCTGCAAGTATGCGTTAGTATTTTATGTAATGATATAATAAAATGAACATTTCTATAGGCAAAAAATCCAAATGACAACACGATATACGTATCCTGACGGCTCAGAGCAAGATTAGTGGCGCAATACAAACGTTTGTGGTGCAGTCTTTGCCGATCAAGAAAGACGCTGAGTTTTGTGTGGGCTATCTGCCAATCGTAGAAGGTAAAAATGTGCAATACACTATCGTCGCCCACATCAAAGATGCTAAGAAATTTAACGATTATGCAGAAGATCTCATCGCAGAATTGGCATGATACATCAAGAAGTTGGACAAAGATTTCTTTGTAGATTTGGATAGTAGCTGATTGAGCAAAGAAGATGCAAAGTTGTTTGCGGAATTGCTTATGACAAGTTTGTATAGCTTTAGTAAGTACAAGAAAACCAACAAAGCTAACTACTCTCTTACTATACAATCCAAACATATTGATCCCAAGAAATTTGCGATATTGGCTGCAACGTTTGATATGACAAAAGATCTCGTCAACGATCCATCACATAGCGTCCATCCTGCAACATTTGAAAAAGAAGTAAAAAAAATATTTGCCAAAGAAAAAAACATCTCCATCACTGTCTTCAATGACAAAGAACTCGTCAAAAGATGAATGATGGGTATCTACAATGTAGGAAAATGATCCGAACATGGACCCAGACTCGTCCTGGTCGAATACAAAGGAAGCAAGAAAAAATGATATGATATAGGCTTGGTTGGCAAAGGAGTTTGTTTTGACAGTGGAGGCTATAATATCAAGCCAACAGGTGGGATGGAAGACATGAAAATTGATATGGCTGGTGGTGCAACGGTATTGTGAATACTCAACTATGCGGTTCAGACAAAACTTGATAAAAACATCATCCTGGCTATTCCTATGGTAGAAAATCTCATCTCACACAATGCATACAAGCCTGGCGAGATCATCACTATGTACAATGGCAAGACCGTAGAGATAGGGAACACCGATGCAGAGTGAAGACTCATCCTAGCTGATACCCTCAGCTATGTAGAAGAAAAATATAAACCAGACTATGTCTTTGATTTTGCGACACTGACAGGAGCACAGCTTGTGGCTACCGGTAATAGTATATCTGCCATCATTGGCAGAAATAGTAAGCTTAACCAACAATTACAAGAGAGAAGTTTTGCGCTTAAGGATAGAGTCCGAGAGCTCCCTTATTTCCAGCCATATTTCAAAACATACAAATCAGAAATCGCCGATATGAATAATATAAGCACAAGCGGCAGATCTGGCCCTGGCACTATTACTGCCTGATTATTTTTGGGACAGTTTATCAGTATGCAAAACTGGGTGCACTTTGATATCGCTGGTCCAGCCTATAAGGCAAGTGATCCAGTAACCGGACATGGAGCTACGGGATGTGTGATGAGATTAATAATTGATTTTCTTGAGAAATAAAAACAAACCAACTATTTTATCACAAATAGAAAGGTAACAATTCCCTTGCTGTTTGGTCACAAAAATACTTGTACATTCGTATGATATA
>CAYRCS010000045.1:0-4602 GCA_964422855.1 uncultured Candidatus Peribacteria bacterium
GGATTGGCTCATTTTAAGCATCTTTTTCAAGAAAAATCTACTGCAAAAAAACTTGGAGATAAAGAGGCTGTTTCTCTCAAGAAGTTTTATCGTGCTGTGGTATCGATTACTCCTGCTGGACAGGAGTTTCTCAATGGCATCGAGTTGCCGCATTATATTCAAGAACTTGTGCATGCAAAAGTGCCGTATTATGTCCCTAAAATGGGTATCAGTAAAATAGTGGATGTAAGTGTGCAAGGCGAGACAGCTATTGTAAATTTGGAAATATTGACCTGAAGGACGCATCAGATCAGGTATCATCTGTCAAATCATGGGCTTCCTATTCTCGGGGATACTGTCTACGGATATGTGGGTCCTGATACGGAGATACAATTGACAGCCGTGAAGCTGGTTTTTGCAGATTTGGACGGTAAAATACAAACCATACAAAAAGACTAACAAAATTTGCATTTTTTGCTTTTGTGGAGTACAATTGTTTTGTGTTTAGTATTACTGTGTTGTTATGGCTGACGATAAGAATATTCGCGACAATACCAATAATAGTCCTGAAAACGACTGAAAGCCAAGTTCTGGAGCTGATGGACTCAAAAAAGATATACGTAAGAATCTAGCTGATTCTATGCAATCCTATGCGACTAGTCATCCAGGATCTTTTCAACAATCTGCTAAAAATGCTGATTATACTCGTTTTATTCAAGATTATCTTAGTGATAATAGAGATTTGATAGCTGGCGAATATGCTGACAAAACCTATTGGAAAGATATTAAAAACCAGGACTGGAGCGCCAGAAGCATTATCCAACATGCAGATTATCTTCGTCTTTTTGCAACCAATGCTGAAATTGATGCTTCGTTAGATAGAATAGTTGCTAATCTTTTGATTCGCGGCATAGAAGATAAGTTGTCATCCTACGATAGTGCAAGCAAAGTTGCCTTAGAGCCTTTGATCGCTACGTTTAAAAATCAGAAAAATGTGTCGTTATCTCAGCTTGTAAATGATATACTATATGCATGTGATCAGGCCAATCTTAGTCCTGAACAAAAGGATGCTGTATTTAATTTCTCTATTGATAATAATACATTTTTGGATGCTTTGCGTCAGGATGGAGTTATAGATACCAAAGACTATCAGACAATTCTTAAGCAACCATATGCTAAACGACCAGACAATGCTGCTAAGATATTTGGTATGTTGTTTACGCAAGAGGTTTTTGATGAGTGTAAGGATGGGCTTCTGTCTGTACAGGAATCTGGTGATGCTATGCAAGATGTTATGTGAATACCAAATTTGGCTACTATATTCCCTCTTTTTGCCCATGAGTTTGACCAAGAAGTATGGTATGAGTGACGAAATGGTGCTAGTGACGGGAAGGTATTTGTTTTTGACAAATTATCTCCTGAGCATAAAAAGAAATTTGCTGCAACTATAGTCAAATACTTACAGGATGATTATGATGTGGAAGAAGCTGAAGAAGCCAAAAAGCCACAATCTGAAAGAAAAAAACGAAAAAAAGGTATGCAACAAAAAGCTGAAAAAATGTGATTGGATTGGGAATCATATAAGAAATTTGTTGCGGATTTGTATGATTTGGATGCTAAAGAATTGCATATTGCTGGAGCAGAGACTCCATTGCGTTTTGTTAGTAAAGATATTACGGGAGATCGTCATATTGAGGATGGTGCTGGGGACAATCCTTTCGAATCCTTGGATAAGTTGCCTATTGCGTTTGTATTGGATGTCAATGATCCCTTTACCAAACATTTTGCCCAAACATACTGTAAAGGTAAGAGTGTCTTATGAGCTGATGAATTGCAGTGAATTAATACAGCGTTTGCAATGCAAAACAACAATCGCTTATCGGCTGAAGATAAGAAGAAGCTTCTTCCTCATCAAACAGACAAACCTACGATTTCTCCGCATCTTGCTGATCTTTCAGATCAAACTTCTGCTGATTATGCATCTGATCTTAAACAGACTGTTTTTGATCCAGATCCTGAGATAGCTGCACAACAAAAAGTTGATGATGAGAAGTTTGAACTAGATGCTGCTAAAGATGTCCTTTCCAAGATACCAGGAGGTGGAAAATTTGAAAAGTGATCGCGTATTATGTTGCAGTGTTGTGATAGTGTGATGCCTGATCTTGGTGGAAGTGGTGGCTTTGTGAGTTTAACATTGGATGATTGTGATGATTGGGAAAATCCGAGTTGGTTTACATACACCATGCATGGTGTTGAAACCGAATTAGATGGCTGATGGGAAGGCAAAAAATCTAAACAAGTTCCTTTTTCTGCCAACACTCTTGAGAGGCTGGTCCAGATGGGCAACGGGCAATCATTTATCTTGCCGCCTGTAGATAATGTTAGTAATTTAGTTGATTATGTTAAAAATTCCTGAATTGATTTTGGAGGTAATGATCAGTTCAAGGTCGATAAACTTAATCATATGAAAGATGCTTTTTCTGTACAAGGGACCGATGTGTATAGAGATGGAGCCAAAGTGCAATATTTTGGTAAGGAGATAAAAAAAGACGACAAGAGTACTTTTGTCATGTTTAAAGTTGAGTTTGATCAAGATAGTGTCACGCTCAAAGATATGACAGGATGATATGACAGAACTATGAATTTTGCTGATTTTCTTATGTTTACAGCTGACAAGTGATTGAGTCCCTATACTCAAAAGCAATACGATCTTATGCTTGTAAATCCAGGACAGAATGTACCTAGTCAGAAGAGCTATGTCTTCTGGATGACCCCTGGCAATATATGGAACGGGCTCAAGAAATATTATGAAGAAAACATAGTCGCTGGAATCAAGAAGAATGAAGAAGCAAAAGCAGAAAAAATAAAAGAACTTCTCTATGATAATATTGGTGATAAGTTGGATAATATTCCTTTTTGGGGTGAGTATTTCCATCAATGATATGATGATTGGGGTGCAACTAGATTTGAAAAAAGGTCAAAAGAAATCGATGAGTGACAACCAACGAAGACAAGACTTGGAGTTAAAAAAATCCGATGATTAAATGATTTTAAAGGTAACCATATCCGTAAAGGTATAGATAGAGAATCTAACTTTGTTAAAATTAATGAGTTGTTTGATGCAGCGGCAAGTGGTAAATTTGGGCAGGAAGAAAGACAACAATGATTTGCTGGTATGATGTACTGTATGGAATCATTTAAATTTGCATATCCAAGAAATTTGGGAAGATGGGCTGGGAAGCATATGTGGGCCAAGTTATTGCTAACGCCTTTTTGGTATAATCAATATATCACTAGATTTAACGAAAGATACAATACATATCTTAGTGGTATCCAAAAAGGTAAGCAGATAAGAGATGATATCCATGATCTAGCAGCATTTGAAATGAATATGATCAAAGAAATGATGAAGAACCAGGATCATCGTTGGATGTACTCTGATAAAAAGGTATCTGAGCTTCAGAGACTTGCCAATGGGTTTGTATCTGATGATGCAAGAAAAAATGGTCTGGATGTAGCAAATTCTCAGGGTAGTTTTGAGGATATCATGAGAGAAGAAGTAGAGAAAAAGTTTGGTAAAGAATTGCGTGTGGATTATGCTGTCTGAGCTATACAAAAAGCAAGTCAGTTGGTCAGAAGTAGTAGACCACAAGATTACTATCGTCTCGTCAATGCGATCATGTCTATGATCTTGAATGGTAGTATCAGATGGGCTGCGAACAAAGAGAGTAAAAAACAACTCAGAGATATGTGTCGTAAGCATGGGATACCACTAGGAGAGTATATCCTAGATAACGCTCGTGGTCCAGTGGAATGTGCTGAATTATTGGAATTGATATCTTCGGAAGTTGATCCTGAAAATAGTTTCAAAAAAGCAACAGGATGGACGCCTCTCAATGTTGATTATGAACACTGGAGCGATGAAATGGGTACTAAGCCAAATCATGATGGAGATAAGACATATACTGACTATATTACTCGTCATATGCAGTTTAGTAATAATATGAAAAAATGGTTTACTGGAGATAGGGCAGTGAAGATTATGAAATTCTTGGAGTTCAGAAACTTATGAGAGTCTAACAATCTTCTTACTATTCGTCATAGAAGAAAAAATCTTACTGTAGATCAGCAAAAAATATTAGATCACTATATAGGCAAATGCATCAATGCTGATATTACTGATGATTATGGTGCATACAATAGACCAGATCAGTATGTAAATGATAATATGCAGGAATTTTCTATCCTTAATACTCATAAAGTTCTCTTCTTGAATGATTATATAGAATATGGTGCTAATCAATTTGGTAATAGTGATAAAAATGAATCAGCGGATTACTTCTGGGCATCGGTAGAGAGAGAAATAAATAAATTATGTAAACCATGAATTCCTATCGAGAGTATTGAACATGTCTTTAAAAAATATTATACTTTGCTCCAGAGAGAATATGGTGATGATAATACCTGGTTCCCACTTATGCTGAGTCGTATGAAATCAGCTAGAAGTGAAGGAGAAAGAAAGAGTTATGCTAAGTCTGCTATTTCAGATTATATTATCAAAAATCGTCACTATCCTGTACCGCCTCGTTTGAAAAGTGGACTGGAGTATTTTGAAAAATTCTT
>CAYRCS010000046.1:0-4059 GCA_964422855.1 uncultured Candidatus Peribacteria bacterium
GTGTTTTTCAAAATAGTTGTTTTCATATGTATATGTAGATATATAAATTTCTATGGTGTAACGACATCTATCCACTGCAGATTTCCATTACCATCGGTACTGAGTATTTGTCCGGCTGTCCCATCGGTATTTGGTAAGTTGTAACTATCATTTATACGAATACCTGAGGCATATACTGTAATGCTATTTCACAATGCCTCTATCATTACTGATCATGATGATACCGCCACATATGATATCGGAGCTCCATTATCAAAATATTCTAATACTGCCAATGGACTACCAAAAAGATCTGCTACCCCTGCTATATATGATTGATTTCATGTTTGATAAACGGTCCCAGCAAATGGTATTTGCTGTCCAAAAAGATCTACTGTGTTAACAATGTCAAATCCTGATGCATTTGTTGATGATCCATCACTTCAAGCATCTGCCCATGACAATTCGTTTGAGCCATCCGTAGTCAATACTTGTCCACTAGTACCAGCTGTTAGAGGGAATGTATACCCTCCATCAGGAAAACGAAATACTATACCATAATCTAGTACTTGAAGCTCTACGACTCTATCTGTTTGATTGGTAAGATCTGCATTGAAGCCCAGTAATGCTCTATCTCATTGCGCCATGATATACGAACTCATACCAGATCCTGATGCGTCTTGATTGGCAAGGATTGGTACCATATCAGCTAAAACTCCAGCGACAACTTGTATATTTCCTAAGGATGCTGCTGCTCAGACAAAAGGATATGTTTGTCCCAAAGCACCTAGTCCGGCTGTATTTACTAACTGTGATGTTCCTCTTATTTGTTGAAATTCACCACTTCCATCAACGGACAAAACACTATTTCCATTTGGTGTACCATCAGATGTGATATGCAATTCGCCAAGATATTGGACGAGGTTGACCAAGTTTGCCTGGATGCTTGTTCCTTGCTGTGATGCAAATATCACTGTTGATGTTGCTATCGCGATTCATGATCAGACGAGGAAGATGTTTTTGAGGAGATTTGTTTTCATAATTTATATAGATTTGATAAATACTTATTTTTTGCTTTGTGCGGCTCTCATCATCATGAGCATGACATATCATCTCAATTCTTCTATGCTAGGGACATCAATCTTCGTCATGATGCCATCTTTTTTGAGTTGTGTCATATGATTACAATAGAAACATTCTTCGGTACCTTTGATGAGACCATCGTAAATTACTCTCGACATAGCGGTAGCAAATTGTGCTCTGGTTACTGTATCGTTTGGATTGAACACATCGTCAGGAGTTTGTCCATCTGGCTTCATTCCCATGATGCCAAGCTTACATGCTAGAGTTATATATTGTTGCATTTCTGATGATTCGTCTGACACATCAGCAAATGTACAGTCTCTCGTCATATCTGGTTTTTGACCCAAAATTTTGGTCGTAAATGCGACCATAAACTTGGCTAGATGTTTTCTGATAAGTGGTGCAAACATATCTGCTTGTTGTATCGTTTCTTGTGTGGTGATGCCGACTTGTTTAGCAAACAAATATGCTTCTACCAGCTCTGCTGTATATCCTGGCCCATCTCAGACTGTACTATCCAATATCTCTTCTACCTCATTTGGAGAGATGATGAATGTAGTTTCTTCTCCATCTTCTATTATAGAAAACTCATATTCTTGATCGTTTTGTGTATCGCTCTCATCTTGGCCATCGTCTTGTGGAGTATTATTTTGTGGAGTATATGATCATCCACCTCCTCATCCATTACTATTGTTTTGTGTACTGCCCAAAGCCAATCCAAATCCACTTACGTCTGCTACTCCATTGACTCCATCAACGATATATCAAACGGTGGTATTGTTGGTAAACTGAAGACTTGTATCAAACGCATAGTTATATGTATTGTTGGCTGTGTCTATATCTACTCCTGCGATCAGTACATGGCTGAGCCCACTAAACGAGTGGTTGATTTGACCGTATATGTAGCTAGTATTATTATCGCATGACGTATAGAGTCCTCCTGACATAGACAAGTTATCGTATGAACTATCCAAGGCTTGCAATGCAGCCAATGAATCTGTATCGAGTGGTCGGATCACATTGCCGCGTGCTGTATTGACGTAGACACCTCTGATTTGGTAATCACATGTCTTGGTGACGCCATCAAGTTCTACGGTATAGGTCCCTGCTACGAGATCATCCCAATAGACTAGGCCTTGTGTATCTTGGCCACCATACTGTCGATCTAGATAACCTGTATGGGTAGCTAGATCTGCAAAGTAGCCTGAGAAAAATGAATCTTCTAGTGGTGCTGCGTAAGTATTTGATGGATTTTGATTGATAGCAAGCATCAATCATATACCAAACAACAATACGAATACTCCGATAATTTTCTGTTTCATGTTATATTATATATTGGATTAAAGATCTATTGTTTTGTATGTTATGCGCAGCTCAAGTGTGCCGTCGCCATTTTCTGCTCCATTTCAACTAATCTGCATCAAGAGAGGCTGACCTCAAAAATTAGTGATATCCCTACTGCTAGATATAGGGGTAACGTAATATGCCGCATCTTGTCCTTGCGTTAAAATCGAGTCTGTGGCACTAGTTTGATAAATATTATCTCAGATTCCATATCAAATAGTGAAGTATCTTATGTCCATCATACTGTTCCCCATATAATATGGAGTTCCACCAAAGCTGTATATCATGATCATCTCTGTAATGATGCTTACCTGGTTAGACTGTGGAGCAGGTATGAGCGTCAATGGGGTGGTATCCAAAGACTGTATATCTGATGAAGATAAATAAACTGTTGTTGTGGTATCACTAGCACTACTAGAGCCTGCATCAGCCCACGACAATTGTCCAGCGCCATCGGTTGTCATTACCTGACCAGATGTACCATCTGCTAATGGGAAAATATAATTTTTGAGCTTCAAGGTTCCATCATTTAATAAACGCATAATATAGCTTCATTTGGTGCCGTCTTGTCGCGTCATATTGTTGCTGGTGGATTGATCTATTCATCTTGCAAAAATACCATCGGATGTAAGATCTAGGTCATATCATGTATCTGATCAGCTAGGCGTAGCTGTCATTGTTATACCTCATGATTGTACTCATATATAGTCTTTTAGATTGCCGCCAAAGACTACTCCCAAGAAATTTGCAGGATCTTCCGTACCAATAATTCCATTTATATATGCATATCCTCCAGTATTTTCTTGTCTACTTCCTACAAATCCATCCATCCCAAAATAATTGTCGCTTGAGTTTAATAGGCTAGCATTGCCTCTTATTTGAGAAAATTCTCCATTACCATCGATATGCAATACTCTGTCTCCATTTGGTGTGCCGTCCGATGTGATGCTCAATTCTCATAAATACTGTACCAAGTTCACTAAGTTTGCTTGGATACTGGTTCATTGTTGTGAGGTAGCAAATATCGCTGTTGATGTTGCTATCGCAATTCATGATCAGACGAGAAAGATGTTTTTGATAATGTTTGTTTTCATTGTGCTTTTTGGCAACAGATTAAACCATTATAACATATTTTATATATATTTTATGAAAATGTCAAATTACTGAACATATATTTATTCTTGCTTTACGGTTTATGAAGGATATATCAAGTGTGTTTATATGTCCAAATCCTATGGCTAGCAAGACATACTGGTTTGTACCCAAACGTTATGGGCGAGGATTTACGCCCGTGACTCGACAGTGATGGTTGTGGACATTGCTGCTCATCGGATTGATCGTGGCGTCGGCATTTCGCAATGGGATTATTATTTTTTTGCCCTACGATTATACCATCGATGCCAGACAGATAGGAAGTTTCGCATTTGATGTGTTTGTGTTGATGATGTCTAGTCTGTGGTTTATGGAAAAGAAATGTAGTGCAGAATTAAAGCGAAGATGGTGAGGAAAATAACTCTCCATTTTTTTGTGTTGTTTTATTCTTTATACTATAGATAGATGTCTACTACTGTGTTGGTTGCAAGTCTTCTAGCTCCAGTGTTTGTGTTGGTCACACTCACTATGTTTATCAATCCTGACTGGGTTGGTAAAATC
>CAYRCS010000047.1:0-1981 GCA_964422855.1 uncultured Candidatus Peribacteria bacterium
GCTCCAACTTCATTTGTCCCAGATGCTGCGACATTGGCTGCGTATATACAAGCTGTAGGTGATGATATCCAATGAACAACTACTGAGCAAATAGCTGCGTTCTTGTTTGCTAAAGCTGCAGGTCTGACAACGATGGCTGACTTTACGACCGTAAGACCATTTGATGGTATTACCAGAGCTGAGTTTAGTAAGTTGCTTGTTGGTTTCTTGGAAAATGTATTGGGGAGAAAGGCTGATGGCTCTAGATTGCGTATGTGTTCACAGTATAATGATGTAGACTCTAGTTTAGGTGACTTGGAATTAACTATCTACAAATCATGTATGCACAAGGTGATGGGGTTGCAAAACGATGGAAATACGCCATTGGATACATTTAATCCTCATGAAGTGATGACAAGAAAATATGTTGTTACTACTCTCTCGAGAGTCATCTGGGGCAACAAGTACGATAATGGTGATCCATTCTATGTGAAACATATGCAAGCGATGCAAGATGCTGGGCTTGTAAGCCTTCCAGATCCTGAAATGCCTGAACAAAGAATGAATGCATTTACTATCATGATGAGAATGGCAGAACAGTTTGATAGTTTGTTTGAGTAGATGTTATATTAGATAAAATTAAAAGCTCTCCCTCTCGGGAGGGCTTTTTTTGTTGGGATTGTTTTTGTGGAGATTTTTTTTATGATGTCAATGATGGAAGAGAAATTTACCCCTGCGATGCAGCAGTACGTGGATATGAAGAAGCAATACAGTGACTGTATTTTGTTTTTTCGTTTGGGGGATTTTTATGAGACGTTTTTTGAGGATGCGAAGATCTGTGCCAAGGTCTTGGATATCGTATTAACTTCGAAAAATAGAAATGCAGATAATCCTATCCCTATGGCGGGGATACCGTATCACAGTGTGGATAAATATATAGCTAGACTGATTGCTCATGGCTACAAGATAGCAATTGCAGAACAAATGACAGAACCTGTGCCTGGCAAGATTGTTGAAAGACAAGTACAATCTATCATCACGCCAGCGACCTATATTGAGGAACAAAACAAAGACCGACGTTATATCGTGAGTATATCATATAAGCTGTATAAGGACGGCACACAGTATCATATATCCTGGGGAGATTTTACGGTCGGACAGTATCAGACCAAGAGCTTTGTCGATAGTGAAGAATTAATACTCTTTGTCTTGTCTCTGAGGCCAGTAGAGATCGTCTTGGATGTGGATATGCCTGCCAAAGAAGATATTCAGACCAGAATACAACTGTATACCAAATGCTTGGTGTCAGTATATGATGTGCCCTATGATGCAGTAAATTTCGTCACACGTATCTGTCAGGTACAAACGATAGCGAGCTTTGGTCAGGCTTTGGAAGAAGGGAGATTGGAATCGTTTGCGCTCCTCCTCCACTACCTGCACTATACGCAGAAAAATACAAAGCTCCAGGTAGCTCGTGTGGGGCTCTATAATCATGCGCTGTATCTCAAATGATGCGGTGACGATCAGAAATTTGGAAGTATTTGCATCGAGTTATGAGGCGAATGTGACACATAGCTTGTTTGGTGTATTGGATAACTGTGCGACGGTGGCGTGAAGTAGACTCTTGCGTGATATCTTGTGACATCCACTAGCAAACCTCGAACATATCCAAGAACATCAACGTCATGTAGCGTATGCGCTGGATCATCGTGATGATAGTGCTGAGATCCATCGTCAATTGAAACAAGTAGGCGATATCATGAAAGCAGTGAGTACTATATTGTACAAGAAAACATTGCCGGTGTATTTTGTGAAGCTCAGATCGGTGTTATCATATTTCTTCTGACAGAGTGATGCGAAAGGCAAAGTATTGATGCTGGATAATTTGCAGAAGTTAGGATTGCAAGCAGCGGATGTGGATGCCTGTAGGCATGTGTACAATCACCTAGATCAACTCCTCAAAGATGATGAAGATGTAAACAATGAATATAATTTTGTCCGT
>CAYRCS010000047.1:1991-3676 GCA_964422855.1 uncultured Candidatus Peribacteria bacterium
GCAGAAGATATTGATGCTTTGAAGAAGATAGCGTTTCATAGCGATGAGTTGTTGCTCGCGTATCAGCAAGAATTGGTACAACATACCGGCATAGCGAGTGTGAAGATCATCTATATCAAAAATCAGGGATACTTCATCGAAGTGACCAATAAGGATATCGATAAATTGGAAAGTAAGTCATTTCGAGCGAAGTGAAACGGAGTCGAGAAATCTCAACAAGCTTCGCGAGATCCCTCCACTACGGTCGGGATGACAAATGTGTCGGAAGAAAAATTTGATCTCATGCGTAGGCAGACACTCAAAGGTTCACAGCGTTATGTAACGCCATACTTGGATGTGGTACAGCAAAGGATACTCGAAGCTAAAGATCAATTGATTGCCAAAGAATTTGCGCAATTGGAGAAGACTAAAGAATTGATCACGACCGATCACAAAGCATTGGCTCGTTTTGCTGATGCGGTGGCGTGGCTGGATGTGTATACATCGCATGCATTGTTTGCATATGCGCATCGTTATGTACAGCCGACCTTCGTCCGTGATGCATGAGTATCTATCGTGGGTGCTAGGCATCCGGTGATAGAGAAGTTTTTGCCGATAGATCAGCAGTTTATACCAAATGATTTAACTATTGGTGCGCTATATCCTTCGCTTCGCTCAGGATGACAAGAAGGGGCAGGGTGACAGGCAAAGAATAATATACACATAATAACAGGGCCAAATATGGGAGGTAAATCGACCTATCTGAGGCAAAATGCTATCATCGTCTTGCTTGCTCACTGTGGGCTCTGTGTCCCAGCGAGTGAAGTAAAGTTATGAGTCGTAGACGGTATTTTTGCCAGAGTCGGTAGTGGTGATGTGATAGCAAAAAATCAATCAACCTTTATGACGGAGATGATCGAAGTAGCAAATATACTGCACAATGCGAGCAGTAAGAGTTTTGTGATCTTTGATGAGTTAGGTCGTGGGACGTCAACGTATGATGGACTGGCTCTCACGCAAGCAATCTTGCAATACATCGCACAAGAGGTCCAATGTCAGACACTGATCGCAACGCATTATCATGAGTTGATACAGCTTGAATGACAGGTACCGTGAGTAGAAAATTATTCCGTGAGTGTGTATGAGACGGATAAGGAAGTTGTATTCCTTAAGAAAATAGTCAAAGGCTGAGCGTCCAAGAGTTATGGACTGGATGTCGCGAAGATTGCTGGTATACCACAAGTGGTGGTGCAGCATGCACAGCAATTACTTTCCCAAATTGAACATACTAAAAAAGAAATCGCCATGACGGCGACTCCTCTCTTATTACAACCTATGATCCAAGATAATCCCAAGTATGAGAAGATCAAGAAAATATTGGGATCCTATGATATTAATAATCTTACTCCTTTACAGGCTCTACAACTTCTGGCAAAGGTGAAGGAAGAGATGGAGTAGATAGAATTTTTATAATAGTAGATCGATTATTGGTTTTTATTTAAGTAATACTCCTAATTTCTTTACTACCTTAGCAAATAATTTTTCTGAGACTGGGGTGTTGGCATATGACTCTGGCATCGTGCCATGGAATGGGATATCAAGCAATGCGAATACATCGCGGATAAATCCTGCAACTGTGACATAGTCTCCTGTATCACTTGGTGTAGCGTTTGGGTTCAAGAGCTTGAGAATTTTTTCTCGGTGTG
>CAYRCS010000048.1:0-3475 GCA_964422855.1 uncultured Candidatus Peribacteria bacterium
TATTGAGAAGCTATTTATTTTTTAGGTTATTGTTTCTTTTCTTCTGGTTTGACTGGAGGAGGTCCATCGACTACTGTATTGCCTCGTTTTTCGTCGCCTAAGTCATCCAATCACTTTATGATAGTGCCTTTGTCTATGCTTGGGAACAGGATTTTCTTGAGTGCATCTCTATTTCATTTCTTTTGCATAGCGGTGTGTAGATCTTTTATATTACCTATAGTCCCAAGAGGACTATTTGGGATCTGTCTATAATGTTTGACGAAATTGTCTTGTCGTCATGTACTGTTGTATATAGTTTGGAAATCTTTGATCTTTTGGCCGTTGTATCGTCATGATGTGGCTGTTTGGAGTGTGGTGAAGTCTTTGGCTGTTTGGATTTGGTATTTGAATTTATTTTCCTCTTTGGAGCTCGATAATCATCGCAATTGTTCCATATTTTCTTTTGCATCTTCATCGAATTGCATACCCTGTCATCATTTAAAGCTAGTATATGCTTGCTGTAACTTGCCTCCAGACATGTCGTTGACTGCTTTGGTAACAGCTCCGAATCTCTGTGTAATAGGTAAGAATGGTATATTGGTAGCCAATTTGGCTGCAGATCATGCAAGTTTTTGGAGCCATTCTTCTTTGGTGACTTTGGCTGATACGTAGAGTACCAATCCCATCAGAGCAAATGTAAGTCATACGATGATAAGACTTTGGAATAATCCACCTGCTTGGCTTGCAGTTCCATCAAGCAAATTGCCTATCATATTTATATCTACACTTTCGGATATAAATTGAGAACTATTTGCTGTGCTGCTGATATTGACGTCATAGGCTGCATTAATAGCATCACTATCGATATTGTTCCCACTTCACAATACGGATATAAAAGCTGTCAGCATAATCATAGACAATCACAAAACTGCCGTGATTATCGTAGGCTGTAATATCATCTGTATGAGGTTGCTCCAATTGAATTTACCTACATAGCCACCTACTGACATATCGTCTTCTCCTAGTATAGACACATGTTCATGTTTGAGTACCCAGAGCGCTATATTGAGAGGTAGTAGTGCTATAAATATCCATATCTTTACGATACGAGCAATATTTATTAAAATCAATATAATTAGTATTGCTGCGTATCCTAGTGTTATAGCAAGATTGATTGTAAATCATGTAATCATGGTTCTTAGTCCATCATCTGCCTTACCTGCTGTTTCTAATACAACTTTGTTTTGAAAACCAATAACAGACAATCCCATAAAATATAAAGGACCACCAAGGTTGTTGTAACGAGGCATGAGGAAATCTAGTGTTTGCTTATTGCTTTCTTCTGTTACTGCTTCCGTTCCTGGAGTATATTTTAAGACAAGGTTTTTTGTAGTAGTATTGTTTGGATCTTCTGAAAGAGTGTATTTGGAGCCGCGTAGCGCTCCATTGCTGTTTACTTGACTTATAATTTTTCATCATCGTTCACTGTCGGATTGTATAACCATGGATGGTAGGGCTGCTATCGCCGTTGATACTATAGTGCTCAGTGATATCATAGCCAATAACATGAACCAACTTGCTTGTATGAGTACTCATCCTATCAGAAACCGACCTATTTTTTTGGCAATATCCCCCAAAGAGTCTTGGATATTGAGTGCAAATACTTCTTTGATAATGACAATCAGAAATATAAATCAAAGTGCAAAGTTTGCTATATTTTTCATTGCGTTTCGGATAGTCCATAGATAGACATCTAATCCAAAAGCACCACCATAGAGTAGTCAGTTGGTCATCAATTTACCTGCGAGCATCGACAATATTACCCATATCCATGAGAGAAAGACTATCGCATTGTGCATAAGGGCTGCTTTTTTGAGTAATGCTGGATCTTGTCCATTAGCAAAAGTCCACGCCATACCCAAAACCATCACGAGTCATCGTGTTAGGATTTTTTTGATGTTGTTTTGAGTAAGGATGTTTTTTAGCATGGTTATGTAGTAGGATAGAACTTCTTAATCTCTTCTAACTTTGTTTTTTGTGCTGGTGTTATTGTACTTTTCTTAATTTGTTCTTCGAGATCTTTGAGGAAGTCTTCTACGTTTTGTCGCATTACATTATCTATTGTATCATATGAACCTTGATCGGCTGCAGCTGCATCTTCTTTGATTTCACTTAGACTTATCTCTCCATCTTTTGTCTTAGTGAAGGTCCCCCATGCTTTGTCATTGAATTTTACCTTTCTTTCTGTTTTTCATGCTTCAAATGTTGGCGCCAAGATGTGTTTCAATTTACTATTAGGATCATCAAATATTGTCTTTATCTGTGATGCTGTCATGGTTTTGGAGGCAACCTTGAAGTTTTCTATGGTAGTCTTGATGCTGGCTTGACTTGGGAATGTCTGCGTTCCATCTGCAGCTAGTTTTGCTATACTTTCAGCTATATGATTGTCTACGCTAGCAGTAAGTGTCGCGTCACTCTTTATGATATCGTCTCTTATTTGTGATACCGAGGTTCAATTCTTTATAGCATTATCTATCTGTGTTATGTGACTAGCGGTTAGTGTCGAGCCAGCTCCTGTTGCTGGTGGAGTTGCGGCTTTGTTATCTTTGTCGCCCAATGCCAAATCTTCGAAGGCTTGCTTGGTAGATCATTCTAGGCTTACTTTGTTTGCAGCATTACCTAGAGCTCTACTTGATACATCTCCAAATGTCTTGGCTCATACAAATCCTAAGCCAGCACTTGTTGGTACTGGGATAAATGGAATCGATCATATAGTATTGGTAAATCATTTTTTCCATGAATCCACTCCAATTGCGTCTCATAGATCTTTGGAGAAGGATAGTGCTGCCATCAATATCATCCATACTACTCCTATACCAAACAAATTGATTATTATCCATCCTATATAGTCTCTTGCATCACCTCCTGTACTATTGCCAAGGACGTTGGTAGTTGATATTTCAAAAAGATTGCTATATTTGAGTGTTTGTCATGTCATATATATATATTCGTCGACATCAAATGTGGTTCTGTACATTTCCTTGGTATTTGGTGCACATTCAGTTTTGTCTCCACGATTACTAAATCATGCTGTCAGTAGTGACATAAATATGATCGATAAACTTACTGCAAATACTATGACTACGGGTGCGAATATTACTTTAATAAGGTCGCCTATTCAGTATTTGAGAATCGGTATATCACTCAATCCTTCTCCTATCGAATCTTTGAATGATCGCTTGAGTACAAAGAATGGAGACAAGGCTATCACTACCCATAAAATTCATACTCTGACTAACATAACAAGGGCCGTGAGTAGGATCGGCAAAAGCAATGCCAATGCTAAGAGCGTCTTTATAATCGCTCCTATGACTAGTGCTCGATCATCGCCATTGCTGGTCTGGATATTGAACTGTGAAAAATTGAGGATAGAGGAGTATAGTGTGATCAGTGGTCACATCATCCCTTTGCTCGAGTCGAGCAGATTTTTCATCGT
>CAYRCS010000049.1:0-2142 GCA_964422855.1 uncultured Candidatus Peribacteria bacterium
TATAGTATAGATTATGTGAACACATAGATTGGTTATCAAAGATGCTGCACGACAGCTTATTGGTAGAATAGCGAGTGCGTTGTTGGGCTTTTTTGTAATCAAAATGATGTCTCCATACCTCGGACCACTGAGATATGGTGATTATTCTACGATATTGAAATACTTTGCTATCTGGTCAGCTTTGGCTGATTTTGGGCTCTATGTGATAGCTGTTAGGAAGCTTTGAATAACCAAAGAATTGGAAGAAGCAGGCAAAATAATAAAGGGTTCCCTCCAAAAAGAATATGGTGCATTTGTGGGGACGAGAGTAGTCACGATGACTATTGTATATACAGTGGCTCTCATACTAGCATACCTCTTGCCTGCATATACGAGTAACCCGTATCTGGTGCGATGATTGCCATTTGGTATGGCGTTTTCTGCGATGTTTATGTGATCGTGAATTACGCAATTGCCACTCCAATTATTTTGGAAGATGGAGCAGCTCAGTATTGGTTTGATAGCTGCTAGAATAGGACAATTATGAGTACTCGCTACTGTGGTATATCGATGATTTCGCAATATCACCTTTGATGGATGAGCAGACTCCATTCTTGCTTTTTGTCTTGTGATGGGATCGGTAGTCGTCAGCAGTCTCATCCAACGAATATATGTCCAACGAAAGGCAAACAAACTCCTGGGGTTTAGCATTATCATCGATCGATCGTTTATCAAAAAAGTATATCTAAGCAATCGACAATATGGTATCGCATATTATCTCAGTAGCTTCCACACACTCATAGTCTTGATATTGTTGTCAAATTTCTTCCCTACAGCTGAAGGTAATATCTATACAGGGGTATGGGCACTTGCACTATCGTTGATAGAAATATTGCTCATCATACCTTCTTCACTGGGAAATAGTTTGTTACACAAAGTAGCTGGATATAGTCATACAAATATACGCAAGAGCTTTGGTAATTTCTTATCTCTTATCTACTGGATTGGGGTTATAGCTTTTATAAATTTCTTGGTCTTGGCCGACCCAATTATCAGTCTGGTATGAGGCAAAGAGTTCTTGTGAACAGGACTTGATAATCCATGAGCAAATACGGTCTTACCGTTCTTAGCATTTGTCTTATTGCTGAGTTTTATCAAGCAAGTATACAACTACCTCTTTGTCGCTATAGAAAAAAATAATGACATCTTCTGGGTAAATCTGATTGGTGTTATCATCGGCTTGGGAATAGGAATATATGCTATCCCTCGTTATGCACTGCTAGGCGGAATCGTGACGCAAGTATCTCTAGAAATAATGTATGTATTGGGTGCTTTGTATATAGCATGGTATCATAATGCGCTGCCATTTGTACGTCGAGGGAAGTTATCCTTAGTGACTGTCATCTTGGCTGTGTTGTGAGCTTTGTGCTATATGCTCCTTGCTGGTAGAGATCTATGAATTGTTGAACTATTTGCTTATGGGGCGGCACTGAATATTGTGCTTATTGGTAGTACAATATGGATCAGCAAACACTTTGCGCGTGGTTTAACTATGGAATAATATGACAAAAGTATTGGCTATAGAAACGAGTTGTGATGATACTTCGATTGGGATCATATCGTATGATAATGGATTTTTTGCTGTGGAAAAATTGGTAGCATATTCACAGATTGCTGACCATCAAAAATATGGTGGCGTCGTACCAGAGATAGCAAGTAGACTGCATAGTGAGAAGATAATTGCGCTGCTCGAAGAAATATGAATGGATGAAATCAGAACCGTCGATGCTATAGCAGTGACAACAAATCCCGGCTTACCTGGATCGCTTGTGGTAGGAAAAACAGCTGCACATTTTTTGTCGACATATCTACACAAACCTGTATTGCCGATCAATCATATCCATGGGCATATCTTTTCAATTTTGGCAGAAAGGAATATATCAGAACTCAAACTGCCCTATGTCGTGCTCAGTGTTTCTGGTGGACACAATGATATATATCTCATCAATAGTGATTCCGGACCTGATCCGGAATCCATGGATGCTGAATCAAGTTCAGCATGACAGGTGGTATGATGATACTCTATCACCAAGCTATGAACAACGCGTGATGATGCTGCAGGAGAGTGTTTTGACAAGGTGTCGAGAATGCTCTGAGGGCCAT